>NZ_JBDTKA010000106.1:0-8229 GCF_039935575.1 Lapillicoccus sp.
ATGGCCACTCCCTGTGCCCGTCAAAGGCAGGAACAGGATGTTGGGGACAGAGTCGGTTCCGAGCGCCCACGACGCCGTGCGGTCGTCTGTGCGGCCGATCGGAGTGACGGCATGGAAGTTGAAAGACTGGTAACCGCTGGCGGCCGTCAGGGTGTGGACCTCCGTGCGTCCCGACCCTGTGCTCCCGTGCAGCAGCAGGTAGAGATCGCCGGAGTACTTGGCAACGATGAACCGGCTCGACGACGCGGAGAAACCCTGCGCCAGGGCGGTTGTCGAATGGAGTGACCACTGCGAGTAGTTGGAGGCAGCGGAGAGGGCGTGGACTTCTACCTTGCCTGACCCCGTGCCGCTCAGGCCAACGAGGTAAAGGTCCCCGCCGCCAGGGCCGCCCACGCTCAGCTGCCATTGACTGTCCGGGATGAATGCGCTCATCGGGGTGACCGTGTTCACGATGGTGTCGCGGTAGTAGCTTGCCCAGCTGACCACGTGAAGCTCCACCTTGCCGGATGGGGTACCGGTTGTCTGAACCGCGATCAAGTCCGGACGTGAGTCACCGCTCAAGCTGCCGACGAAGAACCGCCACTGAGTTGGGTTGTCTTGGCTCAGGTGCGTGGCCGCGTCGATGAGTCGCGACATGTAGTTGGAGGAGAGCGATTGGCCGTGGACCTCCACCTTCCCCGATCCGGTTCCGCTCGAGAGCGCGCCGTAGAGATCTTCGTCAGTCACGTGGTTTCTCAGGAGGTAGACAGCCGCCGCGTAGGCAATGTTGTTCAGCTGTGCGTACATCCCGTCCCCCGGGCACCCCGTCGCATCGACGTCACGATGGCCCGACACGACTCTGATCGGCACTGCGGTGCCAGCGGGGTAGTTGGTGTAAGGCCCACCGCCCGAGATGAGGACAGTCGAGCCTTGTGGGTTGCGGTTGTGAAGCCCGAGCTTCCAGCCCAGAACTGTGCTGATCGAGTCGGTCATCGCGGCGGTTGGTGAGGCACTTGTGAAGTCACCGATGCCGGATACGCCAAAGGTGTAGGTGTTGAACCCTCCAGCGTGCGCACCGATCACGGGTCGGTCCATACCTCCAAATCGACCCTCGAAGATCACGCCGAAGCGGTCGACGAGGAAGTTGTAGCCGATGTCGCACCAGCCGTTGCCGTTGACGTGGAAGGCGTAGATGGCTCGAACGAGACCTGCCGACTCGGAGGGCGCATAGGTATTCGTGTTGACGGTGTGGTGAACGATCCCGGCCTTGATCGTCGAGGAGTAGTCAACGGTGCAGTCGGCTGGACGTAGGGTCTCGTCCGCTCCCCACTGGGCTCGAGTCACGATCGTCGGTGCGAGCGTTCCTGCGTGAGCGGTCGATGACGGAGCGCCGCTGAGGTTAGCGTCTGCAGGGGATGTTCCTGGATCGACCGTTACGAGCAGTAGGTCCTGCGGCGTGGCGCCTGAACCGGTGTCCATCCGTACCTGGATCGCCTCGCCGTGGGCCGCGGCGATCGGTCCGGCGGAGGCTCGCGCGGCGGAGCGAGCGCCTTCGTGGCTCGCGACATCAGGGCCGCCCTCCTTTTCGAGGTCGTACCAGTCGGACCAGGCACCTGCTTCGCGGACCCGGACCTGGACGACGACATCCTTTGGAGCACCGGCACGCGACCAGGTGACCCCGGCCGCGGCGAAGTGACCGGTGTCTAGTTCCCCGGTAAGGACTGCCGGCACCTTTGTTCGAGCCGCCCGCCCTGCTTGCGCTGGCCCATTTGCCCCGGCTGACCCGAGTGCCTGGGGGTCGAACGCCTGAGGCGAAAGCGCGAGAGAGGCGGCGTCGACACCGGAGATGCTTCGCGTATGGACGACAGGTTTGACGGGCGACGCCTGGGCCCCGATGGGGCTGAGCACAGGCGCGGCCAGCAAACCGGCTGCCATTACCACGATGGCAGTGATACTGACGCGCTTCATGGATCTCCCCTAAGAGTTAGACCTCTGTCACACCGTCACCTCTGGTAACAGGATGAGCCACTATAGGAAGAAAAGGGTGCCCCGGTAGCCTCCAGCCATGAGAATTCTCGTCACCGGCGGTCTGGGCATGCTCGGAAGTGACCTGAACGAGGTTTTGACCGACGCAGGTCACGACGTGACCGTTGCGGGGCGCTCGGACCTCGACATCACGAACCCGGACGCGTGTCAGAGCCTTGTCCACGGACACGACACAGTGGTGAACGCGGCAGCGTGGACCGCAGTAGACGACGCCGAGACCCATGAGGCCGAGGCGTTCGACGTGAATGCCACCGGCGCGGCAAACCTGGCGAGGGCCAGCCGTGCAGCGGGCGCTCGACTCGTGCACATCTCGACCGACTACGTGTTCCGCGGTGATGCCACGGCCCCCTACGCAGAGGACTCGCCGCTCGCGCCCCGGTCGGCGTACGGGCGCACCAAGGCGGCAGGTGAGTGGGCCGTGGGCGCCATCGCGCCGGAGTCCTACGTGGTCCGCACGGCCTGGCTCTATGGCGAGCACGGTCCGAACTTCGTCAAGACAATGGCACGACTTGCGGGCGAACGGCCGTCCCTCAGCGTTGTCGACGACCAGCGCGGTCAACCAACCTGGACTCATGACCTCGCCGTCGCGGTTGAGTCACTGCTGAGCAGCGACGCTCCGTTTGGCATCTACCACGGCACCTCCTCGGGGGAGACGACCAAGTTCGGTTTCACCCGAGAGATCTTCCGGCTGCTGGGACTTGATCCCGACCGAGTGCTGCCGACGACGACTGATGCGTTTCCGCTGCCCGCCTCCCGGCCCGCCTACTCCGTGCTCGGTCACGAGAAGTGGGCGCAGGTCGGGCTCCCCGACCTGCCCGATTGGCAGACGTCCCTTAGGCGCGCCATCAGCGCCGTCATCGGCGTTCGCACCTGACTTGCGGATGCCGGATGCCAGTTATGTTGACGACGCTCGAGAGCGAACTGACGTCACGGACGTGACCGTCGTGGTTGTCACATGGCAGCGTCGCGACCTTGTCCTGTCGTGCCTCGACTCGCTCGCCCGACAGACGACCTCGCACCGGGTCCTGGTCGTGGACAACGCGTCTACGGACGGGTCGTCCGAGGCGGTCGCCGTCACCTTCCCCGAGGCGAAGATCCTGCGTCTGCCAAAGAACGTCGGTTTCGCCGGCGGGGTGGCGGCGGCCATGTCTGAGGTTGGCACGCGGTTTGTCGCACTGCTCAACAACGACGCCCTCGCAGAGCCGGAGTGGCTAGAAGCCTGCCTGGTGGCGATGCAGGACCCAGGTGTTGCTGCGGTCACGTCGAAGATGTTGCTGGTGACGACGGGGTCTGGTGTCGAAGCCCGGGTCGTCAACAATGCCGGAGTCGTGCTGCTGGCCTCCCTGTACGGGGCGGACCGCGGGCTGGGTGAGCACGACGGTTCCCGGTACGACGTCCCGGTCGAGGTCTTCGGCTTCTCGGGGGGCGCGGTCGTCCTGCGGACGTTGGCCGTCAAGGCAGCCGGGGGCTTCGCCGACGAGTGGTTCATGTACTACGAGGACACCGACCTATCCTGGCGGCTGCGGCTCGCCGGCTGGCGGATCGTCTACGAGCCGCGTGCCGTAGTCCGGCATCTCCACGCCGCCAGCGCGGACCCCGCGTCGGAGGGCTTCGCGTTCCATAACGAACGCAACCGTCTGCTGATGCTGCTCCGCGACGCCCCGATCAGCGCTGCGGTCGGCGCGACCGGTCGGTTCGTCCTGACAACGGCCTCCCTTGCCGCAAGCCGGGCGGCTCGTCGCTCCGTCCCCGACGCGGCCGTGTTCAGGCCAATGCTGCGGCTGCGAGTGCTGCGAGACGTAGCCTGGCGCTTCCCGCAGACTCTGCGTGACCGGCGGCACGTTCCTCGCAGCGTCTCGCGTCGGGATGTGCTGCGCGAGTGGACCGGGGCCACGGAAAGACCCGCCAGGGTGGTGAGTTGAGTTGCGGATCGGTATCGACGCCACTTCACTCTTGGGTCGGCGCACCGGCATCGGGACCTATACGGCCAATCTGTTGCGACACCTCACGTCCGACTGGGAGCAGGACGAAGTGGTCGCGACGGCGTTTACCTTTCGTGGGCGCCAGGAGCTGGCGACAGAGGTACCGCCCGGGATCAAGGTGCAGACCAAGGCAGTTCCGGCCCGGGCATTGAGAGCCGCCTGGGCGAGGGTGAATGTGCCCGTGGTGGAGGCACTATGCGGTCGCGTGGACGTGTTCCATGCGACGAACTTCGTACTTCCGCCGAGTCGGGGGGCCGCGGGGGTCGTAACGATCCACGACCTCGCTTACCTCAAGTTTCCCGAGACCGTGTCGGCGGCGTCGTTGGCCTACCGGGAGCTCGTGCCCAAGAGCTTGTCCAGGGCGGCGGTTATCCTTACCCCTTCGAGGACGGTGCGGGACCAGCTGCTAGACGCGTACGTGGTCGACGCGGAGCGTGTCGTCGTAACACCTTTGGGCGTTGACCAAGCGTGGTTCGAGGTTGCGAAGCCGTCGGTCGAGTGGCGCCGGCAGCACGGACTCCCCGACGAGTACCTCCTCGCGGTGGGCACTCTCGAGCCCCGCAAGAACCTCGCAGCGCTGCTAGCCGCGCTGCGGCTGCTCACCCAGCGCCAGGATCACCCGCCGCACCTCGTTCTGGCGGGAGGAAAGGGGTGGGGCCCAGCACTCGACCTCGCCGGACTTCGCACTGACAAGGTGACGTTGACAGGACATCTGCCCGAGGCCGACCTGCGACGGCTGGTGGCCGGCGCCTCGCTGCTGGTCTTCCCTAGCCTTGACGAGGGCTTCGGGCTGCCTCCGCTCGAGGCACTCGCCTGCGGGGTGTCTGTGCTCGCGAACGATCTGCCCGTCACGCGTGAGGTCCTGGGTTCGTGCGCTTCGTACTGCGATGCGGGTGACCCCGATCAATTCGCCGCGGCCGTTCTCGACGCAGTGGGACACCCCGCGGCTACTCCGGCACAGCGCCAGGAGCGGGCATCTGGATTCTCCTGGACCAACTGCGTACGGCTGACCCGCCAGGCGTATGTGCGGGCCCTTGACGACTGACGTTTGGTTGAGTTTCTGGTTGGGTGCCCGTGGACGCTCAGGCCCAATACTGTTCAGTTAGCGGGGCCCCATCGGCGATCGCGTCGAGTGGCACCAGTGCCCCTTCGATGCTCAGAGCGCCTTCGATGACCCTGGGTGTTGCGCCAGACAGTCGAACGCCGATCTTGCCCTCAGCCAGCAGGGTCTTGCCGCGATAGACGCCGAACACCAGGGTGAAGTCCCCTGGAACGTCGGGGAGTGCGTCGATCATCCATCGAAATCGCGTCTCGGATGAACCGAGCTGTCCGCGAGGAACTGGCCTCCATCGCGGCTCGACCTCGATGACAGGGTCCTTCTCGCCTGGGCTCGCGAGCTTCAACGAGAAACGCACCTCGCCCTCGGGGATGGTCGTCCACTCCACGGTTCCTTCGACGACGACTGACGCACCGCACTGATACTCCGACACCGGTTCGGCGGACATCGGATCGAGAACCCGCATGGAGCCCACTGTCGCGACGTCGCCCTTCCTGGCGTCGACGCCGTCGACGCCTAGCATGCGGTTCAGCCTTTTGACGGCCTCACGCGGCCGGCCGTCATACATGACCTGTCCGTGGCTGAGCAGCACTGACCGCGTGCACAGCTGCTCGATCAGACCGGGGGAATGTGAGACAAAGAGTATGGTCTTGCCTCGCTGTTGGAAGTCCGCGATGCGATCCAGGCATTTTTTCTGAAAGGCAGCGTCGCCGACTGCCAGCACCTCGTCGATGATCAGGATGTCCGGGTCGATATGCACCGCGACCGAGAAGCCGAGACGCACGTACATTCCCGACGAATAGTGCTTCACCGGGAACTCGATGAACTCGCCCAGCTCGCTGAACGCCAAGATCTCGTCGAACAGGCGGTCCGTCTCGTGGCGCGGCACCCCGAGAAGAGCAGCATTGAGGTAGACGTTTTCTCGACCAGTTAACTCTCCGTCGAACCCGGCGCCGAGCTCAAGCAGGGAGGCGACCCGGCCCACGACCGACACTTCACCTTCGTTGGGTCGCAGGATTCCGGCCAAAACCTTCAGCAGGGTGCTTTTGCCCGAGCCATTGGGACCCATCAGGCCGACGGTCTCTCCCCGACGCACCTGGAGGTCGACGTGCCGCAATGCCCAGAAGACCTCCTTCTCGGTCTTCTCGCGACGGACCAGGCGCTCCTTGAGGCTGGTGGCCCGTCGTTGGTAGCTGGCAAAGCGCTTGCTTACACCCTCGGCTCGGATGAGGATTTCTGACATCGCTTGGTTCGAGCTCGACGGTGAGCTACTCACAGATCCTCCGCGAAGTCCGCCGAGAGACGGCGGAACTGCCAGATGCCGAGGGCGAGCACCCCTGCCGCCACGACGAACCCGATGCCCAATGCCTCGACGTAGAACATCGTCGACGCGCTGGGTAACAGAAGGTCTTGGGTGCCCGGGTAGTACACCACCCCATAGAGCGCGCGCTGGAAGGAAATCACCACACCAGACATCGGATTGAGGTAGTACAGCCACTCCTTGGTTCCGGTACCCAGGAAGTGCTGCACCAGAGTGGCGGGGTAGATGATCGGCGTCAGCCACATCCAGGCAAACAGAGCAACCTCGAGGATGTGCTGCGTGTCCCTGAGTCGCACGGTGGAGGCTGCCACAAAGAACCCCAACCCGACCGTCATCATCAGCGCGACGACAAGCGCCGGAATTAGGAGCAGGAGCTGTATCCGCACCGGCGGCATCTCAAAGACGAAGAGCGCGACAATGAGGACGGCGTACTGCAGGGCCACCTGCACTCCCGCGAACCCGACGGACGCCAGTGGCAGGGCCGAGTGCGGGAACGGCACCTTCTTGACCAGGCCGGCATTTCCGAGGATCGAGGTGGCGGCCCCACTCACCCCCATTGTGAAAAAGCTCCAGATCAACAGGCCGGACATGAGGAACAGCCCGAACTTCGGCACCTGCGACTTGAACACCACGGCGAACACGAACGTGTAGACCACGAGCAGGAGCATGGGGTTGGCCAGTGACCAGATGAAGCCCAACGAGGAACCCTGGTACTTGACCTTGAGGTCCTTGCGGATCAACTGCGAGATGAGCTCGGTCCGCAGGCGCGTCTGCTGTCTGTCGCCGCGCGTCGCGAGCTGCATACCGGTCCTTCCGTCTGACGGCTCCGCCGTTCGTGTGGCAGGCTCACGATACCTGCACCGACGAACGGTTCGGCACGACGTTCCTGCGGGGCGCGAATGGAGGTCACGGCCGGCATGGGGGCTCCCGTCCACCTCGACGTGCTCGCGACGCAGCTGTGCGCGCGGATTCCGGGTGGCACCGGCCGCTACACCCGCGAGCTGATCGGGTCGCTAGCCAAGACGATGGGCCCACTGGATGACGTCACCGCTGTCGTCTCCCTCGGGTGCAAGGCCGCCGCCGACCTGCCGGTCCAGACGCGCGCCATTCCGCTGCCGGTGCCCCTTCTCGCCAGGTTGTGGGAGCGCGGTATGCCGCCGGCGGTCGGCTCGGCGGGTCGGGTCGTCCACGCGCCGACCCTGCTGGCGCCGCCCACCGCCCGGGGGGTTCCGCTGGTCGTCACGATCCACGACGCAGTGCCCTGGACCCATCCGGAGACGCTCACGCCACGGGGGGTGGCGTTCCACCGCAGGATGGCGGCCTGGGTCGCGGCTGAGGCCGACGTGATCGTCACCCCCACGTTGGCGGTGGCCGCCTCGCTGCGCACGATCCTGCGGCCGGTCGCGAGGCTCGAGGTGGTCCCCCCCGGTGCCGCAGCCCTACCCGTCCCCTCGGATGCGCACGCCTTGCTCGGGGCTGCCGGTGTGGTTCGCCCCTTTGTACTCTTCGTGGGGACGGCGGAACCCCGCAAAGCGCTCGACGTGCTCGTCCGGGCGATGGCCGACCCGGTGACCGACGACCTCGACCTGGTCGTCGTGGGGCAACAGGGGTGGGGAGGCGTGGACACCCCGGGACTGGTCGCTGCCGCAGGCATTGGCAGCCGGGTCGTCCAGGTCGGCCGGGTCGACGACTTGATGCTGGCCGCCCTCTACGACGGGGCTCGTGTCCTCGCCATGCCCAGCCGCGCCGAGGGCTTCGGCCTACCCGTCCTGGAGGCGATGGCGGCCGGCCTCCCGGTCGTCGTCAGCGACGACCCTGCGCTGGTCGAGGTCGGAGGCGACGCG
>NZ_JBDTKA010000107.1:0-29725 GCF_039935575.1 Lapillicoccus sp.
TCCCCGGGACGCGCACTTCATCACCAGCAGGATCTGCGGCATCTGCGGCGACAACCACGCCACCTGCTCCTGCTACGCCCAGAACATGGCCTACGGTGTGAAGCCGCCCCACCTGGGGGAGTGGATCGTCAACCTCGGCGAGGCCGCCGAATTCATGTTCGACCACAACATCTTCCAGGAGAACCTGGTCGGGGTCGACTACTGCGAGCGGATGGTCGCGGAGACCAACCCCGGTGTCCTCGAGCTGGCCAACACGACCGAGGCACCGCACGCCGCCGACCACGGCTACAAGACCATCGGCGACATCATGCGCTCGCTCAACCCGTTCACGGGCGAGTTCTACCGCGAGGCGCTCCAGGTGAGCCGGATGACCCGCGAGATGTTCTGCCTCATGGAGGGGCGGCACGTCCACCCCTCCACGCTGTACCCGGGTGGCGTCGGCACCGTGGCGACGATCCAGCTGATGACCGACTACATCACCCGGCTCATGCGCTACGTCGAGTTCATGAAGAAGGTCGTGCCGATGCACGACGACCTCTTCGACTTCTTCTACGAGGCCCTACCCGGATACGAGATGGTCGGCAACCGCCGAATCCTGCTCGCCTGCTGGGGCTCCTTCCAGGACCCCGAGCACTGCAACTTCGAGTACAAGGACATGACCAACTGGGGTCGCAAGATGTATGTGACTCCGGGCATCGTCGTCGACGGCAAGCTCGTGACGACCGATCTCGTCGAGATCAACCTCGGCATCCGGATCCTGCTCGGCTCGTCGTACTACGACGACTGGGAGGACCAGGAGATGTTCGTCAAGAAGGACCCGCTGGGCAACCCGGTCGACCGCCGGCACCCATGGAACCAGCACACCAACCCCAAGCCCCAGAAGCGCGACCTGGACAACAAGTACTCCTGGGTGATGTCACCGCGCTGGTTCGACGGCAAGGACTACCTTGCCCTCGACACCGGTGGCGGACCGCTGGCGCGGCTGTGGGTCACGGCGCTGGCCGGGCTCGTCGACATCGGTTATATCAAGTCGACCGGCAACAGCGTGCAGATCAACCTCCCGAAAACGGCACTCAAGGGGCCGGTCGAGTTCGAGTGGAAGATTCCCCAGTGGAGCAACACGATCGAGCGCAACCGAGCCCGCACCTACTTCCAGGCGTATGCCGCAGCGGCCGCCTTGCACTTCGCCGAGAAGGCGCTCGTCGAGATCCGCGCCGGCCGGACCAAGACCTGGACGAAGTTCGACGTCCCCGAGGAGGGCATCGGCTGCGGCTTCACCGAGGCGGTCCGCGGCGTCCTGTCGCACCACATGGTGATCCGGGACGGCAAGATCGCGAACTACCACCCCTACCCGCCGACGCCGTGGAACGCCAACCCTCGCGACTCCTACGGCACGCCCGGCCCCTACGAGGACGCTGTCCAGGGCCAGCCGATCTTCGAGGAGAACGACCGCGAGCACTTCAAGGGCATCGACATCATGCGCACCGTGCGTAGCTTCGACCCATGCCTGCCGTGCGGCGTGCATATGTACCTCGGCGATGGCATGAAGCTCGAGCGTCTGCACTCACCAACGCAGACCGCCGGCGCGGAATAAGGTGACGAACCAGGCTGGCCCCACGTCATCTGACCTGCGGGCCACCGGGGCACGCATCGACACGCTGATCGACGCCAGCGCGGCGGGCGGACCGGTGGCGCGCGAACGGGCCGAGGAGCTGGTCCGGCTCGTTGCCGACCTCTACGGCGCCGGGTTGGAGCGGCTCCTCGAGATCGTCGACGAGCAGGTGGGTCTCGAGGACAAGACCCTGGACGCCCTGGCCAAGGACGACCTGGTGGCCAGCCTGCTGATCGTGCACGGCCTGCATCCCTACGACGTGACGACCCGCGTCGAGAACGCGCTCGAGGGGGTGCGCCCCTACCTGGGCTCGCACGGCGGCGACGTCGAGCTGATCAGTGTGGGTGAGGGGGTCGTTCGGCTGCGGATGCTGGGCAGCTGTGACGGCTGTCCATCCTCATCCGTCACCCTCAAGCTCGCCGTCGAGGGGGCCATCGAGGCGGCGGCCCCGGAAATCACCGCCATCGAGGTGGAGGAGCCCACCGCGAAGGAGAAGACGGGCCCGACGATCCCCGTGGCCTCCCTCTTCTCACGCGTCGGGGAGACGGCTGCGCCTCAGATGGACGGCGGGTCGTCGTGGGAGGTCGTGCCGGAGCTGGCGGTCCTGGCACCCGGGGCCGTCGTGCAGATGGTGGTGGGTGGCATACCGGTCGTGGGCTGCCGCGTGGGCACCGACCTGTTCGCCTTTCGTGACCAATGTGCGCGGTGTGGACGGCCGATGGACGGTGCCGCCGTCGCGCGGCGGCTCGGCGGCCCCCTCGGTGATGCCGTGCTGCAGTGCCCCGCCTGCCGGGCTCACTACGAGGTTCGTCGGGCGGGGGCCTGCCTGGACGCCGAGGAGCTGCACCTCGACCCGTTGCCGTTGCTTGTCGACGGCGAGACGGTCTCGGTCGCCGTGCCCTCACCGGTGTCGGCATGACCAGCGTCGGTCGCTCCGGCACCCCGCTCGCGTCGTTGCTGCGGGTAACCCAGAGCCGGCCGGTGCCCCTCGTCGGCGAGCGCTGCGAGATGTGCGCGGAACCGATCCCCGACGAGCACTCGCACGTCGTCAGCGTGGAGAACCGGGCGCTGATGTGCTCCTGCCGGCCCTGTTACCTGCTGTTCGCCGACCCGGATGCGCACCTGAAGTACCGCTCCGTGCCGGAGCGGTACTTCTCCTTCCCTGACCTCGCCCTCGACGCCAGGGCGTGGGACGAGATGCAGATCCCGGTAGGGCTCGCGTTCCTGTTCCGCAACTCGGTACTGGGCCGGATGATCGCCTTCTATCCCAGCCCCGCCGGCGCGACGGAGTCCGAGCTGCCCCTCGAGGTCTGGGACCGGATCGTAGACCAGAGCCCGCAGCTCGCGTTGCTGCGTGCCGACGTCGAGGCACTCCTTGTGCGTCGGACGGACGGCCCCGGCGGCTCGTGCCACCTGGTACCGATCGACGCCTGCTACGAGCTGGTCGGCCGGCTGCGGATGCTGTGGCGCGGCTTCGACGGTGGGCGCGAGGCCCACCAGGCAATGGACGAGTTCTTCGCCCGGGTGGAGGCCCGCAGCCGCCCGGCGCCTGAGGTGGCAGCGACGTGAGTGACTACCAGTTCTCCGTCCTGGACATTTTCGCCGAGACGTATGCCGTGGCCCCCCAGCTGACGGCGCGGCTGCGGATCGAGGAGCGCACCGGACAGACGATCCATGCGGTCGCGCTGCGCTGCCAGGTCCGGATCGAGCCGCAGCGCCGGCGCTACGAGGCGGCGGAGCAGGAGGCCCTGCGCGGGCTCTTCGGAGAACGGGAGCGGTGGGTCGACACGCTCAAGCCGTTCCTGTGGATGCAGTGCAACACCACCGTGCAGGGTTTCGTCGGCGCCACCGACGTCGACCTCGTCCTTCCGTGCACCTACGACTTCGACGTCATCGGCTCGCGCTATCTCCACGCCTTGGCGTCTGGCTCCGTGCCGGTCAACCTTCTCTTCTCCGGCACCGTCTTCACCAAGGGGACCAACGGCTTCGGCGTCCAGCAGGTCCCCTGGGACTGCGAGGCGTCTTATGACCTGCCGGTAGCCGTCTGGCGCGAGATGATCGAGGCCTACTTCCCGAACACCGGCTGGATCCGGCTCGACCACGACGTCCTGGCCCGGTTCGCTGACTACCGTGCGCGGCACGGGTGGATGACGTGGGAAGAGACCGTGGAAGCCCTGCTCGCCCGGGACGGGGAGGCGGTCGCTCGTGAGTCTTGACCTGGTCCGTACCGTTGCCGACGCCGTGCTCTACGAGGGGTACCTGCTCTACCCCTACCGCGCGAGCTCGAGCAAGAACCAGTCGCGGTGGCAGTTCGGGGTGCTCGGACCGCCCGGGGCGGCTGCCGCAGGCCTCGGTGAGGACTCCGGGATGGCGATGGAGTGCCTGGTCGACCCAGTCGAGCAGCCGGGGTTCGTCACCCTCCACCTTCGCTTCCTGCACCTCCAGGTCCGCGAGGCGCAGCAACGTGATGCCGGTGGTGACCACGTGCCCGTCGAGTCGCTGGCCGTCGCCGGGGGTTCGGTCCTCAGCTGGGACGAGGCGGTCGAGCGGGAGATCACCCTCCCCGAGCAGTTGCTACTCGAGCCACTCGACACCGTGGTCGAGGTGCCGGGGGGCGAGGATGTCGAGCCGGTCACCGACGGCAGCGGCACGCCGACGGGCCGAATCGTCCGACGCCGCCAGCCGCTGACCGCCCGGGTCCGGATGAGCACGACACGTGACGGAGACTTCCTCCGGTTGTCCGTCGCGGTGGACAACGAGCATCCCGACGCGCCTCCCGACAAAGATTTCGCAATCCGCACGTCGCTCATCGGGGCCCACGTGATCCTCGAGGTTCGAGGCGCGGGGTTTGTCTCTTTGCTCGAGCCGCCCGAGGAGGCCAGTGCCGCGGCCGGCCGCTGTTCCCAGAGACGGTGCTGGCCCGTGCTGGCCGGTCCAGCGGGCTCGAGCGACGTGGTCCTCGGCGCGCCGATCATTCTCTATGACTATCCCGAGGTGGCCGAGCAGAGCCAGGGGGCCCTCTTCGACTCCACCGAGATCGACGAGATCCTCAGCCTGCGGGTGATGACCATGACGGACGACGAGAAGGCCCAGGCCCGGGCCACCGACCCCCGCGCAGCGGCGATCATCGACCGGTGCGACGACATGAGCGCCACTGACCTGCAGCAGCTACACGGCATACTCCGCGATCCGCACGGGCCGAGCTTCGAGACCGGGGACGTGCCGTGGTGGGACCCGGAGGCCGACGCGAGTGTCAGACCCGAGGTCGACGCCGTCGTCGTCAAGGGAACCCGTGTCGCCCGGGGAAGCCTCGTGCGGGTGCACCCGTCGCGGCGCGCCGATGCGCAGGACCTGTTCTTTGCCGACCAGGTGGGCCGGGTGACCGCGGTCCTGTCCGACGTTGACGGCGACGTGCACGTGGCGCTCGTCCTCGTGGACGACCCGGCGGCCGACCTGCACGAGTGGTACGGCCGCTACCTGTACTTCTCACCCGACGAGCTCGAGCCGCTGCCCGCCGAAGCCCAACCAGCACAACGAGAGGAGAGCCGATCGTGAAGACCATTGGAGTCATCAGCGTGACGGTGGTCGCCGCCGCCGCCGTGGTTGCCGCTGTGGTCGCGGTGAAGTCCATTCCCGACTTCCGCAGGTATCTGAGGATCCGTTCGATGTGAGCATGATGTGAGCAGTAAGGAGGAGCAGAGATGAGCGAGCAGCCAGGCGAACACCTTGACGAGGAGCCTCAGGAGGAGCGCGGGCCCAAGGGTGCACGCGACACCGGCTCGGACGAGCCGTCCGGCGGACCAGCCGACCGGCCCGCAGGCACCGCGGACGAGAAGTCCGACACTGCGGTCCAGCCCCAAGAGGCACAAGACCCCGACGCCCCGAACCTTCAGTCCGGCGGCGGCTGACTCACATCGACCTCAGGAGAACGACATGAGCTTTACCCCGCACAGTCCGGACACCCCGGATGGTATCGACACCGAGGGCAAGGCTGTGCCCCCGTACGAGGGCCGGAAGGAGACGGCTGACGTGCAGGGAAAGGAGCAGTCCACTAAGGACGGCGCCACAACCGCCGGCGCCACCGGGCTTGTCGAGGACGACGAGCAGAAGGCTCCCGACCCCGCAGACACCCCCCGCGGTGCTACCGGCTCGCCCTCGGACGAGCAGCCGGCGAGCCAGGGCGCCGAGACCGACCTCGATGACGACGCGGTCGGTCCGGCCCACACCGGAGGGACCACACGTGCAGAGGACCAGTCCTGAGGTGCCGCGGATTCTCGTCGCCGGCATCGGCAACATCTTCCTGGCCGACGACGGGTTCGGCTGCGAGGTCGTGCGTCATCTCGAAGCCCTCGAGGCGCTCCCCGGTGTCCGCCTCGTCGACTACGGCATCCGCGGTATGCACCTGGCCTACGACCTGCTCGACGGTTGGGACCTGGCCATCCTCGTCGACGCGCTTCCCGACCGCGGGGACCCGGGCTGCATTGAGGTCCTCGAGGTGGCTGCCGACATGAACAGCTCGGCGTGGCTGGACGCACACGGGATGGACCCGGCGTCCGTGCTGTCCAGTGTCGCGGCACTGGGCGGTGAGCTCCCCCGGACCTGCCTCGTCGGCGTCCAGGTGGCGGAGATCAGCGAACGGATTGGCCTGTCCGACCGCGTCGGGGCGGCGGTCGTCCCGGCGGCGACCGCGGTCCGGGAACTGGTGCGCGAACACCTGGCGTCGTCGTCGGGCTCGTTCGTCCAGCGCTCTGAGCGGGTGGGCTGACCATGTGTCTCGGAATCCCCGGACAGGTCGTCGAGGTCCTGGACGGCTATGAGGGCCAGCTGGCCCTCGTCGACGTGGAGGGCATGGCGCGCAAGATCAACATCGGCCTGCTCGACGGTGACTCGCTCGAGCCAGGCGACTGGATCCTCATCCACATGGGCATGGCGCTGGAGAAGGTCGGGGCCGAGGCTGCGGCTGCCGCCCGCTCCGGGCTCGAGTTGCTCGGGCGGGGGGTGGAGGAACCATGACGACGAGACCAGGCGGAACGACGATCACGCCACCGAGGGTCAACGGTCCTCAGCTTTTCGCCCGCTACGCCTACCCCCCGAACGCCCTCGGCTACTGCGGCCCGGCGGACCACCTCTCCCTCTTCGAGTACGGCTCGGCCGGTGTGACAGACGCCGGGCTGGTCGACCTCGCCAAGGGGTTCCACGGCGCGTGGCCCTACCTCGAGCTCATCGCCCGCGGCACCGGCATCCGGGACCCGTTGGACCGACGCGTCGTCGAGGCTTACTGGATCGGCAGTCCGCTCCTCGACCGGGTCAGCGCCGTCGACATCGGCAACTCGATGGAAGACCGGTTCCGGTCCCGCACCGGGCATGACTTCGCGCACCTGGCCGAGGGTGTCGTCGCCGGAGGCGTACCGCACCACAGCTTTCACGTCTTCGAGGTCTACCCGTGGGTGGGACTGCTCCGTGACGACCGCAAGGCCCCGACGGCGCTGAATGTGCTCGACCGCTGCCGGATCCGGTGGGGCACCGTCGAGACGGTCCTCGGCGACCGGGCCGTCGTTCGCTCGCGGCCCATCGTCTGGGACGGGCGCGCGCTCGCCCTGGGCGAGCCGGTGATCGAGACCGCCGAGTGCGCGCGGTCGGGCGCCGGGTTCATCGGAGACCTCGTCCCCGGCGATGTCGTCTCCCTGCACTGGCACTGGGTGTGCGACCGGCTCACCCCGGCCGAGGTCGGCCAGCTCCAGCTCTACACCAGGCGCCATATCGCTATCGCCAACTCAGGCGTCGAGCATCGGGGCACGGCCCTGGCCATCGGATGAGCGTGAGGACCCAGGGGTGGGCGCGGCGCTGCCTCACCGCCGCCGCTATTGCCTCAGTGCTGTTCGCCACCGCCTGCGGATCGTCCGAATCCCCCGGCTCGAGCGCACCGTCGGCGGCGTCGGTGGGGGGGGCGGCCTCGTCGATCACGCTTTACACCTCGGTCACCCAGGAGACCGTCGACGCGATCAAGGCCGGCTACCAGAAGGCGCACCAGGGGGCCACCGTCACGGTGTTCCGTGCCGCGACCGGTCAGCTCAACGCCCGCATCGCCGCCGATCTTCGCTCCGGGGGCCTCAAGGCCGACGTCATCTGGGGTACCGACCCCCTCTCGATGCAGACCTACACCGACCAGTCCCTCCTGGCCCCCTGGCCCCTGCCGCAGCTCACCTCCGTGCCGGCCCAATACCGCACGCGCGAGTTCTGGGGGACCCGGCTGCTCTACCTGGTCATGGTCACCCGCCACGGACTCCAGCCGGCGCCCACCAGCTGGACGGACCTCACCTCACCGGCATACGCCGGGAAGGTCGCCGTGCCGGACCCCGCCTTCGCCGGCTCGGCGTTCGCGGCCCTGGGCTACTTCTCGCAGACCCAGGGAATGGACTTCTACCGGGCCCTGCGCGCCAACGGTGCCCGGCAGGTCGCGAGTATTCCTGACGTCGTCACCCAGGTCGCCCAGGGGACGTTCTCGGTCGGGATCACCCTGGACTCCGGGATACGAGACGCCATCACCAAGGGCTCTCCGGTCGACCTGGTCTGGCCGAAGCCCGGGGCGATCGCTCTCTACAGCCCGATCGCCCTGACGACGGCCTCCTCGCACGTCGCCGCGGCGACCGACTTCTTGGGTTACGTGCTCAGCACGGACGGGCAGCAGCGCATTGCGGCGACGGGCTGGCAGCCCATCGTCCCCGGGGTGCCTGGCCCTGCCCAGCCCGCCGGCGCCCAGACGGTCTCTCCCGACTGGGCCGCCCTCTTCGGGCACCAGGCCGAGCTGCTCGAGCAGTACCGTTCGGTGTTCGTGCAGTGAGCCGTCCGCAAGGATCCGCCGGGCGCTGGCGTCTGGTCGCGGTCGCCGTCGTCGCGCTGCTCGTCGCGGCGCTGTTGGCCGCGCCGCTGGCGTTCATCGTGCGCGGGGCAGTCGACGGCGGCGTCGATGAAGTGACGGCCGCCCTGGGCACGAGCGACGTTCGCTCCGCGCTGTGGCACACCATCACACTCGCCATCGTGGTCACCGTGGCCGCCGTGGTGATCGGCACCGCCCTGGCCCTGGCCTTCGACCGGGCGCTGGTGCGGCGCCCCGCCCGGTGGCGGTTGGGCCTGGCCCTTCCCCTGCTCGTGCCTCAGTTCTCGCTGACCCTCAGCTGGACCCAGGCCTACGGCTCAGGAGGGCTCCTCGACCACCTTGCGGGACTCACCCTGCCCGGCCTCTACGGCGCCCCTGGGATCATGCTGTTGCTCGCGGTGGACGCCGTGCCGGTCGTCTGGCTCATCGTCACGGCGGCTCTCGGCGTCCGCCGCGAGCCAGACCTCGTGCGCGCGGCTCGGGCGAGTGGTGCCGGCCCCTGGCAGACCTTCGTCACCATCGACCTGCCCCTGCTGCGCGGAGCGCTGCTCGCGTCGGCCGCGGTCGTCCTCGTCGGTGTGGTCAACAGCTTCGCCGTGCCTCAGGTGCTCGGCTCGGCCGGCGGATACCAGACCCTGGCCTCGCTGGCCTACCAGCAGCTGGCCATATCGGCGGCGCCCGCGGCCTTCACCCGCCTGTGCGTCATCGCACTCCTCATGGTCGTCCTCGTCCTCGTGACGATCGGGGGCGCGGACCGGGGCTTCGGGCGGATCGGTGCCGGACTACAGCGGAGCGGGTCGGGGGGAAGCCGGTTAGTCCACCGCCCGTCGCCGGCGACCCGCCTCGTGTCCGCCGCTCTCACGGCATACATTTTCCTGACCATGGTGCTGCCGCTCGTCTCCCTCGCCGCGACCTCGCTGACCCGAGCAGCGGGGCTGGCACCCCTGCCGGCCAACTGGGCTTTGACCAACTACCGCCTCGGGCTGGACGCCACCGCTCTCACCAGCCTCGGCCGGACAGTGGTCCTGGCCTCGGCTGCGGCCCTCATCGTCATGGCCCTCGCCGGAGTGGTCGTCGGTATCGGCGGTGAGGCGCGGCGGCGGCTGGGCACCGCCTTGACCCTCGGTTTCGCCGTGCCCGGCACCGCCCTGGCGATCGGGGTGCTCATCGCCTACGGGCAGAGGCTGGGCGGGTCGGCGGTGATCATCCTCGTCGCCTATCTCGGTAAGTGCGCGGCGCTGGGTTACCGCGCCCTGGCGTCCGGAGCCGACCGTGTCGCGCCGGAGCTGGGGCAGGCCGCTCGGGCCGCCGGAGCCGACCCGATGACGGTGTTCCGCACGATCACGGCCCCGATGACGGCGACCGGCTTCCTCGCAGCAGGCGGCCTCGTCCTGCTGTTCGCCCTGCACGAGCTGACCATGAGCAGCATCCTCTACGGAGCCGACACCGAGACGTTCGCGGTCGTCGTTCTCAACCAGCAGCAGCTGGGCGATATCGGGGTCAGCGCTGCACTGGCGGTGGTCCTCACCCTGCCGCCCCTCGCCGTCGTCGGAGCGGGCCTCGCGGTGTATGCGGCGCGCGAACGTCGCGGACAGCGTCCTGGCCGTCCCGCCCCTCCCGTCGAGATCTCGTGGTTGGCCGCCCGGCCGACGGAGGCGAGATGACCAGGACCTCGGCGCTGCGTCTCGGTGACCTGTCCGTCTCCTACGGCCACGTCAGCGTCCTGGCGGGCCTCGACCTCGAGCTGGACGCAGGAGAGGTGATCGCGCTGCTGGGCTCATCCGGGTCGGGCAAGACGACCTTGCTGCACACCGTCGCCGGGTTCATCGAGCCCGACTCGGGCGTTGTGACGATCGGCGACCAGGTCGTGGCCGGACGGGGGCGATGGGTGGCGCCCGAGAAGCGCCGCGTCGGCCTGGTGTTCCAGGGCGCGGCTCTGTGGCCACACCTCACGGTCCTCGACACCGTGGCGTACCCGCTGCGTCGGCGGGGCACGTCCAAGACGCAGTCGCACCAGGAGGCCGGTGCGCTTCTCGAACGGCTCGGGCTCCTCGCCCTTGCTGACCGGTTCCCGGCCCAGCTGTCGGGTGGCGAGCAGCAGCGGGTCGGCCTGGCGAGGGCCTTGGCCCGCGACCCGGCCCTCTTCCTCTTCGACGAGCCCACCGCCCACCTCGACACGCACCTGCGTTCGGTAGTGCTCGAGGAGATCGCCCGGCGCCGAGCGGCCCTGGGCGCCGCAGCCCTCTACGCCACGCACAACGCCGCGGAGGCCCTGGCCATCGCCGACCGGATCGCGGTGCTGCGGCGTGGTCGCCTGGTCCAGGTCGGCACACCGCGTGAGCTCTACATGCAGCCCGTCGACGTGGAGACCGCCCGGTTGACCGGGCCGGCGTCGTTCCTCGACGCGTCCACCCTTGCCCCATCCGTTGCCGGGGCGGCTCATGGCCAGGTGCTGGTGCGGCCGGACTGGGTCCGGCTCGACGGCGACCTGCCGGGGTGGGTCGAGACGGTGCGTTACCGAGGCCCGCACACGGACCATGTCGTCTCCGTCCCCGGCGGGCACCTGCTCGCCACCTCTCCCGGTCCACCTCGTCTGCGCGCGGGCGAGCCGGTCGGGGTCACCGTGACCCACTGCTGGCCGATGCCCGTGGCGCCGCAGGTGCCGGCAGAGACCGGCCGCCGACCGTTCGACCGCGAGAAGGCGCAGACCGATGCATGAGGTCTCCCTGTGCGGCGCGATCTACGAGATCGCCGACCGCGCCGCGGCGGGTCGCGACATATCGGTGATCCACCTCCAGGTCGGCCAGCTGCGTCAGGTGGTGCCGGACACTCTGACGTTCTGCTGGACCGTCGTCTGCGACGAGACCCGTCTAGCGGGTTCGCGTCTGGAGGTCGACTACCGCCCCGTCATCCTCCGGTGCCGTCAGTGCGGCGAGTCCACGACGCTGTCGGGAGAGCTGCTGCTGCTGTGCGGCGGGTGCGGGGCCTCGGAGGTGTCCGTGGTCGGCGGCGAGGAGCTCCTCGTCACCTCAGTAGACCTCACGGAAGGGTGATCATGGGACGTTTCCACCGGCACGACGACGGCACCGCTCACGAACACAGCGTGACGGAGCGCGGCGGCCATGAGCACGACAGCCCCTCCCACGCCGATGCCAGCCCCGAGCACGATCTCGGGGACATGTCGGGCTACGGCACCGGGCCGGAGCGGATCCAGGTGCTGGAGCGCATCTTCGGCGAGAACGACCGCACGGCGCAGGCCAACCGCGACCTCCTCGACGCCAACCGGGTGGTCGCGATCAACATGATGTCGTCACCCGGAGCCGGTAAGACGCTCATCCTCCAGCGCACTCTGGCCGCCATGGCCGACCGGGCCGACCGGGCCGACAAGGTTCGGGTCGGCATTGTCGAGGGTGACATCGAGACGAGTATCGACGCCGACCGCCTGGCCGGGTACGGAGCGCAGATCGCGCTGCTCAACACCAGCAACGGCTTTGGCGGCGAATGTCACCTCGACGCGCCGATGGTGAGGTCGGCGCTGGCTCGGCTGACCCTCGCCGAGGTGGATCTGCTCTTCGTCGAGAACGTCGGTAACCTGGTGTGTCCGGCCGAGTTCGACGTCGGCGCTCACCATCGGGTCATGGTTTTCGCCATCACGGAGGGAGAGGAGAAACCCCTCAAGTACCCCGTCATGTTTCGCTCCGTCGAGCTGCTTCTACTCAACAAGATGGACCTGCTACCGCACCTGGACTTCGACATGGCGCTGTTCGAGCGCAACCTCAGGTCCGTCAACCCCACGGTGACGGTCATCCCGGTCAGCGCCCGGACCGGCGAGGGCCTCGACAACTGGTATGCCTGGCTCAAGCAGCCGACGGCGTTGCCCACCAACGGTGCCGCATCATCAACCTAGTGGTGTGTCTCCAAAAATAGCAGGTGTGTTTAGCGGTCATCTTTGTGGATGAACAGACCTGCTGCCGCTTTGGCAATGTCGGACGGGCAACGCCAGGCGCTGCGGGTGCTTGCTCGGTCCCAGACTGCGCCGCATCGACAGGTGCAGCGGGCTGAGGTGTTGCTGCTGGCGGGCGAGGGAATCGCGAACACGCAGATCGCGCAGCGGGTTGGAGTCAAGGCCGCGACCGTGCGCGCGTGGCGCGGTCGTTTTGCCGAGGAGGGCTTGGCGAAGCTGGGTAAGGTCCGTGCGGCCGTGGTCGTAAGTCGACGATTCCGCAGTCCAAGATTGACGAGATCGTTGAGTTGACCCGCAACAGCAAGCCGGCCGGGCAGACGCATTGGTCGTGCCGCACGATGGCCAATCAGGTCGGAGTGTCGCCGGCGACGGTGCAGCGGGTATGGGCCGCACGCGGGTTGAAGCCGCATTTGGTCCATTCGTTCAAACTGTCCAACGATCCGCGGTTCGAGGAGAAGCTGATCGACGTCGTCGGGTTGTACTTGGCGCCCCCGGATAACGCGATCGTGCTGTGTCTGGACTGGGGTCCCTCCCGCTTGCGGGGGACCCGAAGCCGTTCATCTGGACCGCCACCGCCGACGACATCCTCGCCAAAGTCGCCCGCGGACGCGTCGCCCTCCAAGCAGTCAACCAACGACGAGACGCACCACTAGGTCCGGGTCTATCGATTCTGACTACCTGGGAATCGCAGCGCTAGGCTTGAGGAATGTCAGTTCGCGAGTTGCCGGTGTTGGACGCCGCAGACTTGGTGGCCGGCGGCGAGCGTGCTGCGCAGTTCCGCCTGCAGCTGCGCGCCGCCACGCACGACGTGGGGTTCTTCCATCTGCGGCACGGCATCCCCGCCGAGGTGACGGACGAGTTGTTCGCGACGGCTCGTAGGTTCTTCGCCCTGCCGGCCGAGGACAAGGCGGCCGTCGAGATGCGGCGCAGCCCGTGGTTCCGCGGTTACACGCGCGTCGGTGGGGAACTCACGCAGGGCGTCGCTGACCTGCGCGAGCAGATCGACATCGGGCCCGAGCGCGAGCCGCGAGCCGCCGCCCAGCCGGCTTACTTACGGCTGGATGGCCCGAACCAGTGGCCCGAAGCCCTGCCCGAGCTGCGCACCTCCCTCGAAGCCTGGACCGAGCGCCTGTCCCGGCTCGGTAGTGCACTGCTCGAGGAGTGGGCCGAGGCGCTCGGCTGCGATCGCCACGTCTTCGCCTCGCTGTTCGAACGCCCCTCGACGTTGCTCAAGCTGGTTCGGTATCCAGGTCAGATCGAGACGGGGGCGCAGGGCGTCGGGGCCCACAAGGACCCGGGCATCCTCACGCTCCTGCTCATCGAGCCGGGCGCGGCAGGGCTGCAGGTCCTCGTCGACGACAAGTGGGTCGACGTGCTCCCGGTCGACGACACATTCGTCGTCAACATCGGCGAGCTGCTTGAAGTGGCGACGGACGGCTACCTCCGGGCCACCAAGCACCGGGTGGTGTCGCCTATTGACGGACGCGAGCGCATTTCCATCCCGTTCTTCTTCAACCCGAGCCTCGACGCCGAGGTGCCACGGCTGACGCTGGCGCCGGAGCTGCGCAGCGGCGCTCGTGGCGTCGAGCACGAGGCCGACAACATCATCGGATCCTGCTATGGCGAGAACCTCTTGAAGGCTCGGCTGCGGGCCCATCCCGACGTTGCGCGAATCCACCACCCCGACCTGGTCGACCAGGGCGCGTAGCGGCCAAGGCCGGCAGGCGACCTCTGGCCCGCCACCCGCTGAGATAAGGACCTTTGTCCGCGACGGATCCGTCCCGGATCCGATCAGGGGAGGACCGGGCCTTCTCATCCGCTGAGGATCATCTCAGGCACTCCGTCGGTCAGCCGGTGCCACGTCCACGGCACCTACTCACCTGCAGTCCGTATCTGGCAGAGATCTACGGCCGCTCCCCAATGGCATATCCATGGCACACCAACGCGAAACACCGCCCAACCACGGGAAACGTAGAGAAGTGTTTGCGCAGGTCAGACGGCGTGTCGCGGCATCGGTGCAGGTCAGCAGACCTTGGCCATTAGATGTCGTAGTACATCTCGAACTCGTGGGGGTGCGGGCGGAACCGGATCGGGTCCACCTCGTTGGTGCGCTTCCACTCGACCCAGGTCTCGATCAGGTCGGGCGTGAACACGTCACCGGCGAGCAGGTACTCGTGGTCTGCCTCGAGCGCCTCGAGGACCGCGGGCAGCGAGCCGGGAACCTGGGCGATCGTGGCGTGCTCCTCGGGAGGCAGTTCGTAGAGGTCCTTGTCCACGGGCTCCGGCGGCTCGGTGCGGTTCTTGATGCCGTCGAGGCCGGCCATCAGCTGAGCAGCGAACGACAGGTAGGGGTTCGCCGACGGATCCGGGATGCGGAACTCGATGCGCTTGGCCTTCGGCGACGTTCCTGCGATCGGGATGCGCACGCAGGCGGAGCGGTTGCGAGCCGAGTAGACCAGGTTGACCGGCGCCTCGTAGCCCGGTACGAGCCGGTGGTAGGAGTTCACCGTTGGGTTGGTGAAAGCCAGCAGTGACGGGGCGTGCGCGAGCAGGCCGCCGACATACCAGCGGGCCAGGTCCGACAGGCCACCGTAGCCGCTCTCGTCGTAGAAGAGTGGCTCGCCGTCCTTCCAGAGCGACTGGTGCGTATGCATACCCGAGCCGTTGTCACCGAACAGCGGCTTGGGCATGAACGTCGCGGTCTTGCCCATGGCCCAGACGGTGTTCTTGACGACGTACTTGAACTTCATCATGTCGTCACCGGACTGGAGCAACGTGTTGAACCGGTAGTTGATCTCCTGCTGGCCCGCGGTGCCGACCTCGTGGTGCGAACGCTCGACGATCAGGCCCACGTCGTCGAGACCGAGGCAGATCTTGTCGCGCGTGTCGGCGAAGTGGTCGACCGGCGGCACCGGGAAGTAACCACCCTTGTAGCGGGTCTTGTATCCCTGGTTGCCGCCCGGCTCCTCTCGGCCGGTGTTCCACGCGGCCTCGATCGAGTCGATGAAGTAGTACCCAGCGTTGGCCTTGGTCTCGAAACGAACGTCGTCGAAGATGTAGAACTCCGCCTCGGCGCCGAAGTAGGCGGTGTCGGCGATCCCCGTCGACTTGAGGTAGGCCTCGGCCTTGGCGGCGACGTTTCGCGGGTCACGGCTGTAAGGCTCGTCCGTGAACGGGTCGACGATCGAGAAGTTGAGGATCAGCGTCTTCTCCACCCGGAACGGGTCAAGGTATGCGGACGAGACGTCCGGGATCAGCTTCATGTCGGACTCGTGGATCGCCTGGAACCCGCGGATCGACGAGCCGTCGAACGCCTGGCCGTTGGTGAAGAAGTCGATGTCGACACTCTTGGCAGGGACGTTGAAGTGCTGCATGACGCCGGGCAGGTCGCAGAACCGGATATCGACGAACCTGACGTCCTCATTCTTGATGAACTCGAGGCATTCCTCGGGCTTGCTGAACATCCATCCTCCTGTGGTGGGTGGCGAGCCGGGCGACAGGACAAAGGGGTCGCCCGACTGCGCATTCGTGTCCGGGTGAGACACTAGGGCCACGGAATGACGAGCCCGTGACCCGGATGTTTCACCGGCGTTAAAACCGACGGAAGGCCCAGCCCGTGGTGGACCGCAAGGACGTCGCGTCCTGGCTGGAGGGCCCCAACGCGCAGCGTCCTGACGGCGCCACCGACTACCCCGGCAAGCGGCTCGGTATGCCTCAGGCCGGGCCAGGCTCGATTGCCCGGTTCGGCCGACGCTTGGTGGCGATCGTCATCGACTGGACGCTGTGTCAGGTGATGGCCTACGCGCTCTTTCGCGTCACCCTGGGCGAGTCCGGACCGAGCTCGTTTGCCCCGCTGCTCATCTTCGGCGTCGAGAACATCCTGTTGCTCGGCACGTTGGGTTCGACGTTCGGTCAGCGGGTCCTCGGCATCCGGCTGAGGTCGGTCACCGGGGAACAAGCGACGCCCTTGCAGGTCGTGGCCCGGACCGTGCTGCTCTGCCTCGCTGTTCCTGCGCTCATCTGGGACCGCGACTCACGCGGGCTGCATGACAAGGCCGCCCGGACCGTCCTGGTCCGGATGCGATGACCTCCGAGCTCGGGCGGGTAGCCCTCGTCACCAACAGCGACGAGCGGTATGCCGACCCGGAGATCCACGTCCTGCGTCAGGCGCTGCGGGATGCCGCCGTGGTGGCCGAGGTCGTGTCCTGGGATGACGAGGTGGACTGGGGGGCATACACACTCGTCGTCGTGCGCACCACCTGGGACTACTTCGACCGACTCGTCGAGTTCGCCGAATGGGCCATGCAGGTCGACAAGGTGACCACCCTGGTCAACCCGGCCGACGTGATTCGGTGGAACTCCCACAAGGGCTACCTCGTCGAGATGGCCGTGCGAGGAGTCCCGACGGTACCCACCGTGCTCATCCCGGGTCAGTCCATGGACGTCACGGACCAGCTGCAGGAGACGGCGTGGGACGAGGTCGTCGTCAAGCCGGCCGTCGACGGGGGTGCCCGCGGGACCTATCGCGGTCGGCGCGACGACCCGGCGACCTCAGCCACGGCGGAGCGGCTGGCCGCCAAGGGTGACGTGGTGGTGCAGCCGTTCGTCCGCGGGATCGCGGCGGGGGAGCGGTCGCTGGTCTTCATGGCAGGACGGCTCTCTCACGCCGTCCGCAAGGTCCCTGCGGCAGGTGACTACCGATCGCAGCGACACCTGGGTGGCACCGAGTCCGACCACACGCCCGACTCGGCCGAGGTGCAGGTGGCTTTGGCGGCAATGGAGGTCGCGCCGGGCCGGCTCAGCTATGCGCGCGTCGACCTAGTCGACTGGGAGGGCTCTCCCGCACTGATGGAGCTCGAGGTGATCGAGCCTGACCTGTTCTTCCGGGGCATCGCGGCGCGGCACGAGGCGTTCGTGGCGATGGTGCAGGACGAGCTCGCCCGCGTCGGCGACCAGGTGCCTCAGACCAGGTGACTCAGACCAGGTGACTCAGACCGAGTGCGCTAGTCGACACCGGGGAGCGGTCAGCGCCCGCGCATCGCCTTGCGGTCGACGCGCGCGCGGGTGGGGTCGATGCCCTTCGGGAGCGGCGGCCGGACGCCTCCGATGGAGCGCAGCCGCTTGTTCACGACCGACACCTCCTCCTTGGTGAGCACCGGCTTCAGTCTCTGCACCTTGTTGGCGAGCTTGCGGATAGTCACCTCGTCGTCACCGGCTCCGTCGCCCACGCGGATGAGGATGACCGGGACGCCGCTGGCGACGCGCTCGACCTTGCGGCGTTCGGAGGCGAGCAGCTTCTGAGCCCGGCCGGTGGGTCCCTCGCCGATCAGCACGATGCCCGGTCGTCCGACAGCGCGGTAGACCAGCGCGGCCGACGCGAGGTCGGTCGCCTTGAGCGCGTCTGCTGCTACCGGCTCCTCGGTGATATACCAGCCGCGCCGGATCGACTTCAGGGCGGCACCGACAGCACCGGGCTGGCCTTCGATCTTCCGGTATGCCGCCCGCTCGGCGCGCCGGCTCAGCACGATCGTCGCAGCCAAGAAGGCGAGCGGGACACCGATGATCAGCGCGAACACCAGGACGTGGAACACCACGCCGACGACCGCGGCCAGCACCAGGACACCGAGGGCGGCCAGGGCCATCCACCACCCGATGTTCGGGTCGACCGCCTTGGCGGCCAGGAACACCTGCTTGACCTGGGCGAAACGCCCGGGGGCCTTTGCCGGCTTCTCTGCCTTGGGGGTTCTGGCCATGAGGGTCAGGATACGGCCGCGACGCTCCGGCGGGCCAACCCCGCCACCAATGTCGCCGCCTCCTGGCGGGCCGGGGAGTCGGCCGCGGCCGCGAGGTGGGCCAAGTGCCCCGGGATCGGGTGTCCCCACCGGCGCATCGCGGTTGCCCAGAGGCGTCCGGCGCGGTAGGAGGACCGGACCAGTGGGCCGGCCATGACGCCCTTGAACCCGAGCTCGTCGGCCACCTCGGACCAGTGCACGAACTCCTCGGGCGTGACCCACCGGTTGACGGGGTGGTGGCGGGGCGACGGGCGCAGGTACTGCGTGATCGTGATGATGTCGGTGCCGGCCTCGTGCAGATCGCGCAGCGCCTGCTCGACCTCGTGGCCTTCCTCGCCCATCCCGAGGATGAGGTTGGACTTGGTGACCAGGCCCGCGTTGCGGCCCATGGTGATGACGTCGAGGGAGCGCTCGTAGCGGAACGCCGGTCGGATCCGTTTGAAGATCCGGGGGACCGTCTCCACGTTGTGGGCCCACACCTCGGGCCGCGCGTCGATGACCTCGCCCACCAGCTCCGGCACCGCGTTGAAGTCGGGCACGAGGATCTCGACCCCGGTGCCGGGGTTGAGGTCGTGGACCTGCCGGATCGTCTCGGCATAGAGCCAGGACCCGCCGTCGGGCAGGTCGTCGCGGGCGACGCCGGTGATGGTCGAGTAACGCAGCCCCATCTGACGCACCGACTCTGCGACTCGCCGAGGTTCGTCACGGTCGAGGTCTGCGGGGCGGCCGGTGTCGATCTGGCAGAAGTCGCACCGGCGCGTGCACTGCTCGCCGCCGATCAGGAACGTCGCCTCGCGGTCCTCCCAGCACTCGAAGATGTTGGGACAGCCGGCCTCCTGGCAGACCGTGTGCAGGCCCTCGCTCTTCACCATCGAGTGCAGCTCGGTGTAGGCCGGCCCCATCTTGGCGGTGGTGCGGATCCACGACGGCTTGCGCTCGATCGGCGTCTCGGCGTTGCGTGCCTCGACACGCAGCATGCGACGGCCTTCGGGGGCCACGGTCACGGTGGCGTCCTCACTCTCGACGGTGCCCAGGTCGGCATTCGTATGCCGGTGAACAGTCGCGCCTGGCATCGCCGGGCGCGTACCCAAGAGTACGCCGCGAGCATCGGCGGTATTCCATCGCCGGGGTCGCCCGCTGCTCGACGACCTCGAGACGCACCGAGTGACTCGGAACGTGGGTCACGTGTCGTGCCTCGGCGTCAGGCAACCAGAGCTCAGCCGAGCACGTCGGTGAGGTGCTTCTCCACGTGCGGCAGCACCTCGGGCACCGGGACATCCCGGCCAAGCTCCCTCGACAACGACGTGACCCCGGCACCGACGATCCCGCACGGGATGATCACGTCGGCCCAGCCGAGGTCAGGGTCGCAGTTGAACGCGAAGCCGTGCATCGTCACCTGCCGGCTGACCCGCACGCCGATGGCGCCGATCTTGCGGTTCGGCCCCCGTTCGTCGGCCAGCACCCAGGTGCCGCTCTGCCCCTCGACGCGCGCGGCGTCGACACCGAAGTCGGCACACACCCGGATCATCAGCTCCTCGAGCCGCCGGACGTGCGCGACGACGTCGATCGGGGCGGGCAGCCGGACGATGGGGTACCCGACGATCTGGCCGGGGCCGTGCCAGGTGATCTTGCCGCCCCGGTCCACGTCGATGACGGGCGTGCCGTCCAGCGGACGCTCGTGCGGCTCAGTGCGCTTGCCGGCCGTGTAGACCGCGACGTGCTCGAGCAGCAAAGTCGTGTCTGGTTCCTCACCGGCCACGACCTTGGCGTGCAGCTCGCGCTGCGCATCCCAGGCGTCCTGGTAGTCAACGAGCTCTGGGGCAAAACCGAGGTGCACCACGCGCATACCCTCAGGGTAAGTCCCCGGGTCGCCCCGGATGCCGGCGCAGCCCCCCTCCCGCATGATGTGCACATGACAAGCGAGACCACAGCCGAACCCGCTGGCTCTGCTGAGCAGTCCGACCAGACCAGCCCGGGCGGTCGAACCCCTGAGCAGGGTGCTCGCAAGGCGGTACGCATCGTGGCCGCTCTCGCAGTTCTCGCGTGGCTCGCGATCGGAGGGATCGGCGGCCCGCTCGTCGGGCGCCTGTCCGAGGTGCAGTCCAACAACAACGCGAACTTCCTGCCGCCCTCGTCCGAGTCGGCGCGGGTGAGCACCGTCGTCCAGCAGGCCACCGACACCAAGACGCTGCCCTATCTCATCGTCATCGAGCGCACGGACGGGCTCACCACGAGCGACCTGGCGGCCATCTCCAGCTTCGTCAAAGGCATCCCCACGCTGCCGCTGCCCGAGGACAAGTCCCGCACGGTGGGTGAGTTCCTGCAGGCGCCACCGAGCGCCGCCATCCCGAGCCAGGACAAGCAGGCCGTGCTCGTGCCGGTGTCGTTCCTCGCGGACAAGGCCCAGGACACGGTCGGCGGCAAGTCCGCGCTGTACGAGGTGGCTCAGGCGCTGCGGGGCGCCGGCGCCGCGCAGCTCGGTCCGGCAGGCATGGCCGTGCATGTCACCGGGCCGGGAGGGTTCTTCGCTGACTTCGTCATCGCGTTCTCCGGCATCGACGGAATCCTGCTGCTCGTCGCCCTCGGGGTCGTCTTCGTCATCCTGCTGATCGTCTACCGGAGCCCGATCCTGCCCTTCGCCGTCCTGATCACCGCGGTCTTCGGGCTGTCCCTTGCCGTCCTGGTGATCTTCCCGCTGGCCAAGAACGGCTCGATCGACCTCAGCGGCCAGAGTCAGGGGATCCTGTCGATCCTCGTCGTCGGTGCCGCGACGGACTACTCCCTGCTGCTCGTGGCGAGATACAAGGAGGAGCTGCACGAGCACGAGTCGACGTGGGAGGCGATGAAGACGGCCTGGAGGGCGGCCGTGGAACCTATCGCAGCGAGCGCGGCAACGGTCATCATCGGGCTGCTGTGCCTGCGGCTCTCCGAGCTCGGCAGCACGAAGGGCCTCGGCCCGGTCGGTGCGTTCGGGATCGCCGGCGCCTTCGTCGCTTCGCTCACGTTCCTGCCCGCCGTGCTGCTGCTCATCGGCCGGCGGATCTTCTGGCCCCAGGTCCCACGCGTCGACCACGCGGTCAATGACGGCGTGACACAGAAGGGAGTCTGGGGACGGGTCGCACGGATGGTGGGCGCCCACCCGCGACGGACCTGGGTCGCCACATTTGTCCTGCTCGCTGCCTGCGCGGCGTTCGTGCCGACGTTCCAGGCCAAGGGGGTCACCCAGTCCGCCCTGTTCCTCACCTCCGTCGACTCGGTCACCGGGCAGGAGGTCCTGGCCAAGCACTTTCCGGCGGGTTCCGGCTCACCGGTGCAGATCGTGGCGCCCCAAGCCCAGGCCCAGCAGGTCGTCCGGGTCCTCGGCACGGTCGACGGTGTGCGCGACCCGGTCATCGGGACGACTCCTGGTCAACCGCCCAAGGTCGTCGACGGGCAGGTCGTCATCCAGGCCACCCTGGTCGCCGCGGCTGACAGCGTCGAGGCGGAGGACACGATCGACACCCTGCGGACCACCCTCGACCAGGTGTCTCCCGACGTCCTCGTCGGAGGAAGTACCGCCTCGAACCTCGACGTCCGCGAGGCCAGCGACCACGACCTGAAGGTCATTGTCCCGACCATCCTCGGGGTCATCTTCGTCGTGCTGGCGCTGCTGCTGAGATCGCTCGGCGCGCCACTGCTCCTGGTGGCGGCCAACGTCCTGTCGTTCGGGGCGACGATTGGCGTCTCCGCGATCGTGTTCAACCACATCTTCAAGTTCCCCGGTTCCGACCCCTCGACGCCGCTCTATGGGTTCGTCTTCCTCGTCGCTCTCGGCATCGACTACTCGATCTTCCTGATGACGCGGGTCCGCGAGGAGTCTCGGGTTCGGGGGACCAGACCCGGCATCCTCGTCGGACTGGCGGTCACGGGCGGGGTGATCACCAGCGCGGGAGTCGTTCTCGCATCGACGTTCTCGGCGCTAGCGGTGCTGCCGATCCTGTTCCTCGCGCAGATCGCGTTCATCGTGGCGTTCGGCGTGCTGCTCGACACCCTGGTCGTCCGCAGCCTCCTGGTGCCCGCGCTCTCCTACGACCTCGGCGACCGGATCTGGTGGCCGTTCGGCATCCCACGCGCCGGTGCGCACGAGAAGGCGGCGGTTCGCCTCACCCAAGAGCCGCACAACGCGACCGAGCCCACGACGGGCGAGGAACCGTCGAAGGTTCATCAACCGAGGATCTCCGACGATAGACCGCCCTCGGAGGAGGCGTCCGAACCGGACGAGGTCAGTGAGGTGACTCGATGACGCGAGTGGGTCTGGTCGGCTACGGCGGCGCCGGCAAGGGGTTCCACGCGCCGCTGATCCAGCAGGCGGGCCTCGACCTGGTGGCCGTCTCGACAAGCAACCCCGGACGGGCCGCCGAGGTCGCCACCGATGTCCCGGGAGCCGTCGTCGTCCCCGACATCGACGCACTGCTGGCTGTGGCCGGGCTGGACGTCGTCGTCCTCGCGTCGCCCTCCAACGTGCACGTGGAGCAGGTGCACCGGGTCGCTGAAGCGGGCCTGGCGGCGGTCGTCGACAAGCCGCTCGGAGTGGACGCGTGCGAGGCGCTCGAGGCTGTCGACGCCGCGGCGGCGGCAGGCATACCCCTGACCGTGTTCCAGAACCGGAGATACGACCCGGAGTTCCGCACTCTCGCACGGGTGGTTGCCGACGGGACCGTCGGCGACATCGTGCGGGCCGAGCTGCGTTGGGAGCGATGGCGCCCGGTTCCCAAAGACCGGTGGCGGGAAAATGCCGCACCCGAGCAAGGCGGCGGCGTGCTGCTCGACCTGTTCAGCCACCTCGTCGACCAGGCGGTCCAGCTGTTCGGCCCGGTGACTTCCGTGTACGCCGAGCTCGCCGCCCATACGACCTTCTCCGAGGACACCGCCTTCCTCAGCTGCAGGCATGAGTCGGGTGTCGTCTGCCACCTCGGGTCGACGTCGTTGGCCGCCGCTCCCGGACCTTCGGTACGCCTGCTGGGTACCAGCGCGGCATACGTCGTCGGCGCTCTCGGGCTCGAGTCCACGGCGTTCACCGAGTTCCTGCCGGCGGACCCACAGCACCTGGGCTGGCTGGTGCGCGGCGACGAGCGCGAGCCCGTGGTGGGTCTCGGCGGCGACCAGGCGGACTTCTACCGTGAGGTCGCCGCGGCCCTGGTGGCAGACGACCCCCAGTCGGCGATGCCGGTGGACCCGCATGGAGCCGTCCATGTCCTGGCCGTCATCGACGCAGCGCGGGTCAGCTCGACCGGGGGCCGCGTTGTCGACGTCATCACGCCCGGCACGACACCCGGTCAGGTTGCGTGACCACGAGTGGGCCGCGAGCCGCGGCCCCATTGCGTGTCGTCGTCACCGGAGGAGCGGGGTTCATCGGGATCCCTGTGGTGGCAGCGCTGCTCGCCCACGGCCATGCCGTGACGGCCGTCGACGACCTCCGCGCCGACGTCCACCGGGACGGCGGCAAGGGTGCGACCTCGAGGCTCGCGACGTTCGGCGTGCCGCTGGTCGTCGGTGACGTTCGTGACAGTGCAGTCGTCCGGGAGGTGCTCTCGGGCGCGGAGGCAGTCGTCCACCTCGCGGCCAAGGTCGGACTGGGCGTCGACATCGACGACATGGACGACTACGTCTCCAGCAACGACCTCGGCACTGCCGTCGTACTTCGTTCCGCTGCGGCCCAGAACGTCCCGCGCTTCGTCCAGGCCAGCTCGATGGTGGTCTACGGCGAAGGTCACTACTCCTGCGCCGATCACGGTGTGGTCCCGCCTGGTCCCCGGACGCGGGAGGCGTTGCAGCGCAAGGTGTTCGATCCGCCCTGCCCCATCTGTGGCGCGACACTCGTCCCCGGTCTCGTCACCGAGGAGTCGGGTCTGGACCCTCGCAACACCTATGCCGCCACGAAGGTGATGCAGGAGCATCTCGCGTCGGTCTGGGCGCGAGAGACCGGCGGAACTGCTGTCTCCCTGCGGCTGCACAACGTTTATGGGCCGGGTATGCCGCGCAACACTCCCTATTCGGGGGTGGCAGCAATGTTCCTCTCTGCTCTGGATCGTGGCGTAGCGCCCACGGTGTTCGAGGACGGTGGCCAGCGACGGGACTTCGTCCACGTCGGGGACGTCGCCGAGGCGTTCGCTGTGGCCGTGGGGACGTCGGCGATCGAGCCGGGTACGCATCGCGCCTACAACGTGGGTTCGGGTGTGGTGAGCACGATCGGCGACGTCGCCCGGGCTCTCGCTGGGACCCGCGGTGGGCCGGAGCCGGTCGTGACCGGGGAGTTCCGGCTCGGGGACGTCCGGCACATCACCGCGTCCAGCGAGCGCGCTGCGACGGAGCTGAGCTGGCGAGCCACGATCACCCTCGCCGCAGGCGTGAGCGACCTCGGCGTCCCCGCTGACCACGCCTGACACCAGATCAGCTGATCGCGGTTTCGCCTCATTGAGCCGTGGTGCGTCAGAACCTGCGACGTCAGGCCGAGTCGCTCACCGGTTGTTGAGGCAGGGTCACGCCGAACCGGCAACCCCCCGGGACGTTCTGGATGTCGATCGACCCTTCGTGGGACTCGATGACCCCGCGGGCGATGGCGAGGCCGAGGCCCGCGCCGGCGTCGGTGCTACTCCGCTCGGGAGCAGCGCGCCAGCCGATGTCGAAGACGCGTTCGAGATCGCCATCGGGGATTCCGCCACACCCGTCTGTGACGCTCACGTGGATCCGGCCGTCCTCGCCGCGGTCGGCCGACACGACGACCTCACGACCGGGCGCGGTGTGGCGTACGGCGTTGCCGAGCAGGTTGGTCAGGGCGCGGGCCAGATCGTCGGCGATGCCGACGACTGCGAGCCGGTCGTCTCCCGGTTCGACCTCGACCCGAACCGTCACTCCACGCCGTCGCGCGTGAGCGTCGAGCTCGGCGGTGACGTCGTGGACGAGCTCGACGAGGCTCACCATCGACCGCGTGCGGGACTGCGACGAACGAGCCGCGTTGACCCGAGACAGCTCGAAGAGGTCTCCGACCAGTCCCGTCATCCGGTCCACGGTCTGTCGCATCTGACGGAGGGCGGCGGGTCGGTTCTGGATGACGCCGTCCTCCAAGCCCTCGGCGAGGGCACGAAGTCCCGCCAGCGGTGTACGCAGATCGTGCGACATGAACGCCACGAGCTCTCGGCGGCTGTCCTCGAGCGCGGTCGCCCGACGTTGCGCTTCGTCGAGGCGAAGTCGTGTCAGCTCGAGCTCGGTCGCGAGAGAAGCGATTTCCCCAGGGGCGCCCGACGGCCGTCCTGAAGACTGTGGGGATGCCTCGTCACGGTTCGCACTGCCCAGGTCGCGCAACGCGCGGGTCAAGGACCGGGAGCCCTGTGCGACCCGCCGTCCGAGAACGAGCGACAGCAGCACGCCGATGACGCTCGCGCAGGCGAGCGCGACGGACACGGCCGTCGAGTCGTGGGTCGAGATGAACATCAGCTGCACGTTGAGCAGGATCGACGCACTGACCGCGACCAGGGGGATCAGCGCGGCGACGACCACGGACCAGACGAGCGAACGCCTCCTGACCAGGTGCAGGGCGAGGGCTCCCACCGCGGCGGTCACCAGGCATACGAGCACCGTTGCCATGACGATCGCCGCCATGTCACCCACGTTCGCCCCCCACCGTCGAGTCCTCGGTGACGACCGGACCGTCGAACCGGTAGCCCGCCCCTCGCGCGGTCACGACCAGGCGCGGGTCCGACGGGTCGTCCTCGACCTTCTCGCGCAACCGTCGCACGTGCACGGTGACGGTCGAGGTATCGCCGAAGTCCCAGCCCCACACCCGGCGCATCAGCTGCTCCTTGGTGAAGGCCTGGCCGGGGTGGCTCATCAGGTAGGCCAACAGGTCGAGCTCGCGGGGAGTCAATGAGATGTCCGCGCCGTCCTGGGTGACCCGCCGTGCGGCCAGGTCGAGGCTGAGGCCGCCAGTCGTCAAGCGACGGGGGACAAGCTGCTGCCCGGAGGTCGCGGCGGCGAGGCGTTCGGCCCGGCGCAGCAGTGCCTGGACGCGACCGACCACCTCACGCGGCGAGAACGGTTTGACGAGGTAGTCGTCGGCGCCGAGGTCGAGACCGAGCACACGGTCGTCCTCGTCGCCCAGGGCGCTGAGGACGATCACCGCCGCGGTGTCGTCGTCGGAGCGGCGCCGGCGCAACACCTCCAGGCCTGACATGCCGGGCAGCATGATGTCGAGGATCACCACGTCGGGGCGGGTTCGGGTCCAGTCCGCCAGGGCGCTGGGGCCGTCCGTTGCCACGGTTGTGGTGAAGCCGGCACGGACGAGGTATGCCTCGAGCACGCCCGACACTGTCGGGTCGTCCTCGACCACCAGCACGGATGTGACCACAGGCTGAGAGTAGGGCGGCTCGGGCGTCATCAGGACGTACCGATGTCGATAGCTGGCTGCCGTAAGCGGTTCGTCATCGAGCTCGTTGCCTTCTGGGTCGTGCATCGTGATGAACCCGGCCTCCATCGAGGACGTGATCTGTACTTCTCTCGTCATGGCCCCACCCTCGCGGGGACCACCGACCGAGCAAAGCGGCTCTCGCCTGTGCCGGGAAGTTCCGCGTCTCGATCACGGCCGGCGGCTCTCCGGTGGTTCTTCTTACGCGTTACGCGAGCCCGCACCATCGTCAGGTGGGCTTTGACGCGGGCCACCTGTGGACAACTCACTGGCCGGTGGGCTCCAGGCGAGCAGCATGGTCTGGTGACCCTCGCCAGCCTCGCGACACTCGACCGGGACCTGCCACCGGAGGTTCCGGGTTATGACCTCGGAACGTTTCTGGGGCGCGGCGCGTCGGGCAGCGTCTGGTCCGCGCGTGCGACTGCCGGTGGGGACGAGGTCGCCATCAAGCTGTGTTCCGCCGGCTCCGACGCACCAGGGGAGGGGGCCCGCGAGCTGGACGTGGCTGCCCTGGTCACGAGCGAGCACGTGGTTCGGGCACGCGAGCGACTCGTGCTCCCTGACGGAGGAGTCGCCGTCGTCCTGGACCTCGCCGATGGTGGCAGCCTGCACGACGTCGTCGCGTTGCGGGGGACTGTGCCCGTCGGTGAGGTCGTGACCGTCGTGGCTCCGTTGGCCACCGCACTCGCCCATCTGCATCGGGCCGGTATCGTGCACGCCGACGTCTCCCCCGGCAACGTCCTGTTCACCATCTCGGGCAAGCCCATGCTCGCCGACCTCACCTCGGCGAGGCTGCCGGGCGACACCGAGAGCAACCCTCCGGTGGGGACGACGGGCTTCACGGCTCCCGAGGTGCTCGCCGGAGACCTGCCCAGCGAGGCCAGCGACGTGTGGGCACTCGGAGCGTTGATCTGGTTCGCGCGGACCGGAGGAGCCACACCGCCGGGCTGGGTCGGGTGGGCACGCGGGTCGGGCTCACCGCAGTCCGGCCGCGCGGGTGCCGTCGATGCGGTGGCGCTGGAGCTCGAGGAGATCACCGCCGCGGTCGGTCCCCAGCTGCGGCCCGTGCTCCTGCGGCTGCTCGCCAGCGACCCGGCGGCGCGGCCGTCGGCGGCGACGGCCGCTCTCGCCGTCTACCGGGCGGCACTTCCCGAGCCGGTGGTGCTCGTCGGGCGCCACCTCGATCCCGCTGCAGCGGTGACGAACCGCCTGCGCCGTGAGGCGGCGGAGACCCGCAGCCGAGCCGAGCTGCGCCGGGTGCAGCGGGACCGCGAGCGGCAAGCACGACGAGCGCGCCGCGTGCAGATACTTCGACGGGTCCGGCCAACCCGGGTCGGTCTGACGTCCCGCACCCGGCTGGTCATCGTGGCGTTGGGCGGGCTGGTCCTGGCCGGCGCGCTCCTCGGACTACTCAAAGTCGCCGGTGGTCACGAAGGCGGTCTCGTCGCCTTTGCCGGGGGACCCGACGTCGCCACCATCACCGCCGACACCCCAAGCACCGCCGACACCCCAAGCACCGCAAGCACCTCTGAGACCACAGGTATCTCAGGCCATTCCGGGACGTCAGGCGCCTCTCGGACCGCAGGCAGCACCCAGGCCACGGGCCTGACGGGGGTCCTGTCCAGTGACCCGGCGGTAGTCCTGCAGCGGCTCGCCGAGGTGCGCGCCTCGGCGCTCGAGGACGTGGACCCCAGCGCGTTGCTCAGCGCCGAACCCTCCGTATCCGCGGCTTATCGAACCGACGCCGCGATGATCGAACACGTCAAGGTCGCCCGCCAGCGATATGTCGGGTTGACGTTCCCCGTGCGGTCGGCCCAGGTTCTCTCGGTGTCCGACGGAGAGCCGGCCGTGGCCGTGCTACGCGCGGTCGTGGACCGGGGAGCGTACAGCGTGCTGCACCAGGACGGCAGCCGGGAGCAGCAGACGGCCACCGCAGGACTGCCGCTCGACTATCACCTCCAGGTCGTGGACGGCGCCTGGCGCCTCACCGACGTGTCGGCGCCATGACCCGCCATGACCCCCTGCGCCCGGGGGGGCGCACAGGCGAGTCGACAGGGTCAGAGGATGGTCGTGACAGCGCTCGCCAGGTCACCGTGGACGAACTCGAACCCGCTCGCCTGCAACGCCGTCGGCACCACCCGCTGGCTACCGAGGACTTCGCTGGAGAACTCGCCCAGCGCGATCCGGAGCGCGAACGCCGGGGCCGGGAGAACGGTGGGGCGGCCCAGCTGTCGACCCAGCTCGTCGACGACCGCCTTCTGACGCATCGGGTCAGGTCCCACGACGTTGACCGGGCCGACGACCTCACGATGGTCGACGAGGTGGACCAGGGCGCGTACGACGTCGTCCAGGGTGATCCATGGCCAGTATTGTTTTCCCGAGCCCAGGGATCCGGCCAGACCCAGCCGGCCGAGCCGTACCAGCGGAGCAAACGCACCGCCTCCGCGCGACATGACCAACCCGGTTCGCGACATGGCGACCGGAGCACCGGCGGCGCTGGCGGGATCGGTAGCCGACTCCCATGCCTGGACCACTTCGGCGAGGAACCCCTCACCGGCGGGACTGTCCTCGGTGAGCACCTCATCACCCCGGTCGGTCCCGTAGAACCCGACGGCCGACGCGTTGACCAGCCGCACGGCGCTGCCATGGGCGGCAACCGCCGTGGCGACGGCGGTGGTGCTGTCGGTGCGAGAGGTGACGATCAGCTGTTTGTAGTCCGCCGTCCACCGCTTGTCGGCGACGCCTGCCCCGGCCAGGTGCACCACTACGTCGACGCCCTCGAGTGCGCCGGGGTCGAGGTGACGGGTGGTGGGGTCCCACTCGACCTCGGACGCGGTGCGTGCCTCGCGACGCACGAGATGCACCACCCGGTCGCCGCGGGCGACCAGGTAGGTGGAGAGCGCGCTGCCGATCAGACCGGACGCGCCGGTGATGACGACGCGACGACTCCCGGGAGAGCCTCCGGCCTCGCTCACAGGCCGAGCGAGGCCTCGAACTGACCCTCCTCCAGACGGGTCTTCATCGCACCGAGGAACCGGGC
>NZ_JBDTKA010000108.1:0-8876 GCF_039935575.1 Lapillicoccus sp.
CGCGATCCCCACCTTCGCTCACGCCGGCGACGGCAACCTGCACCCCTCGGTGATCGTCGACCCGGCGGACGCAGCGGCCCGCGACCACGGCGAGCTCGTCCTCGACCGCGTCAGTGATGCGGCTCTCGCCCTCGGCGGGACGCTGTCGGGAGAGCACGGCATCGGGTCTCTGAAACGGCACGCACTGCCCAAGCAGCTCGACCCGGCGACCCTCGCCGCGCACCGGTTGGTGAAGGACGCCTTCGACCCGCGGCACATCCTGTCGCCGGGCCGCGGCATCTGACGCTGCGTCAAGCCCAGACGTACGTGCGGCACGATACCGGCGGTCAGATCTGCACGCCGCGGCGTTCGCGCCACTTGCGCCGCAGCGTGAACAGACCCGCCATTACCGGTGGTCCGAACCACCAGAGGTAGTACGCCCTTTCACCGATGCCGGGCACGAGGACCGCAACGATGGACAGCGAGAACGGCACCGTCACGATAAGTGCTCGGGTCTTCAGTCGGCTGAGGAAACGGGTCGGGGTCGACTCCATCACAAGCTGGGCCTGCTGGGCGTGCACGACCATCCGGATCAGCAGGACCCCCAATAGCGACTGCACCCCGGCATAACAGATGAACCGGAACTGGTAGTAGACCTGATCGTCCACGACCATCCGGGTAACGAAGGGTGCCACGACGACCATGAGGAGCCAGAGCAGATTGATCCACAGCAACCTGGCGTCCGACCGGGTGATGTAGCGGAACAGCGCGTGGTGGCTGGTCCACGCATTGGCGATGATGAAGAAGCTGATGAGGAACGCGACGTACCCGTTGGCGTTGGCACCGATGGCGCTCCAGATGACGCTCCACGAGGCGCCTTCCGGGACCTTCAGGTCGAGCGCGAGCAGCGTGATCGCGATGGCGACAACCGCGTCGGTAAAGAAGGCGAGCCGTTCGGCGGCGAACAGCTGCACCTCCGGCTCGTCCCGTGCGTCGTTGGTACCGGCGGTCCTGGCCTCGCTCATCGCCCACCCCTGTCGTGCGTGTCGTTTCCAGCCCACCTGGCAACGATCATGGCCCACCGGCCCCTGGCGTGGATCAAGGCAAGTCTCGTGTCGGCCTCAAGGCACCTGACTCGCCTTGGTTGGTAGCGATCACCAGAGCGGGTCCGTAGTCGTGGCAACGCGATTCGGTCGATCGCGGTCGAAGGGGTTGTCGGTGGTCGGTTGTAGGTTTTGGGTATGCCTCCAGTTTCGCCCGCCGATTCGCCGCAGCCGCCAGCGCTGCCGGCGCTGCCGGCGACGGTGCCGTGGGCTGACCTTCGTGCTGCGGCGCGGGAGGCGTTGACGGGGTTGGCGGCGGTGTTGTGGCAGGCGCAGGGCGCCGACCTCGGTCGGGTGTTCCGGGAGGTCGACGACCTGTCCCGGGCGGTGGAGGCGGCCCGGGTCGCGGTCCTGGGTGAGGCGGTGGACCGCGGTGAGACGTCCACGGGCGCGGTGTCGATGGGGTCGGCGGGGGTGGGGTGGGTGTGCGAGTATGCGCCGACACGTGGTGCGACGGGCATCACCTGGTCCACGCGGCCGACGGCGGACCCACCGACCTCGACAACGCCGCCCTCCTATGCGGCCACCACAACACCCTGGTCCACACCCGCCGGCTACACGGCCGGGTTGACCCGACCACCGGACATGTCGTCTGGGATTTGACCAGAGGCTCCTACGACCACGCCCACACCACGGCCAGACCGGATCCGGAGCATGGCCTGATTGGGAACGACACCGGAAACCCCGCCCACCCACCGGACCGAACGTGACCCCGCCCCACACCCAGCAGGCACACCGCCCGCCGGGGAGGCTGCCAAGGACGAGGCGTCGAGAGCCGGGATGAGGACCCTCACCCGGCTGGCCGACATACGCGCCCTCGGCAAGGATGACGGCCATGACGTTCACGGGTGTGGTGGAGATCGTCGGCGCGCTCGCGGCGGACATCATCCGCACGGTTGCGGTCACCCCCACTCTCGTGAGCGTCGCCGTGTTGGGGTTGATCGTAGTGATCCGGACGTTCCTCAGCTTCTCACTCGAGCTCGAGATCAGCGGCCGTTGGCCGTGGCAGCAGGACCGCTCTGGGCAGGCGACACCAAGCAGCGGCTGACCGAGGCCTCAGGCAGGGAGCCCGTAGACCGCATACCCCGGCTTGATCGTGCCGTCGATCATCGCGAGACGTTCGTCGAACGGGATGAACGCGGACTTCATCGCGTTGATCGTCACCCACCGCAGGTCCGCCAGCGTCCACCCCGCCTCGGCTGCCAGCAGGGCCGCTTCTCGAGACATCGTGGTGCCGCTCATCAGCCGGTTGTCCGTGTTGAGCGTGACGCGGAACCGCAACCGCTTGAGCAGCGAAATCGGATGCAGTCCAATGGATTTCGCGGCAGCCGTCTGGAGGTTGCTGCTGGGGCACATCTCGAGCGGGATACGAGCGTCACGCACGTATGCGGCGAGCAGGCCGAGATAGACCGTGTCCAGATCTACATCGGCGAGGGTCGTGAGACCGTCCGCCGCTGCTTGGTCCAGCCACGCGGGGAAGGGCAGCCCTTCGACGGTGATGTCGTCGACGATCCGCACCCCATGACCGAGTCGGTCGGCGCCGCACCACTGGATCGCCTCCCAGATGCTCTTCAGCCCGAACGCCTCGCCGGCGTGGATCGTGAAGTGCGCGTTCTCGCGTCGCAAGTACTCGAAAGCGTCCAGGTGGCGTGTGGGGGGGTAGCCCGCCTCTGCTCCGGCGATGTCGAACCCGGCGACACCGTCGTCGCGGTAGCGGACGGCGAGCTCGGCGATCTCGCGGCTCTTGGCCGCGTGCCGCATGGCCGTGAGCAATGCGGTCACCCGGATCGGGTGTCCGGCCTCGGCGGCCAGCCGCTCGCCCTCCCGGAAGCCTGCGTTGACCGTCTCGACCACGTCGTCGAGGCCGAGGCCGCGGACCAGGTGCTGCTCCGGTGCATACCGGCTCTCGGCGTAGACGACCCCGTCGGCGGCCAGGTCCTGGGCGGACTCCGAGGCCACCCGGAACAAGCCCTCCCGCGTCTGCATCACCGCGAGAGTCTGGTCGAACGTCTCGAGATAGCGGGTCAGGGACCCCGAGTCGGCGCTGTTGCGGAACCAGGCCGCGAGAGCCCCCGCGTCCGACGCCGGCGGCTCGACCACGGGGCCGTCGGAAGGCGTCGCAGCCGCGAGGTCGAGGATGGTCTGCGCCCGCACCCCGCCGTCGAGGTGGTCGTGCAGGAGGACCTTGGGCACGGCCCGCAGGACGTCGGGGAGCGTCATCGCAGCCTCAGTCGTCATCGCGGTTCGCTGCCTGCGGGTCGAAGGCGGGCAGGCACACGGCGACGTACTCGGCACCGTCGGCGCCGGTGGAGTAGCGCACCCGCTCGCCGGGGCCGGTGACGACGGCCTGGCCGGCCAGGACCTCGAGCCGACCACCGTCGTGGTCGACGAGCACGGTGCCTCGCAGCACGAGTGTGACCTCGCCGAACTCCGGGGTCTGGAACGGCTCGGACCACTCGGCGGGAGCGACCATGTGGGCCACGGAAACCGAACCGGGCAGCGAGGTGACCGGGGTGTTGACCGCGCCCACGTACTCGTCGATGACCTTGCCCCCCGGGACCGGGATGCGCGTCGGCGCGGCGATGAGCTGTGGCACGGCACCCACCCTAGATCGTCACCCCACCCGCTCGATGACCAGCGGGAGCAGGTCGGGACGCGAGCCTGTGGGCGCGATGACAAAAGCCCTATCCAGGGCGTCGAGGGCCCGCTCGAACCGGTCGGGCGTGTCGGTATGCAACGTCAGCAGCCGCTCTCCGCCACGTACCTGTGCACCGGGCTTGGCGTGCAGCTCGACGCCGGCCCCGGCCTGGACCGGGTCCTCCTTGCGGGCGCGCCCCGCCCCGAGCCGCCAGGCGGCGATGCCGACCTTGAGCGCGTCGAGCTGCGTGAGCACCCCGTCGGCCGGCGCGAGGACGTCGTGGGTCTCGTGGGCGACAGGGAGCGCGGCGTCGGGGTCGCCCCCCTGAGACGAGATCATCCGGCGCCAGACATCCATGGCCCGCCCATCCCGCAGGGCGTCAGCAGGGTCCACGTCGGGCCGGCCCGCGGCCGAGAGCATCTCGCGAGCGAGCGTCACGGTCAGCTCGACGACGTCTTCCGGTCCCCCGCCGGCCAGCACCTCGACGGACTCCCGCACCTCCAGGGCGTTTCCCGCTGTGAGGCCGAGAGGGGTCTGCATGTTCGTCAACAGCGCGACGGTTGTCACGCCCGCGTCGGTGCCGAGCGCCACCATCGTCTCGGCGAGCTCGCGAGCCTGGTCGACGTCCTTCATGAACGCGCCGGACCCGACCTTGACGTCGAGGACGAGCGCACCAGTCCCCTCGGCGATCTTCTTGCTCATGATCGAGCTGGCGATCAACGGGATGGCCTCGACGGTGCCGGTGACGTCCCGCAGCGCGTAGAGCTTCTTGTCCGCGGGGGCCAGACCGGCGCCGGCGGCGCAGATCACCGCGCCGACGTCCTCGAGCTGGTGAAACATCTCCTGCGTGGTGAGCCCCGCCCGCCAGCCCGGGATCGACTCCAGCTTGTCGAGCGTCCCTCCCGTGTGGCCCAGTCCGCGTCCCGACAGCTGCGGGACGGCCACTCCGCACGCGGCCACCAGCGGCGCCAGCGGCAGCGTGATCTTGTCGCCGACCCCACCGGTGGAGTGCTTGTCAGCCGTGGGGCGGGACAGCGCCGAGAAGTCCATCCGCTCGCCGGAGGCGATCATGGCTGCGGTCCAGCGGGCGATCTCGCGGCGGTTCATCCCGTTGAGCAGCACTGCCATGGCCAAGGAGGACATCTGCTCGTCGGCGACGATCCCGCGGGTGTATGCGTCGATCACCCAGTCGATCTGGCCGTCGCCGAGCTCACGCTTGTCGCGTTTCGTGGTGATGACGTCCACGGCATCGAAGGGTTCGCTCATGTCCGACATCATCGCGGACCTTGCACGGTTGCGGTGCCTGGACGCGGCGCCGTCAACTGGAGCTGGGTCCTCCTCCTGACGTGGGTCGGGCGGGATGGCGAGCCGCAGCGTCCAAATCGTCTGACCCGAACGCCTGGGGCAGAACGGCACTCATCGGCAGCACACCCTCGGGTGTAAGTACGCGGCATACGGGTCCGCCGTTCTCCCAGAGCAGCTGACGGCACCGGCCGCACGGCATGAGCAGCCCGCCGTCGCCGCCGACGCAGACGACCGCGACGAGTCTCCCGCCGCCGGTGGAGTGCAGCTGCGACACCATGCCGCACTCGGCGCAGAGCGCGACTCCGTAGGCAGCGTTCTCGACGTTGCAGCCGACGACCACGCGCCCGTCGTCGACGAGCCCGGCCGCGCCGACGGGGAACGACGAGTACGGCGCGTAGGCGTGCCGCATCACCCCCACCGCAGCCCCCTGCAGTGCGGCCCAGTCGACGCCGTCGAGACTGTCGTCCCCGTCGCCCATCAGCTGGCTTCGCCCTTGCGGTAGACCTGACCGTCCGCCGCAGGTGGCCGCAACCGCTGCGAGGCGAACGCCAGCACGAGCAGGGTGGCGACGTAGGGGGTCATGCCCGTGAACTCGTTGGGGACGCGCTCGGTGAAGAAGAACCAGAGGAACGCGAGCACGCCCATGACAAGGCTCACCACGCCGACCATCGGCTTGCCCTGACGTCGACGGACGACCATCCACACGCCCCAGGCCACCAGCCCGATGGAGAACGGCAGCAGGTATGCGCGAACGACGTCGCCGCCACCGCGCAGCTGCACGGCATCGGCATACCCGAACAGCGCAGCCCCGCCGGCGAGCCCACCGGGCCGCCAGTTGCCGAAGATCATCGCGGCGAGACCGATGTAGCCACGCCCTCCGGTCTGGCCCTCTCGGTAGAGGTTGGAGGCCACCAGGACGAGGAACCCGCCGGCCAGCCCGGCTAGGCCGCCGGAGATGAGGACGGCCGTGAACTTGTAGCGAATCACATTGACTCCCAACGTCTCCGCCGCCTGGGGAGCCTCTCCACACGAGCGCAGGCGAAGCCCGAACGTCGTATGCCAGAGGACCCACCAGCTGAGCACGAGCAGACCGATCGCGATGATCGTGAGAACGCTGAGGTTGGTCGTCAGAGCGCGGACGACGCTGGCGAGGTCGGAAACCAGCCAGATGTGGCTCTTCTCGACCGAGTCGAGAGCGTCTCCGAGACCCGGGACGCTGAGGAAGGGCAGCTGCTGCAGCGGCGGAGACTGGGTCGGGCCACCGCCTTGCATACCGGTGAACGTGCGCACCGCGAGATAGGCGCCCGCCCCCGCGCCGAGCAGGTTGATCGCGACGCCGGACACGATGTGGTCCACACCGAAGATGACCGTGGCCAGCGCGTGCACGGCCCCACCGACCGCGCCCATCAGCGCGGCGCCCAGGATCCCCACCCAGGGTCCGTAGTAGAAGCCGAAGAAGGCCCCACCCCAGGTCCCGAGAATCATCATGCCCTCGAGCCCGATGTTGACGACCCCGGCACGTTCGCTCCACAGGCCCCCGAGGCCGGCGAGCCCGATCGGCATGGCCAGCCCGATCGCCGCCATGAGAGCCCCGGACGAGTCGATGTCGTTGGCGCCGGTCACGACCCGCACGGTCGAGACAATGACGAGCGCACCGCCGATGACGGCGTACCAGAACCAACGGGGGCGGCTGCGGGCAAGTGCGGGCGGCTCCTCCGTCGTCGTGTCGAGGGCCAGTCCGGTGTCACTCATGCCGAGGCCCCTTCGGTCGTCGCCGCTGGTGTCCGAGCCAGCTGGGAGGCGACCCGTCGCTGTTCCATCCGTACGCCGGCGCGTCTGACGATCTCGTAGGCGATGACCACCGACAAGACGATGACGCCTTGGATCACGAGCACGAGCCGGTCGGACACCCCGGCGTTGATCTGCAGGCCGTTGCCCTGCGCGTCGAGAAAAGCCCAGAGCAAGGAGGCGAAGACGATCCCGATCGCGTTGTTACGGCCGAGCAGCGCGATGGCGATGCCGGCAAACCCGAGCCCGGACTGGAAGGTGTCGCCGTAGGCGTGGTCCTGCCCGAACAACAGCGGCATGCCGACCAGCCCGGCCGCCGCCCCCGAGAGCACCATCGAGACAAGCACCATCCGCTTGACCTTGACGCCACTGGCGACCGCAGCGGTCTCGGAGCGGCCGGTCGCGCGCAGGTCGAACCCGAACCTCGTCTTGTTGAGGATGAACCAGTAGAGGAACCCGACGAGGATTGCGAGGACCACCAAGCCGTAGATGAGGTTGGGGGTCGCGATGATCCCGTCGACGGAGATGCCGGGCACCCGGGACGACTCGGGGATGGGTCTGGTGCTGACGGCGTTGCTGCCCTCGACCTTGACGGCCGCCTTGCTGAGCAGGAACGAGACGAGGAACGTCGCGATGGCGTTGAGCATGATCGTCGAGATGACCTCGCTCACGCCGCGGGTCACTTTCAGCAGACCGGCGATTCCGGCCCAGAGGCCCCCCGCGGCCATGGCGACGAGCAGCGACACGAGGATGTTGAGCGGTCCGGGAAGCCACGCCTGGCCCGCGAACACTGCCGCGGCGAAGGCGGCCACGCGGTACTGGCCGTCGACGCCGATGTTGAACAGGTTCATCCGGAAGCCGATGGCCACGGCGATCGCGGAGAGGTAGTAGACGGTCGCCGCGTTGACTATGGCCACGACCTGACGCGGCAAGGGCGCCTTGATCAGCTGGGTCCAGACGGCGCCCACCGGATCCCTGGCGACGAACAGGATCAGCGAGGTGACGACGAAGGCGACCAGGATGGCGAGCAGCGGCGCGGCCAGCCCGAGCGCGATGCGGCGCGGGTCGATGCGGGTCACAGCGAGTCCCCCGTTCCCGACCGCTCGGTATGCGTGTCCCTGGCTGGCTCGGTATGCGTTTCGGATGCGGGACCCGGTCCAGCCCCCGTCATCGCGGCGCCCAGCTCCTCCTTGGTCACCATGTCCGGGTCGAACTCACCGGTCACCGCACCCCGCAGCATGACTCGGATCGTGTCGGACAGCCCGACGAGCTCGTCGAGGTCAGCCGAGATGAGCAGCACGGCCAGGCCGTCGCGACGGGCCCGCTTGATGTGGTTCCAGATCGCCGCTTGGGCACCGACGTCGACGCCCCGGGTGGGGTGGGCGGCCAGCAGCACCTTGGGGTTGTGGGTCATCTCGCGCCCGATGATGAGCTTCTGTTGGTTGCCGCCGGACAGGGAGGCGCCCGTGACGAAGATCGACGGCGTACGCACGTCGTACTCCTGCACGATGCGCTCCGTGTCGGCCTTGGCCGCGCGGGCGTCGACCAGCCCGCCGGCGCGCACGTTCGGTTCCTGAGTCTGGTGGCCGAGGATGACGTTCTCCCACAGTGGGGCCTCGAGCAGCATCCCGTGCCGTTGTCGGTCCTCGGGGATGAACCCGACGCCCGCTTCTCGGATTTCGCGGACCTGCCAGTCGGAGATGTCCACGCCGTCGAGGGTGATCACCCCGCTGGACGGTTCACGCATACCCATCACGACCTCGACGAGCTCGGCCTGACCGTTGCCTTCGACCCCAGCGATGCCCAGCACCTCGCCGGCGTGGATGGTCAGCGAGACGTCGTCGAGGACCTTCCGGTTGCCGGCAGCGCCGTCGACCGTCACATGCGCGATGGTGAGGACGGCCCGGTCGGTGACCGTCGACTCCTCGGTGCTCGGCGACGGCAGCTCGGACCCGACCATGAGCTCGGCGAGCTGGCGTGCGTTGACGCTTGCGGGGTCGACCTGCTTGACCGTGGTGCCCCGGCGGATGACGGTGATCTCGTCGGCCACCGAGAGCACCTCG
>NZ_JBDTKA010000109.1:0-10321 GCF_039935575.1 Lapillicoccus sp.
GGGCCCCGGATCGCGGCATACCGGACGTCGATGGTACCTAGGGTCTCCCAGGCCGGCGAGGTGTCGGCACCGTTCCACCAGATCCGGCCGGACCGGTATTGCTGGTAGACACCGCCCCCGACGCTGACGCGCCCACTCGTCGCCGGACCCAAGGGCCCGGACGGTCCCCCGAGGGCGGCGTACCGGGAGTCGACCGGGTCGGCGACCACCGCCTGGGGTGTGTCCGATGACGGGGACGGTGGGGACGGTGGGGACGGTGGGGACGGTGGGGAAGACGACCACGAAGGGGGCGCTGGCTCGATGGTCGAGGGCCCGGATCTGGGAGTGGCCGGGCGGCCGATCTCGGTCGGCGATGGGACTGCCGTCGTCGGTCCAGAGAGGGTGGTGGCGCTCGGCCCGGTCGGGGTCGTGCCGGGAACGGGTGCCGTTGTCGTTGAAGGGGTTGCTGCTGAAAGCGACTCCGGCGGTGCCGAGGCGCTGGTGGTGGCGCGGGCGGCGGGCTCGTCCGCCGCGCGGGCCGTCGGGGCGGCGGCGGCCAGCGACCCGACCAGGATCGCAAGCACGCACATCCGACGTCTGTAACCGGCCAATCGCGGAGCCATCCGTACCTCCATCACAGTGACGGCACCTGCGCCGTCGACGAGACCCTGCTGGTGGCCCACGGTAACGGCCGATCGCGGGAGCTCACCCTCACCGGTCGGCGTGTTGGTTCCCGGTGGTCGGCGTCGCCGGCGCGGGGGCGGATGAACGCGGCGGTGGGTGAACGGGGCGGTGGGTGAACGGGGCGGCTGGACTTCAACCCACCGTGAAGACGACCTTGCCGAACACGTCCCCGCCCGCCATCCTGGCGAACCCCTCCCGCGCCTGAGCGAGCGGGCGCACCGAGTCGACCACAGGTTGAATCTGCCGGTCCGTGACGAACCGGGCCAGCCGGCCCAGCTCCTCACGGGTCCCCATCGTAGAACCGACCACCCGCAGCTGGCGGAAGAAGATCTTGGTCAGCTCTGCCTTGACGGGGGCGTCCCCGGAGGTGGCCCCACAGATGACGATGGTCCCACCGGGGTTGAGGGAGTTGACCGAGTGCGACCAGGTGGCCGCCCCGACGCTCTCCATGACGGCATCGACGCGCTCGGGCAGGCGGGCCCCCGAGGGAAATGTCCGGTCAGCACCGATCTCGGCGGCGCGGTCGGCCTTGGTCTCGTCACGGGTCACCACCCACATCCGCAGGCCGGCCGCAGACCCGAGCTGGACCAGGGCGGTGGCGACGCCGCCCCCCGCTCCCTGGACCAGGACGGTCGAACCGGGGGCAACGTCCGCGTTGGTAAACAGCATCCGGTATGCCGTAAGCCAGGCGGTGGGCAGGCAGGCCGCCGTCTCCCACGACATCGCTTGCGGCTTCGGGACGAGGTTAGCCCTGGGCACACTCACCCTCTCGGCGAGGGTCCCGTCGTGGAGCTCGGACAGCAGCGACCGGGCTGGGTCGAGGGTTTCGTCACCGCTCCACCCGTCACTCGCGACGACGCTGTGCACGATGATCTCGTGGCCGTCCTCGTCGACCCCCGCGCCGTCACACCCGAGGACCATCGGCAATCGGTCCGCCGGCAACCCGACGCCCCGCAGCGACCACAGGTCGTGGTGGTTAAGGCTCGCCGCCTTGAGCGTGACCGTGGTCCACCCGGCCCGGCTGCCGGGTTCGGGCCGCTCCGCGACTTCGAGGGCACCTACCGGGTCGTCGGGATCGGTCCGGGCGGCGTAGGCGGCGAGCATCCCATCACGATAGTGACTTCCAGACCACCGGTCGGGCATCCGTTAGTGCGTCCGTGGCGCGCGGCCGCGGCGCGGGTCGGTCGGCGCCTACGACAGCGTCCCGCCCAGCGAGCGCCACCCACCGGAGCCCGATCGAGCGTCATAAATCCACAGCCCCCGGTCGACGCCCCGGCCGAGCACGGCGTAGCCCTGCTGCCCGGGGGTGACCAGGGCCAACGACCCGGTCAGGGTCCCGCCCAGCAGATGTGCCGAGCCGTCGAACACCGAGGCCCGACCCTCGTAGCCCACGTACCCCACCGCGAACCCGGACCCGTCACCGGACCGGGTCGCATACGCGACGGCCGAGCAGGTGACGACCCCGCTCGCGACGTAGCCGCCGGTCGGTCCCGTGCGGTCGACCGGCATCGTGAAGATGCGCCCGTCGTCGCCGCGGACACCGACCCGGCCCACCCCCGTGTCGGGGTCGACGGCGGCCCCGGGGGCGGCACTCAGGGAGCCCCCGGCGCTGTTCCACGACGTCCAGCCGCCTCCCGTCGTCCCGCGCAGGGACCACAGGGCACGGTCGGTGCCGCGCCCCGCCACCACGAGGGTGCCATCGTCGAAGGAGACGGCGGCGGGAGAGGACGTGAGGGTGCCCCCGAGTCTCTCCCAACCGCTCCAACGCCCCGCGTTGCTCAGCCAGCCATGGTTGAGGATCCCCTCGTATCCGACGACGAAGACGTCGACCCGCCCACCGGCCGAGGAGACGGCGGCGGGGCCGTAGCTCGCGATGCCACCCAGCGACGTCCACGGGCCTGCCCCGTCGACCTTGCGGTACCAGACCGCGCGGTCCGTCCCGACGACGAAGGTCAGCAGGTCTGCACCCGAAACCGTGGCGGCGACCGGTGTCCCCGGAGTGGCCGGCGGTCCGGCGCACACCGTCTCACCGGGGGTCGTCGTCGGCGCCACACGCAGGATGCGGTCGTTGCCCGACCCGTTGCTGGTCGTCACGTAGAGGGCTCCGTCAGGGCCTTGCACCGGCTCACGCAGCCGGCCGTAGGTGCCCTGCAGCTCCGGGACGTCGACCGACCCCTGCAGCACGTTCTGCGGGCTGATGCGCAATGCCTTGAGCTGGCTCGCCTTGAGTGCCGCGCCGATGAAGACACCGTCGAGACCTCCCCACTGCGACCCCGACAGCCAGGTGCCCCCGGACAGGGCCAGGGTCGGGGCGCCCGTAGCGAACACGGCGGGAACCGCGTTCGGGTACTTGGCCAGGTCCGTCATCGGGACGCCCTCGTTGTAGCCAGGCACAGGGTCGTATCCGTAGTTGCCCCCGGCGACAAGCCGGTTCACCTCGTCGTCGCGGCCGGTCCCCTGCTCGACGGACCACATCTCGTTCGTGCCCGGGCGCAACGACAGACCCTGCACGTTGCGGTGCCCGTAGGTGTAGACAAGCCTGGTCTTGGCGTTCCCGGACGAGATGAACGGGTTCCCGGGTGCAGGAGCCCCGGCCGTCGTGACGCGCAGGACCTTGCCGTTCAGGCTGGTGAGGTCCTGCGGGTTGGTGCCGACGGTAGCGTCGCCGGTGCCGACGTAGAGCAACCCGTTGGCGTCGAAGCGGAGCCGGCACCCGCTGTGGCGGGCGTTGTTCTGGATGCCGGTGACCACGTTCTGAACGCGAGTGGCCCTGGTGTAGCCGGTGTCTACCTGCCACTTCACCACTCGGACGTCCCGCCCGTCGCCACCGGTGTGGCCTTGACAGGTGTAGAAGGTGCGGTTGCTGGAGAACTGCGGGTCCACGACCAGGCCCATCAGCCCCGACTCGTCCGAGGCATACAGATCCGACATGTCCGCAGTCACGGTCCTGACCTCACCCGTGGTCAGCCGGGCCTGCAGAGAGCCAGCCCGTTGGTCGAAGAGCATGGTCCCGTCGGGGGTGAAGGTGAGGTCCCATGGGATGTCGAGGCCGCTCACCACCGTCGTGACGGCCAGCGGGGGTCCGACGTCCGCGGCCGCGGGCGGGCTCATGACGAGAGCCCCGGCGGCGACGATGCCTGCCGCGAGAACCGAAATGGTCGACCTGCTCTGCCGAATGCCTGCCATGGTGCCCTCCGAGAGGCAGAAGCCCGTGTGGACCAAGCAGTACCCACTGTACATAGGGAGTCTGACGGAGCCACCCGAGCGCTACGCGGACGTCGTCAGGCGGACGCCTCAGCCGCCGCCTCGTCCACCAGGCCCGCCGCCGCGACCGCGGCCGGCAGGTCGTGCGTCTGCGACGGCTCCGTCGGACTCGTGAAGACGAACGTGCGATAGGCATAGAACCTGAAGGCTGTGCCGGCGACCAGGCCGATGACGTTGGCGGCGATGTTGTCGGCCAGCGGGGAGGCGAAGCCCAGCACGTAGTGCGAGATCCAGAGGATGCCGAGCGCGATGCCCAGCCCGATCGTGCACATCAGCAGGTAGAGAAGGAACTCGCGAGCCCGTTCCTTGCGACGCTGGTGGCGGAACGTCCAGTAGCGGTTGCCGACCCACGAGAAGACTGTGGCGACACCGGTGCTGGCCACCTTGGCCATCAGCGGCTGGCCCTCGAACATGGGGTTGTCGCCGGTGTGCTGCAGGAGGTTGAAGGTGGACACGTCCACGACGTATGCCCCGGCGCCGACCACGCCGAAGGTCGCAAGCTGGCGGACCAGTGTCCGCCAGGACGGCAGCAGGCGCTCGAGGTTCATGGCAGCCACGCCCGCCCGGCGGCACGAGGAGACGCTGAGCCGCTGCGGCGCGTCACCTGGACACTGCGTAGAGGTAGATCGTCCGGCCGGCTCCGTTCCAGGGGACCGTTCCCTGGCTCCGTAGGCAGGAGAACCCGCTCAGGGGCTGGTCGGATAGCACGAGGTCGGGTGCAAGCAGCGCGCCGGACGGACCGCATGGGTTGATCCGGATCTCCAACGCGTCGGGCGCCAACCGGATCAGCTTCGCCTGGGCGGCGGCAGGGTCGGCCACCCACCGGTACCACGCGTAGTTGTTCCACAGGTCCTCCTGGGTGGGAGCCAGCGCCTGCATGAGCTGGCGGTCCGGGTAGTGAGTGGGCCCCGAGAGGACACTGGCGCCGCTCGAGATGGCCAGTGACACCAGCTGCTGAGATCCGACATACGGAGGTTCCTCGAAGGTGATCACCCGCAGGTCGGGGCGGGCGGCGACCCGCTGCTCCAGCGTGGTCACCACGGGTTCGTCCGCCAGCGGGCCGAGGCCTTGGTACAAGGGGTTGACGACCGCCCACATCCCGAAGCAATACAGGGCCAGCACCGCGCAGCCGAGCCACCGGGTACGCCCGTAGACGAGCAGAACCGCCCCCCCGGCGATGCATGCTGCGCTGGCTGCCACGTAGGCCCACGACACGGGTGCGAGCACCGCGAAGTGCTGACGAGCCCAGATCGTGGCCAGCACCGTGGCGCCGATCCCGGCCAGCCAGAGCAGCCCCTCAACGACCGGGCGCCGAACCGGACGCAGGGAGACGAGGGCGAGCATGATGACGACCAGGAGTCCCATCGCCAGTTGAAGGCGACCCGGCTGCACTCGCTCGAGCTGGGTCACCCTGCCCACGATTGCCGGCAGCGGCGCGAAGGCCCAGGCCAGGAGCAGCCCCGAGGTCAGCAGCATCAGGAGGGCGGTGGTCCGCAGGATCGGGGCGGCCTCGTCGTCACCAGGCGACGAGTCCCCCGTTCCGCGAGCCCTGGTGAAAACCTGCTGCGCCAGCAGCAGGACGGCAACGGCCGTCACCCCGGCCGGAAGCCAAGCGGAGCTCACCTCGGGCACAAGCAGCGGAGCCTCCAGGATCCAGGGGTTCAGGGGTGCCCCCAGGAAGACGTCGAGCCTACCCCCCCCGGAGACGCTGCGTCGCTCGCCGGGGTAGATGGTCTGCGCACTCGCCGCGATTGCGGCGCGATGGGTGAGGAGGAAGGCGACCAACGCAGTGGCGGTCACCGCCAGAACGGTGCCGTAGGTGACCAAGACGTGCCGCCACGGGAACCGGTAGTCGATGGTCAGGCCGACGATCAGGGCCGCGGCCACCAGGCCGACCGACACCGTCCACGGAGGATAGATGATGACGACCAGGGCGACGGCCGCCCAGGCAGCAAGGAGGGCCCAGAGGATCCTGGCCAGCGACCGGGCGCGAAGAGACGCCAGCACCCCGCTGACCCCGAGCCCACCGAACCCAAGGAACAGCGCTGTGGACGGTGACGAAAAGACGGCGGTGTAAGGCGAGAACGTCGCCATCAGCGTGAGGCCGACGGCCACCGCCGTCCTCACTCTCATCGCTCTGAACAGGCCGATGAGACCGACGATGCTCAGCGCGAACGAGCTCCACCAGTGCCAGGACAACCCACGGTCGGCGGGGAAGAAGACATATCCCCAGTCCTGGGGACGGAACACCGTGGTCCAGTCACGACTCGGTCCGGCGAGCACGGCCGTGGCCACGTCGGTCTCGGTCAGGCCCAGCTGACGTTGCGACGGCAGGCCAGCGCGGTCGTTACCCACGCTCGACGGCGTGTTGATGCTCCACTCGTCCCCGCGCCAGGCCCGGGGCTGTCCCGCGATCAGGCTCGAGTCGGGGCTCCCGTTGCGCAGCCAGCCCACCGAGCTGCCGTTGACGTCGGCGACGACGAGTGCTCCGAAGACCACGAGGGTGAGCAGGCCCACGACGAGCAGCGGAGCGTTAGACGGTGTTCGTATGCGCTCAGGGGTGTGGCGCTCGAGCAGACTAGACATCCCGAGCCTCAGTGGGATTCTGGCTGCTCGGTGCCGATCTGAGTTAGGCTCATCGTGAAGCTCACCATCACCAGCTGCAGGCCGCTGACCACCATCACCATGCCCCACATGGGCAGTCGGAGCGACGACTGGGGGTCGAGCGAACCGAAGTCCACACTTGTCCAGTGGAAGAAGGCCGCGACGAACGCTGCGGCTCCCAGCAGGATACTGAGCACGCCGGCGACGACCCCGCGCTCCAGGGTGACGCGTTGGAGCGCTCTTTCGAGGCCGGCGTGCGCGGGGAGCAGCCCCAGATGGGTCGCGTAGGACCGGGCCACCGTCGCCAGTCCCATCGCCTGGGTCCCCATCACTACGGCGGTGGCGCACACCAGCATGGTCTGGATGCTGAAGGACACCTGTCCGACCCGTAGGGTTCCGAAGGACAACCAGACCATGCCGACGAGCCCGAGCAGAGTGAGCACGGCCCCGGGGAACACCATGAGCCACCGGGGACTCAGCGCCAGAAGGAAGCGCAGGTGACGCCAGCCGTCCCGCCAGGTGCGCAGGTGGGGGGGGCGGCTGCGTCCGTCGGGTCGCAGCGTCGTCGGGACCTCAACGATGCACATGTCGCTGAGCGACGCGCGGACGACCATCTCGCTGGCGAACTCCATCCCGTCCGTGCGCATGCCGAGCTCGAGGACCTCGGCCCGCCGGAACGCCCGCATGCCGCAGTGGAAGTCGTTGATGGGCGCGCGGAATAGAACCCTCCCGAGCCGGGACAGCACCGGGTTGCCAAGGTAGCGGTGCAGCCAGGGCATGGCACCGGGGGCGATCCCGCCGGCGAAGCGGTTCCCCATGGCCAGGTCTGCACCCGAGCGCAGCGCGTCGAGGAAGGGGCCGATATCATCTAGTGCGTAACTGTCGTCGGCGTCGGCCATCAGCACGTAGGTTCCCTCCGCGGCGGCGATGCCGCCACGCAGGGCCGCTCCGTAGCCGCGGCGGGCGATGGGCACGAGGCGCGCCCCTTCCTGCTCGGCGATCTCCTGCGACCCGTCGGTCGACCCGTTGTCCGCGACGACCACCTCGCCGACGACTCCAAGCTGGTGCATGGACTCCGTGGCCTTGCGGATGCACACCGCCAGCGTCTCGGCCTCGTTCAGACACGGGAGGACCACAGTGAGCTCGATGGTCTTGCCGGGCGTGGTCGCCGCCGAGACGGGCACGTGCCCGAGCACGCGGTCGTCGGTCCGAAGCACCCTCCCGGGGTGGATCTCGCTCATGACGACGGCACCCGACCCACCGCGAACACCGACTGCCCGAAGGGAGCCCTGTGTCCCTCTTCGAACCGGTGCGCGGCCGGGACGACGAACCGGTCCCAGACCGACAGCAGGGGCCCGTCGCCGGGGGTCATCCGCAGCAGGCGCATGCCGACGAACCAGGCCAGCAGACCCGGCATGTTGACGTAGGTCATCGTCTCGACCGTAAGGCCGGCTCGCTGGTATGCCGACGTGAGGCTGGCCTTGGTGTAGCGCCGGTGGTGGCCCACCTCACGGTCGAACTGACCGAGGGCGAAGTTGAAGGCGGGGACCAGCATGATCACGGCACCGCCGGGCCGCACCAACGTGTGGGCGGCCCGCAGGGCCTCGGCGTCCGCCTCGATGTGCTCGAGGACGTTGAAGCCGACGAAGGCGCTGTGGTCGCCGAGCTCGGGCCGAAATACGTCGATCGCGGTGACGCTGACCCGGTCGTCGCCCCCGAACCGGGACCGCAGGTGCGACAGGCGGCTCTCGTCGACCTCGGTGACCGTGACGGAGGGGACACCCTGGTCGAGCCAGGTCTGGGCGTAGTCGCCGAGGCCGCTGCCGAGCTCGACGGGCGAGTCACCGAGATACGGCATGGCCAGCGAGGTGAGCCAGGCATGGTAGTTCTCGGCCGACGCCACCGACTCCAAGGTCTGGGTCTGCAGGAGGGAGTCACCACTGGCGGTAACCCGGTCGGGCGGCGTGAACTCGGCCATGCATGCCTCCGTCTCGCCGACGTGGAGCCCGGGATGTTTGGGCGGGTCGCCCGAGCGGGTTGCAGGAGTCGACACCGTGCGTCAGCCAGACATACATTACCTGTACTGCTTGCCCCCACGATGCGCCACGCCCACCACGGGGCCGACGTTCACGCGCGACGCATCGGCTGCGCCCCGTGTACCACGCGTCCGAGGCGTCGCGACAACTGGTAGCGAGCCCACAGACCGGAGCGCAGGACCACCCGCAGCAGAGCCCAGCGAGGACCGGCATACCGTCGTGACAGATATCGGTAGGCGCTCGCGTGGTGCGCACGGGACATCGGCTCAAGGTTCTGGGACGTCGAATGGCCTCCTTGGTGGACCACCGTCGCGCTCGGAGCGTAGACGACCTCCCAGCCCTCCGCCGCGATCCGTTCGCACAGGTCGGTGTCCTCGAAGTACATGAAGTAGCCCTCGTCGAAGCCCCCGACCGACTCGAACGCCTCCCGGCGCAGCAGCAGGCACGACCCCGACAGCCAGCCCGTGGTGCCCTCGACCGGCGTGCCCCACTCACGTCGGTAGGACGCGGTCCACGGGTTGGCTGGCCATATCCACCCCACCGTCGCGTGCACGATGCCGCGTCCCAGCGACGGCAGCTCCCGGGCCGACGGGTATAGCCGTCCGTCCAACGTGTGGATCCGGGGCCCGAGCACGCCAGCCCTCGGCCATCGGGCGGCGACCGCCAGCAGCTCGTCAAGACAGCCCGGTTGGAAGGCGATGTCGGGGTTGACGACCAGCAGCCACTCCTCACCCATGCCGGACGCCCCCAGGTTGGCCCCTCCTCCATAGCCGAGGTTGCGCCCGGCCTCGGCCAGCTCGACGTCGGGCACGGCAGCCGCGTAGTCGACGGTCCCGTCGCTCGAGCCGTTGTCGACGACGACCACCTGCGGGTTGCCGCCCCCGGCCTCAGCCAGCGTCGCAAGGAAGGAAGGCAGTGTCTCGCGCGACTGGTAGGTGACCACTACGACCCGAAGCCCTGATAGCTGCTCAGGCACGGGCACAGACCCGTTCGTAGACGGCGAAATGGCCGCGCGCCGTTGCCTCCCACGTGAAACCGCTGGCGCGCTTGAGGCCCGCGGCGCCTAGCCGGGCTCGCTCCGCAGGGTCCGCGAGAAGCCGGGCCAGCGCGTCCGCGATGTCGGATGCGTCGGGCGTCACGGCGTAGGCGACGGCGTCGCCTCCGACCTCGGGCAGCGAGAGGCGCCTCGTAGTCAACACCGGAGCGCCGCAGGCCATGGCCTCGAGGACCGGCAGACCGAAGCCCTCACCGAGTGCCGGGTACGCGACGACCTCGGCGCTGCCCAGCAGCGCCGGCACCAGCAGGTCAGGTACGAAGCCGGGTCTGATGACAGTCAGACCCTCGGGTACAGCCGCCAGCGCGGGGTCGATACCTTCGTCCCAGCCTCTTCCGCCGGCGAGGACGAGAACGGGTGGTTCGGAAAGCGCGCCACAGGCGGTGACGAAGGCCTGGATGAGGGCGGGGACGTTCTTGCGCGGCTCAAGGGTGCCCAAAAAGGCTACGTAGGCCTCCCTAGGCCTCAGGCCCAACCACCCACGGACGTCGTGCACCGCCGCGGGGCTCGGGGGGCGGAACCGGTCGTGGTCCACCCCGTGCGGGACGACGGCGATGGCCTCGGGGGGCGTCCCGGTGTGGCGGACGACCTCGGCGCGCGTCGCCTCGCTCGGAGCCACCAGGGCGTCCGCCCGCCGCCCCGCGACCCGCGTCCACCCTCGGAAGAAGCGGCCCTTGACCCCGAGGTGCAGCTCGTGGTC
>NZ_JBDTKA010000110.1:0-5153 GCF_039935575.1 Lapillicoccus sp.
AGCTGTCTGCGAAGTAGTGCTGGTCTCCGGGGTAGAGAAACAGTTCCGCATCCTCGACCTCGTCGACGATGGCCCGGGCGGCGTCGATGTCGCCCTCTCCGACGAAGATCGGATCAGCGTCCATGCCATGGATCTGGACCGGCACCCCGGCCGGCCACGGCCCGAAGAAGGAACTAGGCACGCAGGAGTAGAACAGCAGCGCGCCCCGGGCACCTGGGCGCGTCTGCGCCAGCTTCTGCGCGGGGACGACGCCGAAGGAGAACCCGGCATACACCACCTCGGCCGCGTATCCCTCAGCTGCGCGCACGCCCCGGTCGACGAGGTCCTCGAAGCCGGCCTGCTCGATGAAGGCCGTTCCCTGTTCGATGCTGTCGAATGAGCGCCCGTGAAACAGGTCGGGCGTATGCACCGTATGTCCGGCGCCGCGTAGCTCGTCGGCGAATCCGACGACCCCCGGGGTCAGGCCCTGCGCGTGGTGGAACAGCACTACCTCAACCATCGTTACCTCTCCTAGTTCTGGCCTTCCCGACCCGCCACCGTGGACCGGCGATCTCGGTCGACACCGCCGATGCGTCGACGACTACGTAACGGTCCGGATGCGCGTCCTCCTTCACTGTCACCGGTCGCTCAGTCGCCGGCGCACACCCGATGAGCCATCCCTCTGGGGCGCATCATGGGTGGTAGCCGATGCAGCAGCACCCCACGAAGACACCGTTGTTGCCTCGACGAGATTCGCGTAGGCATCCCACCCGTCGACGCTGAGGGTCGGGGTCGCGAGCACCACGGTCAGCTCCCGCTCCCCAGTGCGGTCATGTCCCGTTCGGCTTGCAGCCGGTGCTCCCAGTGCTCGTTCAGCACGACCCGCATCGCCTCCCCGAGAGAACAGGACTCCACCTCGGGCCAGCCGGGCTCGGTGCTGGTCAGCACGGAGGTGAGGCCCTCGTCGGTGAGCGAGTCCAAGACATCGCGGACCATGCCCTGGTGTTGACGTCGCACCGTGAGTACCTCCTCGAGGGAGGGCTGTGCCTCGCGGTCCCACGGCACGCCGTCCCATCCCGGCGCCTCGTCCCAGGGCAGGTCCAGCGGGTGCCAGGGAGCTGGGTCCCGCAGGATCAGTCCACCCACCCAGGCGGCCACCGCGAAGTTGAGGTGGCGCAGCGTCTGGATGAACGACCACTCGTCGTCGACGCCCTGGTGGAGGGCGTCCTCGGGGAACGTCCTCGCCCGCGCCACGGTGCCGTCCCAGAGCCGTTCCAGGACCGACCACGCCTCACGGAACCCCTCGACGTCGCGGGGGCGCATCTTGGCCCGTTCGGGCATCAGCCGGTTCAGCTCGGCATCAACGAGCGGTGCGATGTCGACACCGTTCACCACGACGTTCGTCAGCTCGCCGCTGATTTCCACGTCGACCATCTCGACGCCACGCAGCCGGGTCCCGTTGAGATGGGCGGCCCGCACCCGTACGCCGGTGAGGTCGACGAGGTGCATGCGGGCGTCGTTGAAGTACACCTGGGTGAAGTGGGCGCCCCGGAGGCTGACACGCTCGAAGCGTGCGCCTGTCAGGTCCTGCTCGGTGAAGTCGGTCATGGAGGCCACGGTAGGACCGGTTCCGGACGATCTGCTTCCGGTTCTTCGCAGGACCACCTAGCCTGCTCCCGTGAGGTCAGACGTCAGCCCCACCGCGCGGGCGTTGCGGGCCCTCGAGGTCCTGCGCAACCACCCCGGTACGACAGCGGCCGAGCTCGCCGATTGGCTGGGGGTCACGGAGCGGTCCGCGCGACGGTACGTCGCGATCGTCCGGGAGGCCGGCATCGACGTCGAGTCGGTCCGGGGGCCTTACGGCGGGTACCGGCTCGGGTACGGGACGCGGCTTCCTCCGGTCCTGTTCACCAAGGCCGAGGCGCTCTGCCTGGCCATGGCGGTGTTCGACGGCCATCCTGCCGCCAGCGAGGTCGACGACCTAGTTGGCTCCGCTGTGGAGAAGGTCATCCGGGCACTACCCGAGAGTGTCGGCCGGGAGGCACGAACGCTGCGCCAGCACGCCTCAGCCGCTCCGGACCGGAGCTCGGTCCGTACGGACCCGGCGACCACGAGTGCACTCGTCGACGCCGTCGCGGCCCGACACCGGGTCTTGGTCACCTACCAGAGCGAGTCTGGCCAGGAGAGGGAGACCGAGGTCGACCCTTGGGCCGTCGTCGTCCGCCACGGACGCTGGTACCTGTTGTGCCACTCCCACCGGGCGGACGCGATCCGCACCTACCGGGTCGACCGGGTACGTGCGGTCCAGCAGACCGCGCACACGTTCGAGCCGCCTGACGGGCTCGACCCGGTGGCAGCGCTAGAAGAGAACCTGGGCACTGGGTGGGAGTTCCACACCCGCGTTGCGTTCGACGCTCCGCCGGCTGAGGTGGCGCCGTGGATTCGGCCTCCCATGGGACGTCTTCAACCATGCGGAAATGGGTGCGTACTCGTCGGCAGCACGAGCAATCCAGCGATGTATGCGCAGGAGTGGTTGGCGCGCTTGCCGTTTGCCTTCCGGGTTGACGGCGGACAGGAACTCCGCGCCGCGTTCACCACGCTGGCGGCGCGCTTCGCTGCAGCCGTGGCGGACCGACCCTGACCACACCAACTGGGACCCCTGCGGGCCAGCGCACAGAACACCAGTTGACCTAGACAACCGGCCGGCGGCATCCGGCCGTCGGCATGAGCGGCGGCCTCCGCGCCAAGGGCGCCCGGTCACTGACTGAGACACCACCGCGCACTCGACGTGCGCTGACCACCGATCCGGCACCGCCATCCCAAAGCGTCGTCGCGGCACCACGACGACCAAGTGGTCGTCCACCTGCCGGATCTGGCTTCCGTGGACAGGGCTATGAGACTTGGACACCCCGTGGACACGGTTTTGAGATTTGGACACAACGGGGAGGTATGCGTTCCAGTGGTGGTGGTGCGCATCTAAGACAGCGCGAATCGACCCCCACCTGTAGGAACTCATCGAAGTTATCATCGCGAGGGAGCCCTGACCTGCTGGTTCTCACTGTGGTGTCGCGGCTCGCGTCTCACCAACTTGTCCAAATCCTCAGGCCGAGACTCTCTCACCTGCCGACCAGCGAGCGTGTCCTTCCGTCCGGACGACGCATCGCCCCAGCGTTGGTTAGCGGCGTTAATGTGTGGGCCGGAGGTCTCGTGAGGCGACGGGAACCGGTAGATCCGGAAGGGGACTGTCCGGTTGCGCGACTACCGTGGCCGAGGTGTCGATCACCTGGGATCACGCTCTGGCCTGGCGTAGGCAGCGGCAACTGCTCGAGCCGGTCGGAGATGAGCCGGTCGCGGGCGTCGTGCGCACGCTCGGGGCAGTCCTGGCGATGGACGAGAGCGCAGCCGAGCTGGCCGTCGGCATCCGCCGCACCGGATCGCAGTCCGGCGAGCTCGGCCGGGCTCTTGAGGACGGACAGGTCATCAAGTCGTTCGCCTTCCGAGGTGCGGTGCACTACCTCTCGCCCGAGGACGCGGGTGCCTACCTCGCGCTGCGGGCGTCCGGTCGCCAGTGGGAGCTGCCGAGTTGGCAGGAGCACTACCAGCTGAAGCCTGACGACTGGCCCGCGTTTCGGGCGGCTGTCCGCCAGGCACTCGCGCAGGGGCCACTGACCGTGAACGAGCTGGGCGCGAGCGTGACCCGCGAGGCGGCGTACCGGCACCTGCGCCCGGTCTTCGACGACGGCGCCGGCACGCTGATCAAGCCGCTGACCTGGCAAGGGGATGTGAGTCTGGGGCCACGGCGCGGCGGCCAGCAAACCTTCCAACGGCTCGATGACAATCCGCGCTGGAGGGGAGTGTGGGACCTCGACGAGGCGGGACCGCACGCGATCGCCGGGTACTTCCGCTGCTACGGACCGGCCACCCACGACCACATTCACTACTGGCTCGGCAACGGGCTCAGCACCAGCCGGAAGCGCTTGCAATTCTGGCTCACACGGATGGGTGATCGGCTCGTAGAGGTCGATGTCGGCGGTGAGCCCGCGTTTGTCCTGGAGGAAGACGTCGAGCAGCTCATGGCAGCGCGACCCACCAACGCCGTCCGACTGCTGCCGGGTCACGACCCGTGGGTCATCGGCCCAGGCACCAACGACGCGCATGTCGTGCCGCCCGCACGCCGCTCGCCCGTCACCCGGAAGGCCAACCTTGTAGTCGCTGCAGGCGTCGTCAGGGGTACGTGGCTTGCCAAAGCAGGCAACGTTGAGGTGACTTGGTTCGGTGAGAACGGCAAGCCCCCGCTCAACGACGTGGCCGAGGAAGTGGCTCGACTCTCGGCCTTTCTCGATAGCCCGCTCACGATGACCGTCAAGATCGGGTGATGCTCAACCCGGGTCGCACTGCTGCTCCCTCTGTCGATGCCTCCGATCCCGGCCCGCAGCAGGGCGTCGACTGGGCCAGCCACCTCCACAACTGTCACCCCAGTCAGGCGCTGAAATACGCCGAGAAAGACGCAGGGTGCTGATCGGTCCGCAGCGCCCCTTGCGTCCGCTCAAGCCGCGATCCGCGCGGGCCAGTTAGAGTCGGGCGCCGGCGGCACGCGGGGGAGCGAAGCGCGCACCATCCAGATCGCCGACCTAGGCCGACCCTCGACAGCGTCCAGGTGACACGAAACTGGAACGGTGACACGCCGGTGACACGAAATTGGAACTGTGACACGAAATCCGGATTCATACACCACTGTAGGAAATCAGCGAAGTTGTCATCGCGGCGGAGCGGTGACCTGCTGGTTCTCACCGAGGTGACGCAGCTCGCGTCTCACTAACTAGTCCAAATCCTCAGCCGGGGACGTCCTGACATGCCGATGAGCGCGCGCCTGCGTGAGAGGCTTCTAATCGTGCCCAACGAGCTGCCCCCCGCGATTGCTAACGAGGTAGCCGGGTGGCCGGAGTTCCGAATGGGCGTCACTCGCGTGCGGGTCGAACTCGCGGATGGCCGTACGTTCGATGACGTGATGGTCGCAGGTGGCCGCGTTGCCAAGATCCTGGGTCGAGACGAGATTCCGTTCGAGGCGTCCGACGTCGTCGCCGTCACCGATTTCGGGGAGGCACCGCTGCCGCCCGGCTACTGAGCAGAAACGCACTATGCCCGCTAAGGACGGCTAAGCTCGTCCGATATTG
>NZ_JBDTKA010000111.1:0-70046 GCF_039935575.1 Lapillicoccus sp.
GACCTGACCACCCGGACCTGACCAACCGGACCAGGCGTCGCGACCGAGCCGGAGTGTCGATGTGCGAGGGCATGGCGACCGCCCTGATTCCTGAGACCCCCGCAGTGCCCCCCGGGCCAGCTCCAGGGTCAACACCAGCAGACTGTTGGCCCGGGTAGCAACTTGCCATAGAGGGCGTTAGGGATCCTGTGCTTGCGACCACCATCGCCCGCGAGCTTGGTGGCTGGTGCTGGTCCCTGGCCGACCGCGGCAGAACCCTCGAAGCGACCGGTTGACAACAGAACGGGAGCCGATAGCCCGCGCCCGCACATCAGCATGAGGGGGGCGGTCGCCGGGTCGGGGTGAGTGGCTCTCACGAGGCGGTCTGGAGCACCTTCGAGACGCGCGCCCTATCTGGGCGGAGTGGGGCACGTCGACGCTGACTGATCCGCGCTGTGCGGCGGCAGGTGGAGCTCGGGGTAGTCCGGCCAGCTTTGTGACGTCTCCGAGAGGCCGGCAGGGAGGATCGCTGCCCTCAATCTGCCCAGACCAGCACGAGAATAGACCGCAACTGACCGCAGCGCACTCGGGTCGACCCCACACTGTTTCCGCAGTTCAGAGTCCATTTGGGGCAAAGAACAGCCGTGGGTCGGAGTGCATGTCAACGTTCCGCTTCAACGTCTAAAGCCCCAGGTCAGACACTGAGCCATAACAAGCCTCGGCAGTTCAGGGTGACGACTGGTTGGGTGTCGGAAACGCGCCTAGCTGCACCAGTAGGCCGAGGTCGTCACGACAGGCCCAATGCTCGGCAATCACCCCGTTGCTGACCCGGAACAGGTGCATAAAGGTCCAGACGATCGGCTTGCCGGTTGCCGGAACAGCACTCAACAGCGGAGAAGTCGACGCGGCGTGGGTCCCGACCAGATCAAGGTGGACCGACACCAGATCTCCAGAGGCGACCACGTGGTGGATGCGGATGTCCGGATTCCCGAGGTCGTGGTCGAGAACGAGCGCGATCTGCCGCATTCCTGCCCGGCCCTGAGGCGCCGCAGCATGTTGAATGAAATCCTCGGCCACCAGGTCGAAGGCCGCTTCCTCCCGTCGATGAAGGCGGGCGAAATACTCCTCGACAACGGCCTGTGGGTTGCGGATCTCCGAAGCGGATTCGGTGCTCAGACTCATACAGTCACCTTTTCCATGGATGGGCGAGCAAGAGGGACGCGGTGTCCCCGTTCGGACGGGCCTCGAACGCTATCGGAGGCAATGGCCAGGTAACAGAAGTTCGTCATCTGCCGCTCAACCCGCCGACGTGCCCTGCCCGACACGGTCAGTGCCACCCCCCCGTCGCATGGGCCGAGTCTGGAAAATGTTCAGTGCCAGCGCTCAGGTTCGGGGAACGACCGATCCCTAGTTTCGTTGGTATGACAACGAACCTGCAGCGCATCGCCTTCGTCAGCATGGGCCTGGTCGCCGCCGGATCGCTCACCGGGTGCGGCGGCGGATCCGGTGCGACGCCTGCGGGGACCTCCACCATCGCAGTCGGCGTGCCGTCCCCGGCCAGTCAGCAGATCCCGACCCCGATGCCTGGAGTCACCCCGTCGTCGTCCAGCACAGCAGCGGCGATCGCGCAGTCGGTCACTCTCGACGCGACCGGTTGGCTCGCCGGGTTCAAGGTGACGGTGAAGGTGGCGAGCCTCGACCCGAGGTCCAACCTCATCACCGTCGGGGTCACGCTGACGAACACCTCTCAGGTCGACCAGCGGCTCGGCCAGGTCGACCAGGAGATCAGCATCGACCCAGGAGACGGGTCCGGGCTGGTCCCGATCCAGCTGGTGACCCCCAATGCTCAGGTCGTCGCCGGAACCACGGCCACCTCGACCCTTTCCTTCGCGGCCCCGTCCAGAGCCTCACTGGGCAACGCGGTCCTCGTGCTCGGTAAGTCGGCGAACCACCAGTGGCTCATCCCGCTCCGGGCGGGCGCGTCCGGGTCGGGCGAGAGCCCCGTCACGCTGACGCCGCCCGTTCGGCTGACGACTCCCGGTCACGCCTATTACGAGATCACCTCGGCTCAGCTGCTGCCGTGGTCGTGCTCGGGTGTCCCAACGTTGACGGCCTTCATCCCGTCGGCGAAGTCGACCTCGGTCATCGCCGTGAACGGGACGGCAGGCGCCGGGTCGGTGGTCGCGGGCGGCAACACCATCGAGCAGCTGAGCATCACCGCCCCCGACGGCACGACGGCAGCGGTCATCACCCCGCCCCTCAGGGTCTGGCACACCGACCAGTCCACCGCGAACGAGCTGATGTGCGTACCGGTGCCCACGGGCCTCCCGGGGCGCTACCGTCTCGAGATCACCGACGCCCTCCGCACCTCCGCCACGGCAATGATCACCGTCCCGTGACCACCCGCACCGCGCTTCCGGGACGCACCAGCACACACGAGACGTCCGAAGCAGAAGGAGGTGCAGGTATGCGTCGTCTTCTGGACACCCGCCGGAACCCCGCCCTGCTCCCCGCACTGGCGGTCGTCGCAGTCGCCCTGATCGTCACCGGAACCGTTCTCATCGAGCGAAACTGGATGCGCGGCGCCACCTGGGAGGGCTACGACGCAGCCCTCGTCATCGTGCGTATGGTCGGCGGGGCTCTCGGACTTGGTGTCGGCTGGTGGTGGTGGTGGCGCGCTCCGGCCAACCCGACCGGCCGCCTGCTCTACCTGGCGGCCGCGTCGGACTGGCTCTTCCTCATCGGCTACTGCTGGCCGGGATCGCGCTGGGCCAACGACCTCACGTGGGTCTCCTTCCTCACCGAGCCCCTCGTCGCCGTCATCGTCCTCAGCTGGCCAACCGGGCGCCCGAGCCGACGCCTCGTGCGCATCGTGACCTGGTGGACCGTGGCCGGCGCCGTGCTCGTCCTCGTGGTGAAAGTCTTCAGCCGGCAACCGAACCCATCCGCGGACTGGCCAGGCCCGTTCGAGGCCCTCTTCGCCATCCCGACGGTGTGGCACGTCCTCGACCCCGTCCAGGCACTGGCCACCCAGGCTCTTCCGGCCGCCATCGTCCTGGTCGTCCTGGTGCGCCGGCGCCGGGCCGTGCCTCCCGCCGTCCGGCCGCTGATCACGCCCATCACGACGTCCGGCGTGCTCATCTGCGGTTCGCTGCTCATCGTGCACCTCGGCTTCCAGGTTTTCGGCGCCCTGCTCCGCTACGGTCCCGCCCTGACCGTGTGGCCGTTCCTCACACTCCTCGGCGGCTACTTCATGATCGGGTTCGTCGCGCTCGGGGTGCTGGTCGGGGCGCGTCGTCGACGCCGAGCCGTCTCCATGGGTCGTCAGCACCGCGAGGTGGATCTGCGGTCCGCACCGGCCGTCATCACTCCTTCCGCGGCTGCAGCGGCCATTACCGGCGATCCGACGGCGCTGGTCCGCTACCGGCGCCCGGACGGCACCTGGATCGATGCGGCGGGCGTCACCTTGCCCGAGGCCGCCGCCAGCCGCCGACTCCTGCCCGTCCTGGACGAGACGGGTTCGACGACGGCCGCGCTGGAGGTCGCCGCGTCAACACCGCTGTCGCCGTTACTCGCCGACCTGGCGGTCAGTCTCATCGCCGCGCGGTCAGCCAACGAGCGGGCCACCGCATTCGCGGACGCGCGGCGAGCCGAGGTACGGTCCCGTTCTCGTGAGCTGGTTGCGGCAACCGACAGCGGCCGACGCCAGCTGGAGCGCGACCTCCATGACGGGGCTCAGCAGCTGCTCGTCGGGCTCGCGCTGGTGGCGGGGCTGTCGGTCCGACGTCGTGCGCCCGGGGCGGACACACTCATCGATCAGATCGCTGGGGTGCGTCGCGAGATCCTCGCCCTCGTGGACCGGGCCACACCAGCGGCACTGGCGGACGGGCTCGCCGGCGCGCTGCACGCCCTCGCCGCGGTCTGCCCGATCCCCGTCCTCGTTGACGCCGATGGTGACCTGCCGGCCGATGACCCACTCGCGCTGACCCTCTACCTCGCCGCCGGCGAGGCGATCACGAACGCGGTCAAGCACTCCGGGGCGGGCTTGATCCGGGTACACCTGGGCATCTACGCGGGGGACGCAGACCTGCGCGTCAGCGATGACGGCATCGGTGATGTCGCCGACGTGCCTCCCAGCATCGCGAGCCGGTTGGCTGCCGTCGACGGCTCCGTCCGCGTAACGAGCCCACCCCTTGGCGGCACGGTGCTGGACATCCATATGCGTCGGTCGACCGATCCCGCGGCGGTCACGGCATGATTCGCCGACGCCTCGAAGTAGCAGCGCTGTGGGTCGGCGCCGTCATGGCCGTCAGTGCAGGCTGGTCCGGGATCGTCACGCGCGTCGGCATCGACCGGATCGACGGTGGGCAAGCGGTCTTCCTATCCCTGTGCGCTCTCGCCGCCCCCGCGCTGGCCACGGCCCTGGTGGTCCGGCATCCCGATGAGCCCATCGGTCTGCTGCTCGGCCTCACCGTACTCGCCACGATGCTCGCCGCCTGCCGCACCACGGACCTCGGGCCGGTGGCACCGATCGCCGGCTGCACCGCTCTTCTGACGGCGCCACTGCCAGCGGTCGTCGTATCCCGCTACTCCGCACTGACCTTCCCCCCGCGCGCCGTGCGCCTCGTGTCCCGCTGCTTCTGGGCATCGGCATCGCTCGGGGTCGTGCTGGTCCTCGTACTGGTCCTCGGAGGGTCCGTCCCGACCGCGCAGTGGTTCACGACGTCGCCCGGCCCCGTTGGAGGTCCGACGACGGTCCTGCTCGTCGTTCAAGCAGCACTGGTGTGCACGGGACCGCTCGTGCTCGCCGGCACCTCCGTGATCCGCCGGATGCCACGAGCCTCGAGAGTCGCGGCGCGCCCCATCATGTGGCCCGTCGCCTGTTGGGCACTCACCCTCACCGCCAGCGAGGTCTGGGGGGTCGCCAGCACCGTGGGTTCACCGACACGCGACCTGTCCGACGGCCTCGACGCAACGCTCTTCGTCATCCTGCCCGCCTTCCTGGTCGGGGCTCTCGCCGCTGGCATCGGCTGGATCGACCTGACCGTTCGCATACCGACGTCACCGTCCGGCACTCCCGCCCCCCGCACGACGACCATCGACGTTGAGCAGTACCTCTCACGGGCGCTCGCCGACCCGTCGATCCGGGTCCGCTATCCGGTCGACGGCGCGCAGAGCTGGGTGAGCGCCGCCGGTAGACGGGCCTCTCGCGAGACCGGAATCGTCGACCGCGCCACCACGGTCATCGTCCGCGGATCGCGAGTCATCGGACTCATCGACCAGGACGCAGCCAGCACCGCTCACCCCGACGCCGTCGAGCTCATTGCGACCGGCGCGGGGCTCATCATGGAGACCGAGCGCCTGCGGGCATCCGCCGCCAGCGACCTCGAACAGGCCCGGATACTGGCGGAGCGGCTGCTCGTCGCCTCGGACGAACCGCGATCGGACCTGCGCACGACGCTCGTGAACGGCCCGTTGGCCGAGCTCGACTCGATCGCACATGCCCTGGCGCGTGGTACGCCCGTTGCGGACGTCGTGGCGCGGCTCACCGCTGTCGCCGCCGAGGTGAGAGCCCTCTCGCACGGGGTTCTTTCCGCGTCCCTGGCGACCGGTGGGCTGCGCGCTTCGCTGGGCGGCCACCTGGTGCCGGATCGTCGCTACGCTCCGGTCATCGAGATGACGACCTATCTGGCAGCGCAGGCTGACCCGGCCTCGACGGTCGAGGAGACGATGGGTGACGATGGACCGTGTCTGGTGATCTCCACCGGCCCCGCGCCCGCTGCTGACGTGCGTGACCGCGTGACGGCCCTCGGTGGCACGGTGTCAAGCCAGGACGGTCGCTGGATCATCCGCGTCCCCCTCGGAGCCGGGCCGGACCACCCATGACGACGACGACCCTGCTGGCCTGGCCACGCGTCGCTCCCGGGCCGACACCGGCTGTACGCGCGCGGGTCGAGGAGCACGGCGGTCGGTTCCCGCACCGGGCCGGGCTGGCCCTGTTCACCGGGACGGCGGACGCCGTGGCGACGGCCATCGACTGGCAGCAGGCCGAGCAGGACCAGCCCGCGACATCGCTCGCGCTCCACGTGGCCGAGGTGACCTACCGGGCCGATGCCCCAGAACCCGCGTGTGTCGGGCTGGTTCGCGCGCTCGCCGAGCGCGGGCACCCGGGGGACATCCTGGCCACCGAGGTCGTCCGGATGCTCCTGCCAGCGCCGACCCCTGCCCACTGGTCGGACGATCTGGCCACGTCGATCGGGGAGCCCGCTCAGCTGGTCCATGCCATCAGGTGGCCGCGGAACGCCGATGCCGCGCCCATCACGGTCGTCGTCGCGGAAGACGTGGCGCTCATCCGTGCCGGACTGGTCAGCCTGCTGCGCGACGACGGATTCAGCGTCGTCGGTGAGGCCGGTGACTACGACTCGGTGCTGGCCACCGTGCGGGCCACGCGCCCGCGCCTGCTCATCACCGACGTCCGGATGCCACCCGAGCAGGGCGACGAGGGACTGCGCGCGGCGTCGTTGCTGCGGACCGAGCAACCAGGGCTGGCCGTGCTCGTGCTCAGTCAGTCGGTGCGGGCCAGCGCCGCCGCCAACCTGCTGACCGAACAGACCTCGGGCCTGGGGTACCTGCTCAAGGAGAGGGTCACAGCACTGGACGAGTTCCTCGACGCCGCCCGGGCGGTGGCCGCCGGTGGGACGGTCATCGACCCGCTCATTACCGACGAGCTCCTGGCCCGCCACCGCAACTGCGACCAGCTCGCTGCCCTCGCCGACCGGGAACGGTCCGTCCTGGAGCTCATGGCACAGGGGCTGTCCAACAGCGCGATCGCCGACCGGCTCACCCTGTCGGCGCGCACGGTGGAGTCCCACGTTCGCTCCATCATGACCAAGCTCGACCTCTGGGAGGACCCGGCCGGCAATCGCCGCGTCCAGGCGGTCATCCGGTGGCTTGACCAGTCCTGAGCCGCATCTCACGCTCCCAAGTGCGTGTGAACGTTCCGCCTCAATGTCTAACGGGTTCACAGTGGTGTAGCACCCAGTGCTGACGACTTCCACGGTCAGCGCGCACCATCACCGAGACGGCGCCCGGGACACCGAAAAGCCCGGTCCCACCGGGACCGGGCGTGGTGGCGGTTCACGTACCACAACGGGCCAACCGCCAAAGTTTTCGGGTGAAGCACTCCAGTTCGCGTCTTCAGTTCAAAGGAGCAACTTCAGTCTGAGGTGATACGTCGCCGCAGCGCGCGAGGATTGGCGCAACACGCCGCAGATATTGCGAAATTGTGACAACGCCGTGACTTCGGGGCGTCAGGCGTGGACCTTCTAGCATGGGCGACGTGACCGACACCGCCATCTCCATCGCTCTCCGCGGCCGGTCGTTCCTAAGGGAGCTGGACTTCACCCCACCGGAATGGGCCCACCTGGTCGACCTGACCCTGGACCTCAAGGCAGCCAAGCGGGAGCGCCGCGAGGAGCAGCGGCTGGTGGGCAGGTCGATCGTGCTGATCTTCGAGAAGACGTCGACCCGGACCCGATGCGCCTTCGAGGTGGCCGCCTACGACCAGGGTGCCCACGTCACGGTCCTCGACCCGTCGGGTAGCCAGATGGGGCACAAGGAGTCGATCGCCGACACGGCGCGCGTCCTCGGCCGGTTCTATGACGGCATCGAGTACCGCGGGGCCGACCAGTCGACGGTGGACACCCTCGCCGCGTATGCCGGGGTGCCGGTCTGGAACGGTCTCACCGACGACTGGCACCCGACCCAGGCGCTCTGCGACGCCGCGACGATGGTCGAGCACTGCGGGAAACTCGCACCGGAGATCTCCTTCGCCTACGTGGGGGACGCCCGGTTCAACGTGGGCAACTCGCTGCTCGCGCTCGGAGCGCTGATGGGCATGGACGTGCGGATCGTCGCCCCGGCGGCGCTGCAGCCGCGACCGGAGGTGGTCGCCGAGGCGCGCGCCGTCGCGGCCACGACCGGGGCCCGGGTGAGCGTCACCGACGATATCGACTCCGGTGTGCAGGGGGTCGACTTCGTCCACACCGACGTCTGGGTCTCGATGGGGGAGCCCAAGCAGGTTTGGGCCGAACGCATCACCCAGCTGTCGGCATACCAGGTCAACGCGGAGCTGTTGCGCCGCACGGGAAACCCGGATGTGCGGTTCATGCACTGCCTGCCTGCCTACCACGACCTCGGCACCCAAATCGGCCGCGACGTGTATGCGGCGCACGGGCTCACGGCGCTGGAGGTGACCGACGAGGCCTTCGAGGGCCCAGCATCGATCGTCTTCGACCAGGCCGAGAACCGGCTGCACAGCATCAAGGCGGTCCTCGTGGCGACCCTCGCCGACTGACCCGTCGCAACGCCCACATGTGAGGTTGTCGAGGCCCGCGGAACGGGCGTACCTCAGAGCTGGGTGCCTACCAGTGCGCCGATGGCGTAGGTCACGACCATGGCGAGCATCCCGCCGGCGACGTTGCGCGCCACCTGTCGTCCGGGTGTCGTCCCTCCGAGCCGAGCGCTGAGCAGGCCGGTGAGCGTCAGCGCGATGACCACGAAGAGGACGATCACCGGCACATGCCAGCTCGGCGAGCTGATCAGGGCGGCGACAAGCGGTAAGAGCGCGCCGACGAAGAAGGACCCCGTCGAGGCGAAGGCCGCATGCCACGGGCTGGTCAGGTTGTCGGGGTCGATCTGCAGCTCGATCTCGGCGTGTGCGGCGAGCGCGTCCTTGGCGCTCAGCTGCACCGCCACCTCGTGGGCCAGCTCCGGGTCGAGACCTCTGTTGCGGTAGAACCCGGCGAGCTCGGCCAGCTCGAGCTCCGGTGTCTCGGCGAGCTCCCGGCGCTCCTTGTCGAGCAGCGCCTTCTCGGTGTCGCGCTGGGTGCTCACGGAGACGTACTCGCCGACTCCCATGCTCAGGGCGCCGGCGACGAGGGCGGCGATGCCCGCTGTCAAGATGGCCCCAGGGGCGGTGGTCGCGCCGGCCACGCCCACGATCACGCCCGCTGTGGAGACGACGCCGTCGTTCGCGCCGAGCACACCGGCACGAAGCCAGTTCAGCCGAGCGCCCGAGTCGCCATGGGGCTCGTGCTGCGCCGCGATCTCCGCGAGGTCGGGGGTGTCGCCGTCCATGACCTCACTGTGGCGGTCCGACGGGGGATTGTCATCGAAGGACAGGCTCACCAAACCGCATACGGTGCAAGGCGTGCCTTTCGAACCCGAGCCGCGGCCGGTACGCGTGGTGGCGGCGGCGATCGTCGACGACCTTGCGCACCCGATCCGGCTGCTCGCCGCGAGGCGCACCGAACCGCCGACGCTCGCGGGCGGGTGGGAGTTCCCCGGCGGCAAGGTCGACCCGGGCGAGACCCGCGTGGACGCACTGCACCGCGAGATCCACGAGGAGCTCGGGGTGACGGTGGTGCTCGGCGACCCGATCCCGGCCGAGAGCGACGACGGGAGCTGGCCGCTCGGCGACCGCTACCGCATGGACATCTGGTTCGCCGTGGTGACGGAGGGCACACCACGGCCCCTCGAGGACCACGACGAGCTGCGTTGGCTGCAGGCCGGCGACCTGTATGCCGTCGGCTGGCTCGCCGCGGACCTGCCGATCGTGCGTCTGCTGGAGCGCCGGATGGTCGGGGACCGCCCGAAACCCTGAGAGAATTAGGGCATGGCTCCACGCACTCGCGACGACATCAGGAACGTCGCCATCATCGCGCACGTCGACCACGGCAAGACCACCCTGGTCGACAAGATGCTGTGGCAGTCGGGGGCGTTCGGCGAGCACCAGCACGTCGACGAACGCGCCATGGACTCCGGTGACCTCGAGCGTGAAAAGGGCATCACGATCCTCGCGAAGAACACCGCCGTCCACTACCAGGGCAAGGCGGCGGCCGACGCGGGTCTCGCCAGTGGCGTGACGATCAACATCATCGACACCCCCGGCCACGCCGACTTCGGTGGCGAGGTCGAGCGCGGGCTCTCCATGGTCGACGGGGTCGTGCTACTCGTGGACGCGTCCGAGGGGCCGCTGCCCCAGACTCGTTTCGTCCTGCGCAAGGCGCTCGCGGCGCACCTGCCGGTGATCCTGTGCATCAACAAGGTCGACCGTCCCGACTCCCGCATCGCCGAGGTCGTCGACGAGACCTATGAGCTCTTCCTCGACCTCGACGCCGACGAGCACCAGATCGAGTTTCCCATCGTCTACACGTCCGCCAGGGCCGGCCGTGCGTCGACGAACCGCCCGGAGAACGGCGAGATGCCGGACCAGCCTGATCTCGAATTGCTTTTCTCGACCATCCTCGACACCATCCCGGCGCCGGTCTACGACGACGAGCTCCCCCTGCAGGCGCACGTCACCAACCTCGACTCCTCCAACTTCCTCGGCCGCCTCGCGCTGCTGCGGGTGTTCAACGGCACGATCTCCAAGGGCCAGCAGGTCACCTGGTGCCGTCACGACGGCAGCCAGCAGAAGGTCAAGATCACCGAGCTGCTGATGACCGAGGCCCTGGAGCGCAAGCCGGCCGAGAGCGCCGGTCCCGGCGACATCATCGCGGTCGCCGGTATCCCGGAGATCACCATCGGCGAGACCCTGGCCGACGCCGACAACCCGGTCCCGCTGCCGCTGATCACCGTGGACGAGCCGGCCATCTCGATGACGATCGGCACCAACACCAGCCCCATGGTCGGTCGCGTCCGCGGTGCCAAGGTCACGGCCAGGATGGTCAAGGACCGGCTCGACCGCGAGCTCGTCGGCAACGTGTCCTTGAGGATCCTCACGACCGAGCGCCCCGACACCTGGGAGGTCCAGGGGCGCGGGGAGCTGGCCCTCGCGATCCTCGTGGAGCAGATGCGCCGCGAGGGCCACGAGCTGACCGTCGGCAAGCCGCAGGTGGTCACCCGGGAGGTCGACGGCAAGGTCGAGGAGCCAGTCGAGCGCCTCACCATCGACACCCCGGAGGAGTTCCTCGGGCCGATCACCCAGATCCTCGCGGCCCGCAAGGGTCGATTGGAGCAGATGACCAACCACGGCACCGGTTGGATCCGGATGGAGTTCCTCGTGCCGTCTCGCGGGCTGATCGGCTTCCGCACCGAGTTCCTCACCGAGACAAGGGGGACCGGCATCGCCCACCACGTCTTCGAGGACTACGAGCCCTGGTACGGCGCCATCACCACCCGGACCAGCGGCTCGCTCGTGTCCGACCGCAAGGGGGTGGTGACCGCCTACGCGATGGTCAACCTCCAGGAGCGCGGCACGTTGTTCACCGAGCCGACGACCGAGGTCTACGAGGGCATGATCGTGGGCGAGAACTCCCGGGCCGACGATATGGACGTCAACATCACCAAGGAGAAGAAGCTCACCAACGTGCGTGCCTCCTCCTCGGACAACTTCGAGAAGATCGTGCCGCCGCGCAACCTCAGCCTCGAGCAGTCGCTGGAGTTCTGCCGGGAGGACGAGTGCGTCGAGGTCACGCCCGAGGCGGTGCGGATCCGCAAGGTCGTCCTGGACGCCACCGAGCGTGCGCGCACAGCCGCCCGGGCGCGGTCGGCGGCGAAGTCCGAGCTGGCCGCGCGAGTCTGAGCGCGCCGGGTTGGCTCTGATGTCGCGGTCCAGAGCTCTGCGAGCGGATGGGGCGGCCGCCACCGCTCTCCTGCTCTGCGTCAGCTTCTTTCTCACCGGGTGCTCCACCAAACAGCTGGCCTCCACCTCGCCCACGGCGCGCGGCGGGACCCTCCACCTGCTGCTGGACCAGGACGTGGGCGCCTGGGACCCACAACGCATCGGCTCTGGCCCCGAGGGCTCGTTCGCGATCCGCACCTACCTGCGCACCCTGACGACCCACGCCCCGGCCGGGGTGGGGTTCCTCCCAGGACTCGTCGGAGACCTGGCGACGACCACCGGGACAGTTCAGGACGACGGGCGCACCTGGTCCTTCCCCATCGTTTCGGACGCCACCTGGCAGGACGGGCGGTTCGTCACCTGTGCCGACGTGAAGTACGGGGTGTCCCGCAGCTTTGCCAGGGACCGGATGACGGGTGGTTCGACGCAGGCCGTCCAGCTGCTCGACATCTCTGCGACGACCGCGTCCGACGGGACCCGCGTATCGGCATACCAGGGTCCCTGGTCGGGGGTCGGCCAGGACCTCTACGACAAGGCGGTCACCTGCACCGCTCAACAGATCACGTTCCACCTCAACAGCCCTCGGTACGACTTCGACGAGATCGTCTCGCTGCCCGCCTTCGGTCCGGTGCGCAAGGACCAGGACACCGACCGCTCGGACCGCTTTTCGGTGTTCTCCAACGGGCCGTACATGCTCGAAGGCGTCTGGCACCCGGGGGAGGGGGGCCGGTTCGTGCGCAACCGCAAGTGGGTCGGCCGCGACGACCCGGTCCGGTTGGCCTGGCCGGACGTCATCGAGGTCGAGGTCCTGCCCGCCGGCACGTCCGTCGTGCAGCAGATCGTCGACGACACCGGAGACGCGCATACGGCGGTCACCTGGGTGGAGGTGCCACCGGCGGTCTACCCGCAGCTCGAGGAGCCGAGCCTCGCCGCCCGGACCACGCGACCCGACTCCGGAGAGGTGGACGCGCTGCTGCCCAACCCTGCGTCTCCGGTGGGCTCGAACCCCCAGGTACGCCGGGCGCTGGCCCTGTCGACCGACCGGCAGGCCTATGTCGCCGCCGACGGGTCGGCCATGCAGCCGGTCACCTCCGCGCTCCCGCGCAGCGTCCCGGGACGGGCCGAAGACGGTTCGGTCGACGTGCCGACCTCCCCCGACGCCGCAGCCGCGAAGTCCGTGCTGCAGGCAGCCGGGCTGACCCTCCCAGTCCCTTTGCGGGTCGCCTATCCCGCGTCGGGAGCCACCGACCGGGCCGTACGCGCGCTCGCCACGACGTGGGCCAAGGCCGGCTTCGTCGTCTCACTCGTCCCAGTGGGGGCTGGAGTCACACCCGCAGCTACAGGGACGAGCAGCTACGACCTCACCTGGACCAGTCTGAGTGCCGCGTGGCCGAGCGGTGGAGCCGTGTTGCCGGAGATGGTCACGCGAGACGCGGCACCCGGTCGCGGTCCGGACCCCGCGCTCGTCGCCGAGGCGGCGGCCGCCGCAGGGACGCCGGACCTGGTCGCCCGCAACACGGCCTGGTCCGCGCTCGACATGCGGCTGGTGGCCGCCGGCGACGTCCTGCCGCTCGCGGCCCGCCAGCGGGTGCTCGTGCACGGGTCCGGCGTGGACGCGTATCAGGACAACGTGCTGCTCGGCGGCCGCGTCGACCTCGCCGCCATCCAGGTCGAGCACGGCGGGGACTGAACCGGGTTCAAGACCGAGAGACTTTTCACAGAGATGTCTCAGGACAGAGATGCTTCGGTCACGATCCGGCGACGTATCCGATACCGCGTCCACGCACTGGCGCCGCTGGTCTATGGTTTCGACGTTCGGGCACGGTGCGGGACCGTCCCACTCCACACTCAGGTGAGGTTGGTCGACGTATGACGGTTGCCCCCGGTCAAGAGGACCTCATCGAGGGGGTTCCCCTCGACCTCTCGGCCACGGATGGCGCGGTGGCCATCAAGGGGCGTTCACCGTGGCAGATCTTCGGGGCGCGGCTGCGGCGCGACAAGGTGACGATGATCGCGCTCGTGCTGTCGATCCTGTTTCTCGTCGTCGGAGCCATCTCCCCTCTGCTCGTGCGGTGGGGTCTTCTCAAGCCCGACGACCAGCACCCCGACCTCGTGCAGGACCTGGGCTCGATCCCTGGTGGTTTCGCTGGCGGGATGAGCGGGTCCCACCCGCTCGGTGTCGAGCCGGGAACCGGACGCGACCTGTTCTCCCGGATCATCACGGGAATGACGACGTCACTGTTGGTGGCCGTCCTCGCCACGTTGTTCGCGATCATCCTCGGCACGGCGATAGGGTTGATCTCCGGCTTCAGCGGCGGGGTTGTCGACACGATCCTCAGCCGCTTCATGGACCTCGTCCTCAGTTTTCCCAGCACCTTGATGCTGCTGTCGCTGCAGGCCGTCCTCGTGCACCGCATCGCGGTCGTCATGGGACAGGCGGACAGCGCGCCGGGCCCCAAGATCGCCTTCATGATCATCGTACTTGGCTTCTTCGGGTGGCCGTTCTTCGCCCGCATCATCCGTGGTCAGGTGCTGTCGCTGCGAGAACGCGAGTTCGTCGAGGCGGCCCGGTCGCTCGGCGCCCGTCGCGGACGGATCTATGTCAAGGAGCTGCTACCGCACCTCTGGGCGCCCATCCTGGTCTACACGACGCTGATCATGCCTCAGTTCATCTCGGCCGAGGCGGCCCTGGGTTTCCTTGGTGTCGGGATCAACCCGCCGACCGCGTCCCTGGGCGCGATCCTCAACGACTCGGTCAGCTACGCCTTGGCCGACCCTGCCTACTTCCTCTTCCCGGGCCTCACCGTTGTCATCCTGGTGCTGGCCTTCAACCTGCTCGGTGACGGCCTGCGCGACGCCCTCGACCCCAAGTCGGGTCGTTCATGATCAGCGTCCAGGCATCCCGGTCAGCCCCCCAGCCCGACGTCGCCGAACCCGGCTACGTCGTCACCTCCGCAGCAATCGCTGCGGGAATCACTGCCGCGTTGCTCGTGGTGGTCAGTGCATACAAGGAGAACGCATGATGCGCACGAAGAAGGGGGCGACAGCCGTCGCTCTCGGCGCCGTTGTGGCTGTTACTGCGGCTGCGTGCAGCAGCAGCGGCGGCGGCTCGACCACCTCGCCGAGCTCGGCTGCTGAAGGGGCCAAGGGCGGGACCTTGACCATGCTCAACCTCGGTCCCACCGAGCACCTGGACCCACAGCGGGTCTACATCGGCGCGGACATCCAGTTCGCCAGCCGCACCTACGCGCGCACCCTGACGACGTACTCGCCCGGTAAGGACGCGAAGCTGGTCCCCGACCTGGCGACCGACATGGGCACCATGTCCGACCAGGGCAAGACCTGGAAGTTCACCCTCGGCGACACCGCGAAGTGGCAGGACGGAAAGCCGGTCACCTGCGCGGACCTCAAGTACGGGGTGTCGCGAACGTTCGCCCAGGACGTCATCACTGGCGGCCCGAACTACATGATCACCTTCTTGGACATCCCCACCAAAAAGGACGACAAGGGCAACGACGTCTCTGCCTACGCCGGGCCTTACACCAAGGATGGTCAGGACCTGTTCGACAAGGCGGTGACCTGCGACGGTCAGACCATCACCTTCAAGTTCAGCAAGCCATGGGCGGACTTCAACGTCCAGACGGCTGCGCTGCTTGCGGTTGCCCCCTTCCGCCAGGACCAGGACAAGGGTGACAAGAGCGACTTCACGCCGTTCTCCGACGGTCCGTACATGCTCGAGGGCACCTATGACCCCAACAAGGGCGGCAAGTGGGTGCGCAACCCGAACTGGGACGCCGGCAGCGACAAGGTCCGCAAGGCCCTGCCGGACATCATTCAGTACACCAACGGCGTGCAGACGGAAACGATCTTCCAGCGCCTGATCGCCAACTCGGGCGACGACAAGAATGCGATCAGCGCTATCCAGGCGACTCCCTCCACGCTCCCACAGCTGGCCGGCAGCCCCGACGCGGTCAAGCGGTCCGCTACCGTCCCTGCCCCGTACACGGACTACGTCCAGCCCAACTTCAAGTCCAAGGTCATGTCCAACGAGAAGGTCCGTCAGGCGTTCGCCATGTCGACCAACCGCGATGCCTACGTCACCGCGTACGGCGGCTCGCAGGCCGAGACCCCGACCTATGCGATGTGCAACCCGACGCTGAAGTGCTTCAAGAAGTTCAACCCGTTCAACGCCCCGACAGCCGGAGACCCGGATGCGGCCAAGAAGGTCCTGGCGGACGCCGGCGTGGCCACCCCGGTCGCCATCACGGTTGCTTACCGGAAGCGGCCCACCGCGGACAAGGCGTTCGCGGCGATGAAGGAGACCTGGGACAAGGCCGGCTTCAACGTGACGCTCGAGGGCATCACCGACAAGTACTACGCGACGATCCAGGGCCCGGCCTATGCCACCAGGGACGTCTTCTGGGCTGGCTGGGGTGCTGACTGGCCGTCCGGATCTGCCGTGCTGCCCCCGCTGTTCGACGGCCGGGTCAACATCAGCGCGGGTGGCTCCGGTCAGGACTACGGGTACTTCAACGACGACGAGGTCAACAAGGCGATCGACGCTGCCTACCTCATCGCCGACGCCGATGCCCGTGAGAAGGCCTGGGGTGACATCGACGAGATGATCAGCAAGAAGGGCGGCGTGATCCCGCTCATCAACCAGAAGTTCACCTTCGCCTGGGGTTCGAATGTCAAGAACTTCGAGACCAACCCCCTCATGGGTGGCTACGTCGACCTGGCCAACATCTCGGTCAAGTAGTCCGGTAGCTCATAGGTAGCTCATAGGTAGTGCGGTAGCTCAGCGCAGGACGACCGTCGGCTGGTGCCGGGCGGGGAGGCAAATCCCCGTCCGGCACCAGCCGCACACCCCTGATCGAGAGGTAGGTGAAGCACCGACTGGTGCGAGCACATGTTCTTCTACATCGTCCGGCGGCTGATCTCCGTGGTGATCATGCTGATCGTCATCAGCATCACCACCTTTCTCATCTTCTTCGCCTCACCGGAGGACCCGGCGCGGCTCACCTGCGCGAAGAACTGCACGCCGGCTGTCATCGAAGGCAACCGCAAGGCCCTCGGCTTCGACAAACCCATCACCGTGCAGTACGCGTCCTTCATCAAGGGCCTTTTCGTCCCGCGCGACTTCCCCGACGACCCCGCTCTCAAAGCGTCCAACCCCGAGCTCGTCGTCACCTGCTCCGCCCCCTGCCTCGGCTACTCGAGGTTCAAGAACCAGTTCGTCACCGACATCATCAAGACCGGCCTTCCCGTCACCGCCTCGATCGCGCTCGGAGCCTTCGTGCTGTGGATGGTGTTCGGCATCGCGGGTGGCATCGTGGCCGCTCTGCGACGCGGCACGTGGGCCGACCGGCTCATCGTCGGGCTCGCGCTGATCGGGTTCTCGTTGCCGAGCTTTTTCATCGGGCAGATCCTGCTGTCCTTCGTCGCCATCAAGTGGCAGTTCGTCCCCGTGCCGGAGTTCACCGCGCTGACCGATAACCCGTTGCTCTGGGCCCAGGGGATATTCCTGCCCTCAGTGACCCTCGCCGTGATCTTCATGGCCAGCTATGTCCGCCTGACGCGCGCCTACATGCTCGAGACGATGGCGGAGGACTACATCCGCACGGCCCGCGCCAAGGGGGTGAAGAACTTCACCGTGATCCGCCGCCATGGTCTGCGAGCGGCGCTGACCCCGATCGTCACAGCCGCGGGCCTCGACCTCGGCGGTCTGCTCGGAGGCGCCATCATCAGCGAGCAGGTCTTCAACTTCCAAGGCCTGGGCTGGACCGCCATCCGGGCCATCACCGACACAGACCTACCGGTGATCGTGGGGATCGTCATTGTGGCGTCGTTCTTCATCGTGGTCGCCAACCTCATCGTCGACGTCCTCTACGGTGTCATCGATCCTCGGGTTCGCCTGAGCTGAGCGTGGAGGAGAACACCAGATGACGCCATTGCGAACGCGCAGCGGGCACACGCAGGTTGCCCAGGAGGTCGCTGCGCCCGGCGATACCCAGGGCAGCTATCTGCGGGTCGTCGACCTGAAGGTGCACTTCCCCACGGACGACGGTCTGGTCAAGGCCGTCGACGGGTTGACCTTCGACCTGGAAAAGGGGCAGACGATCGGAATCGTCGGCGAGTCCGGGTCCGGGAAGTCGGTGACCAGCCAGGCGATTCTCGGCCTGCACCGCAACACGAGGGCGCGTACCTCCGGCTCGATCTTCCTCGACGGGGAAGACCTCATGGGGGTGAGCAACGAACGGATCCGCACGCTGCGCGGCAACAAGATGGCGATGATCTTCCAGGATCCCCTCTCCGCGCTGCACCCCTATTACACCGTCGGCGCCCAGATCGTCGAGGGCATCAGGGTCCATCACAGCGATATGTCCAAGGCGGCGGCCAAGTCACGAACGGTCGACCTGCTCGGCCGGGTCGGGATACCCAACCCGAAGAAGCGTGCCGACCAGTACCCGCACGAGTTCTCTGGTGGCATGAGGCAACGCGCCATGATCGCCATGGCGCTGGCCAACGACCCCTCGCTACTGATTGCCGACGAGCCGACCACGGCGCTCGACGTCACGGTGCAAGCCCAGATCCTCGATCTCATGCGTGATCTGCAGGCCGAGTTCGGCTCGGCGATCATCATGATCACCCACGACCTCGGCGTAGTTGCCGAGATGGCCAACGAGATCCTGGTGATGTACGCCGGGAAGGCCGTCGAGCACGGCCAGGTCAACGACGTCTTCTACCAACCCGAGCATCCGTATGCGTGGGGCCTGCTCTCGTCGATGCCCCGGCTCGACCGGGTCCGGCAGAGCCGGCTGGACCCCGTGCCCGGCAACCCTCCCTCGCTGATCAACGTGCCGTCCGGTTGTGCGTTCCACCCGCGCTGTGCCTTCCGGGCCGAGGTGCCCGGTGACGCCTGCAAAACGGTCGTCCCCGGCCTGGAAGAAGCAAGACCAGGGCATCTGGCGAGGTGCCACATCCCCACTGAGCGCCGTGCGGAGCTCTTCGAGACCGTCGTCAAACCCCGGCTGTGAGAAGAGAGTCAACGCCATGACAGACCGTCCCTACTCCGACGGGCCGATCATCGGGCCCCAGTCAGGTCCGATCGACCGGGGCAACAACGAGTTCCGCGGACCCGGCGAGCAGGCCGAACGCCTCGTTGAGAACTCCAACGAGATTTCTGTGGATCTGACAGAACCCACGGCTCCAGTGTCCGGTTCGCAGGGCGGTGGCGCGACTGTGACACGGCCCGTCGCCTCCACCCGCCAAGACGGAAGCGTGGCCGGGGAGCTTCGCGACTCGCCGTTGCGGACAGGAACGCCGCTGCTGCGCCTGACCGGTCTGGAGAAGTACTTCCCGCAGTGGCGGCAGACACTGGTGCGGCGAGCGGAAGCGCCGGTTAAGGCCGTGGACGGGATCTCGTTCGAACTGTACCCGGGGGAGACAGTCGGTCTCGTGGGTGAGTCCGGGTGTGGCAAGTCCACGGCCGGGCGTACCCTGCTGCGCCTCCTGGAGCCGACGGGTGGGACGATCGAGTTCGCCGGCAACGACATCACCAAGGTCAGCGGTCCCGATCTGCGCCGGCTGCGCCGGGAGATGCAGATGGTCTTCCAGGACCCCTACGGATCGCTGAACCCGCGGCAGACCATCGGGTCCATCATCGCTGCCCCGTTCGATATTCAGCGTATCCACCCGGAGGGCGGGACGCGCAAGACAGTGCAGGGCCTGATGGAGCGGGTCGGCCTCAATCCGGAGCACTACAACCGCTACCCTCACGAGTTCTCCGGGGGTCAGCGACAGCGCATCGGGGTGGCCCGGGCCATCGCGCTCAAGCCGCAGCTGGTCGTCTGCGACGAGCCAGTCTCCGCGCTCGACGTCTCCATCCAGGCGCAGGTCATCAACCTGCTGGAGGACATCCAGGACGAGCAGAACCTCGCCTACGTCTTCATCGCGCACGACCTCTCGGTCGTGCGTCACATCTCCGACCGCGTCGTGGTGATGTATCTCGGTAAGCTCATGGAGGAGGCTCCGCGCGACACCCTCTACGAGCACCCACTGCACCCCTACACGCACGCGCTACTCTCGGCGGTGCCGACTCCCGATCCGAGGAAGGAGGCGAAGAAGAACCGAATCCTGCTCAAGGGTGACCTCCCCTCGCCGCAGAACCCCCCGAGCGGGTGCGTCTTCCGCACCCGGTGCCCGAAGGCCCAGCAGCGGTGCGCCGACGAGATACCCCTGCCGCTCGAAGTCGCACCCGGCCACCGGGTGGCCTGCCACTTCCCTGAGGAGCGCCAGGTCATCTGATGGCCCGGCTGCTCTTCGTCCACGCACACCCGGACGACGAGACGCTCACCTGCGGCATCACCATGGCGCACCACGTCGCGATTGGTGACGACGTGCATACCCTCACCTGCACGCTCGGTGAGGAGGGCGAAGTCGTCCCGCCGGAGCTCGCCCACCTGCAGGGCGCCGAGGGCGACCCGCTCGGGCCGTGGCGCCGCGAGGAGCTGCGCACAGCGATGGACCGGCTCGGTGTGCAGCACGGGGTGCTCGGCGAGGAGCGGGCCGACGGGGGCGACGGCGGCGGCACCTGGCGAGACAGTGGGATGGCCGGTATGCCGTCGTGGAACCATCCGCGAGCGTTCGCCCGGGCGGACGTCGAACGGGTCGGGTTCCAGGTGGCGGAGCACCTGCGCCGGCTTCGGCCCGACGTCGTCGTCACCTATGACGCCACCGGGGGGTACGAGCACCCCGACCACATCCAGACCCACCGGGTGACCATGGCTGCGCTGCGCCAGCTCGGGCCTGAGGAGCGGCCCGCCTCCACCTTCCACATCCACACCCCGCGGTCCTGGGTCGCCCAGGACCGGGCCTGGCTGCGCGACCACGTGCCCGAGAACCTGGGCATCGCCGTCCCGGCTGCCGACGACCCGCTGATCGCCTCGACGGTGGACGACGACGTGGTCACGCACGCGGTCGACGACCCGGTGCATGTTCCCACCCAGATCGCGGCGCTCGACGCCCACCGCACCCAGCTGCGGGTCTGGGACGGCTGGTACTACGCCCTGACCAACGACGTCGCCGCACGGCTCGCCGGTCGCGAGGCGTTCGTGCGCGTCGACCCTCTCACGGGCGCTCGCGCGCACACCGGCCCCCTGGCCTACGAGCTGATGTCGCGTAGTTAGGCTCGACGGTCGTGCATGACTATCCCGAGCTGAGGCTGAGGCTGAACGGTGATCTCGACGTGGGCTCTGGGACGGCGCTCGAGCAGGTCGCCGCGTGACCTTCGACGATGCGGACTCCTTCGGGTCCCTCGCGCTGCCCACGTCCGACGAGTACCGGCAGGCCATGGGGCGTCTGGTGAGCGGCGTGACCATCGTGACCACCAGAGCGGGCGGCCTCGACCATGCGATGACCGCCAACGCCGTGACCTCGGTGTCCCTCGAACCCCTGCTGCTGTTGGTCTGCGTCGAGCGCGAGGCCCGCTTCCACGACGCGATCATCGAGTCGGGCGTGTGGGCCGTGAACATCCTGCCCGGTTCGGCTCGGCCCGCGGCCGACTGGCTGGCCACCCGAGGCCGACCGCTGCATGGGCAGCTGGACCGCGTGGCCCATCACGCCGGCCCGCGCACCGGCGTACCCCTTCTCGACGTCGTCCTCTCGACCGTCGAGTGCCGAACCACCGAGCTGATAGTGGCGGGCGACCATACGATCGTCGTGGGGGAGGTCCTGTCGGTGGACCTCGCCGAGCACCCGGGAGATGCGCTCGTGTACTACCGCGGCAGGTACGACACTCTCTCGTGAACCGGCTGGGTGTGCAGGTACCCGAGTGTCTGACGCTGCCGGTGCCGTATGACGCGGCCTGGATGCGCTGGTACCTCGAGGCACACGCGGTGCCAGGCGTCGAACGGTACGACGCGGACGGCTACACCCGCACCGTGCTGCTGACCGGTGGCCCGGCCCTGGTGTCCCTGCGTCTCGGCGATGACGTCGGGGTGGGGCTGCGGTTGACGCAGCAGACCGACCGCGCCGAGGCGATCGCCACCGTTCGGCGACTGCTCGACCTCGACAGTGACGGCCGGGCCGCAGACCTCGCCCTCGGTGCCGACCCAGCTCTGGCCGTGACGGTCGCGCAGGCGCCGGGAGTTCGGGTCCCGGGTGTCGTCGACGGGTGGGAGCTGCTGCTGCGCACGATGGTGGGCCAGCAGATCTCCCTGGCGGCGGTGCGTACCCACCTCGGCCGGCTGGTGGTTTCGCTCGGACGGGCCGTCGGTGACCCCGCCGAGGGGTGGCGGCTGATGCCGACCGCGGAGGCGGTGGCCGAGCACGGCGCAGAGGTGCTGACGGGGCCGGGGCGCCGGGTGGCGGCGGTGGTTGGGGCCGCGGCGGCCGTGGCTGGAGAAGACCTCGTCCTCGAGCCTGACAGCGACCCGGTTGCGTTGCGGCGCAGCCTGATCGCGCTGCCCGGGATCGGACCGTGGACGGCCGACTACGTCGTCATGCGCCTCTGCCGAGACCCCGACGTCCTACTGTCGAGCGACCTCGTGGCTCGGCAGGGCGCCGCGGTGCTGGGAGTCGATCTGGCGGCGTCCGCCCGGTGGTCGCCGCACCGGTCGGTGGCGACGATGCACCTGTGGCGGGCGGCGCTCGCAGCCCGCTGAACCGCGGTCGCCTTGTGCACCGCCCGGGGTTGCGTCCGACCAAGTGGTGGCCAGGGCGACCGAAACGTCGGACGCAGCGCGCGCCTTCGGGGTTGCGTCCGACCAAGTGGTGGCCAGGGCGACCGAAACGTCGGACGCAACGCGCGCCTTCAACAGCGGCAACGCGCCTCTGCAGCACTACCGATCGCGTACGCCTGACCATCCTCGTGCTCGCAGGACGGCACCGACCCGGGCCATCGCTTCGTCGGGCCGAGCCCTCAGCGTGAGCACCGAGAGCTCGATGACCGTCTCGCCACGCAGCTGCAGGTCGATCGCGCGGAAGTTGTCCTTGAGGATCTGTTCCACTCGTCCGTGGCCGATCCCGTTGACCTCGAGGGCCACGCCGTACCGATCCCACGAGACGTCGAGATAGCACCGCCCCTCGGGCGTGCGGGCCACCAGCTGCCGAGTGGGCTCCGGCAGTCCGTGTGATCGGCACAGCGCGGCGAAGTCGAGCTCGTTGAGCGACTGTGCGCCGTCGATCACATCGCCCAGTGCTGCTCGAAGAACGGCCGCGTACCGGTGACGCTTCACGCGGCTCAGCTCGACTGCGACATCGGCGGCTCGGGCGATGCGCTGCTGGACGGGCATGACCAAAGCGAGTACCGCCTGTCGGGGGGTGGACGCCCACAAAGCCGCCTGGATGGTGGCAACCGAAGACGTCGACCTGCGAATGCCCGCCGGCATCACGTCGACCTCGTTCCACCGCCGCGTCTCGTGGACGACGATCCCGTTGGTCCGAACGACCCTGGACGACTTGCGAACCCAGATGTGCATCCGCTCCTCGCAGTACCCCTCCAACCCTGCTGCGTGCAGCGCCGTGATCCCTCCCAGTGCGGCATCGGTCCCGCTCACCGCGACGGCGGACCACCATCGCGAAAGCTGTTCGTCGTCGTGGGCCAGGAGCACACCCCGGTATGGCACGCAAGACCAGCGCCCGCCGGCCACCTGCGCGCGCTGACGACCTCGCGAGACGCCGAGCTCGCGTAGCTGGGCTACCCGGACCAGGCCTCCCTGTATATCGGCGAGTTCGGACACGGCTGAGTCGCGTCGCCGCTGACTCGCTTCTTTTCGTTGACCCATGAGGGCGATCGTGCTGGTTCATCGAGAGCGGCGCGGGTGGCGTCGTCGGCGCTGTGGACTGTGGGACAAACGCGTTGTGGGATGTGGAAAACGACCGCGTCCGGCAAAGTGGTGGCCAGGACTACCGAAACGTCGGACGCAACGCACCGACCGTTGGGTTGCGTCCGACGAAGTGGCGGCCAGGGCTACCGAAACGTCGGACGCAACAGGCGCGCTCGTGGGGCCTCCGCGCGGAGACGTGGGCCTCAGCGCGACAGGTAGACGTACGTGTGGTGGGTCGTGAACCCCACCGAGCGGTACAGCGCGATGGCCGCGTCGTTGTCCTGCTCTACCTGGAGGAACATCGACGGCATCCGGTTGTCCCGGGCCAGGGCCGCCAGGGCCTGGACCAGGGTCCGTCCCGTGCCGCGGCCCCGCCGATCCGGGTCGACCCACAGTGCCTGGAGGCCGCCCCAGCCGGGGTGCACCGACATCCTGGCGACGGCGACGACGCGCCCACCCTTGGCGGTGACCGACGCGAACAGCTGGCCGGCCGAGCTCGTGAGCAGCTGCTCCGTCACGCCCGGCACGATCGTTCGCTGCCGCGCGTATGCCTCGAGCCAGGGCATCGTCAGGCTCGCGTCGACGGTCACGAGGACGGACGACTCCGTCAGCGCGGTCACGTCGGAGCTTGCGCCGGTCATGACGAGGGTGGGCAGCCGGACGGTGTAACCGCGGCTCATCAGCTGCGCGCCCAGCGCCCCCTCTGCGGCCTCGCCACCGGCCGGGAGGGGCAACTGCCACTTCGGGGGAAGATCGCGGGCAGCATACCAGCGCTCGGCCGAACTGATCGCGGCGTCGAGGGTGCCGCCTGGCTCACCCAGGGACAGAACCGAGTTGCCGCGGTGCGTGAACCCGCTGGACGCGCGCAGCAGCCAGCCTCCCTGCCACTCCTCCTCGACCGCGCGCCACCCGTCGGACATCACGCGTTCGAGGTCGGTGGCCCCGATCGCCTGGTGCGGCCGCCCGCGTCGGACTGGAGCGGGCGGCACCGCCTTGACGGCGACGAAGTCGGCCCGGGCGACCACCACCTCGCCTCTCACGGTGGCGACCGTCACCGAGATGTCGTCGAGCGCAACGACCGTGCCGACGACGTCGGTCAGCGGGGGATGCGACCCGGCGGGTCGGCGGTGTCGGACGACCACCCGCTGGCCCACCCGCAGCGGGTTGTCCGAAGCGACGTGGCGGCCGCGCGAAGGGCCGTAGCGGTCCGCCGGGCCGCCGGTCGGTGGGGTGCTCATCGACGCTCCAGGTGGGGTCGGGAAGGCGGGGGACGACGCCCGCCGAAGCGGCCCCGCCCGCCGCGGACAGCGACGAGTCGGCATACTAGGTGGTGACACCGATCGCCCGGCAGGAGGACCACCGTTCCATGACCTACGTCATCGCCCAACCGTGCGTCGACCTCAAGGACAAGGCGTGCATCGACGAGTGCCCGGTCGACTGCATCTACGAAGGTGAGCGCTCGCTCTACATCCACCCCGACGAGTGCGTCGACTGTGGTGCCTGCGAACCGGTCTGTCCTGTCGAGGCGATCTACTACGAGGACGACGTCCCCGAGCAGTGGGCCGACTACTACAAGGCCAACGTCGAGTTCTTCGACGACCTGGGCAGTCCCGGTGGAGCCGCAAAGATGGGCGTCATCGCCAAGGACCACCCGATCATCGAGGCGCTGCCGCCGCAGGAGCACGAGTGACCCGATGACCGTGCTCGTCAGGTGATCTCGGCCCTTCCTGACTTCCCCTGGGACTCGCTCGCGGCATACAAGCAGATCGCCTCGCGGCACCCGGGCGGGATCGTGGACCTCTCGGTCGGTACCCCGGTCGACCCCACTCCGCTCGTCGTCCAGGAGGCGCTCGCGGCTGCCTCCGACGCGCCCGGCTACCCCCAGACCTGGGGTACGCCGACGCTCCGTGAGGCTGTCGCCGCCTGGTTCGCCCGGCGGCGCGGGGTGCCCGACGTCGACCCGGACGGGGTGCTGCCGACGATCGGCAGCAAGGAGCTCGTGGCGTGGCTGCCGACGTTGCTGGGGCTGGGTTCCGGTGACGTGGTGGGCATTCCCGCGGTGGCGTACCCGACCTACGACGTCGGCGCACGCCTCGCCGGGGCGCGGCCGGTCGTGGTCGATGGGTTCGCGGCATACGGTCCGCAGACCACGGCCACCCGTCCTCGGCTGCTTTGGGTCAACAGCCCGAGCAACCCCACCGGTCAGGTGCTCGGTGTCGCGCACCTCGCCAAGGTGGTCGCCTGGGCACGCCAGAACGGCGTCGTGGTCGCGTCCGACGAGTGTTACGCCGAGCTCGGCTGGGACGGCGAACCCGTCCCAAGCATCCTCGACCCGCGCGTCTGCGGCGGGAGCCACGAAGGGCTGCTCGCGGTCTACTCGCTGTCCAAACAGTCCAACCTCGCGGGTTACCGGGCAGCGTTCGCCGCCGGCGACCCTGCCCTGGTGGCCCGCCTGCTCGAGGTCCGCAGGCACGCGGGGATGATCGTCCCCTGGCCGGTGCAGTGCGCGATGGTCGCGGCGCTGGGCGACGACGGGCACGTGGTCGAACAACGGACCCGGTATGCGTCGCGGCGCGAGATCCTGCGAGATGCGTTGCAGCGCGCGGGCTTTCGGATCGACCTGTCGAGTGCCGGTCTCTACCTGTGGGCGACGCAGGGGGATGGCTGTTGGGAGAGTCTTGCCTGGCTCGCCGACCGCGGTGTGCTCGTGGCTCCCGGTTCGTTCTACGGCGCCCGAGGGGAGCGCCACGTCCGGGTGGCCCTCACAGCGACCGACGAGCGCGTCGCGTCGGCGGCGCAGCGCTGGTGACGGACTCCACATACTGCGGATACCTACTCTGGGGTAGCGTCGGGTCCGCGTCTGGCACTGTCGAAGTCGCCGGGCACCAAGGAGGAAGCCACCGATGACCACCCACGTATCGCAGGCCAAGCTCACCGTCGACGACAAGAGCCTCGTCCTGCCGGCAGTCCCGGCGACCGACGGCAGCGACGCCCTGAGCGTGTCCGCGCTGCTCAAGGAGACCGGCACCGTCACCTACGACGCCGGGTTCGTCAACACCGCGTCTTGCAAGAGCGCGATCACCTATATCGACGGCGACGCCGGCATCCTGCGTTATCGCGGGTACCCCATCGACCAGCTCGCGGAGAAGTCCTCGTTCGTCGAGGTCGCCTACCTGCTGATCTACGGCTCGTTGCCGACCCAGACGGAGCTGGCCGACTTCGAGGACCGGATTCGTCGACACACGATGCTGAACGAGGACCTCAAGGCGTTCTTCTCCGGGTTCCCGCGCGACGCGCACCCGATGCCGGTGCTGTCCTCGGCCGTGTCGGCGCTGTCGACCTTCTACCAGGACAGCCTCGACCCGTTCAACAAGGAGCAGGTCGAGCTCTCGACGGTCCGGCTGCTGGCCAAGCTGCCGACCATCGCCGCATACGCGCACAAGAAGTCGGTGGGGCAGCCGTTCCTCTACCCCGACAACTCGCTGTCGCTCACCGAGAACTTCCTGCGGATGACGTTCGGCTTCCCGGCCGAGCCCTACGAGCTGGACCCGACCGTCGTCAAGGCCCTCGACCTGCTGCTCATCCTGCACGCCGACCACGAGCAGAACTGCTCGACGTCGACGGTCCGGATGGTCGGTAGCGCCCAGGCCAACATGTTTGCGTCGGTCTCCGCCGGGATCAACGCGCTGTTCGGACCGTTGCACGGCGGCGCCAACCAGGCCGTGCTCGAGATGCTCGAGAGCATCAACCGTGCCGACTACGACGTGGACACCTTTATGAAAAAGGTGAAGAACAAGGAGGACGGCGTACGCCTGATGGGCTTCGGGCACCGGGTCTACAAGAACTACGACCCGCGCGCCGCGATCATCAAGAAGACCGCCGACGAGATCCTCGCCAAGCTCGGCAGCGACGACGCACTCCTCGACATCGCCAAGCAGCTCGAGTCGATCGCCCTGTCCGACGACTACTTCATCGAACGCAAGCTCTACCCCAACGTGGACTTCTACACCGGCCTGATCTACAAGGCGATGGGTTTCCCGACCAAGATGTTCACGGTGCTCTTCGCCATCGGGCGGCTGCCGGGCTGGATCGCCCAGTGGCGCGAGATGATCGAGGACCCGGAGACCAAGATCGGCCGCCCACGGCAGGTCTACATCGGCGAGACCGAGCGCGACTACGTGGACCTCGGCCACCGCTGACGCTCGCCACCCGTCAGGGCTGGACGCCGCCGAGCCGGATCGTCACCGTCGTGGCGGTGCCGCCCGCCGACATCGGCGCGCCGGACGTCCAGGTCCCCGGATCGTCGAGCCGGGACCACACCCGGTCACCCACCTGAACCCGGTCGACGCCGTAGGAGTCGGCCCGCGCGACTGCCCACTGCGCGGCGCCCCAGGCCTGTTCTGCTGAGGCCGCGGTCACGGTGAGAACGGCTCCGTCGACGGTCGAGGCGATGCCGTACTGGTTGCTCAGGTCGGCGGCCACCGCCGCCGAGTCGGACCCGGACTCGATGGCCCCCGGGTCGCAGACGAGTCCGGCGGGGGAGTGTCCGCGCAGTGTCGAGGCCAGGATCCGCCCCTCCTGCTCGTGGTCGGCATACGCGAGGGGGTAGGCAGATCTCTGGACTGCCTGCGCGACCTTGGTGATCTCCATCGACTCGTAGCCCTCGATCTTCACCAGCGCGTCGTAGAACTTGTTGGTCGAGTAGACCGGGTCGAGGACCTGGTCGCGGGTGCCCCAGCCCATGCTCGGGCGCTGCTGGAAGAGTCCGACCGAGTCGCGGTCGCCGAAGGTCAGGTTGCGCAGCTTCGACTCCTGGATGGCCGTCGCGATGGCGATCGTCGCCGCCCGCGCCGGCAGGCCGCGCTTCTCCGAGACGGCCGCGATGAGCGCGGCGTTAGCGGTCTGCTCGGTGCTGAACCGCACGGTCGCGCCAGCCGCCGTGGCCGAGCACGTGGACCCGCTCGCGCTCCGGCCCAAGGCGTTCACCGCCCAATAACCGGCCGCGCCGACCCCGGCGACGACCGCGAGGATCACCGCAACGCCCACCCAGCCACCGCGTCGGCGGCGACGGCGCGGCTGCCGTTCAGGGGAAGCAGGTTTGGGCACGGGAACGTCGGAGGGCAGGTTCCCGCGGTCCTCAGACGTTCGCATGGAGAGCGTCGTTCAAGGTAATCCCCGCGCCCGACCGGTCGCGCACCTCGACGGTCCCCGTGACCGAGTTGCGGATGAAGAGCAGGTTGTCGCGCCCGGACAGCTCCTTGGCCTTGGCCACCGAACCGTCCGGGAGGGTGACCTTGGTGCCCGCCGTGACGTAGAGACCCGCCTCGACGACACAGTCGTCGCCCAGCGCGATCCCGAGACCCGACTGGGCCCCGAGCAGACAGCGCTTGCCGACGCGGACCCGATCGGTCCCGCCTCCGGACAGCGTGCCCATGATGGACGCGCCACCGCCGATGTCGGAGCCGTCGTCGACGACCACGCCCTGCACGATCCGGCCCTCGACCATCGAGGCGCCGAGGGTTCCCGCGTTGTAGTTGCAGAAACCCTCGTGCATGACCGTAGTCCCGGGCGCGAGATGGGCGCCCAGCCGGACGCGAGCGGCGTCGGCGATCCGCACCCCGCTCGGCACCACGTAGTCGGTCATCCGCGGGAACTTGTCGACCGAGAGCACCTGGACCGGACCCCGACGGCGCAGCCGCATCCGGGTCTGCTCGAACCCCTCGACCGCACACGGCCCGACGTTGGTCCACACCACGTTGGGGAGCACGCCGAAAATCCCGTCGAGGTTGATCGTGTTGGGCTGCACGAGACGGTGCGAGAGCAGGTGCAGGCGCAGGTATGCGTCGACCGCACTCTGGGGCGCGGTGTCCAGGTCGATCTCGACGGTCACGGTCACGACGCGAACCCCTCGGTCGTCGTCGCGGGACTCCATCGCTCTCAGCTCTGCGGGCATCAGCCCACGGCCACCACCGGCGTCGTCAGTGCCGAGCCGCGGCTCGGGGAACCAGGCGTCCAGGACCCGAGCGGCGGCCCCGGGAGGGACACCGACGACCTGCTCCGTGGCCAGACCATGGCCCCAGGCGTGGCGCGGTCCCTCGGATGTCATGCCGGAAAGACTAACGGCGAGCGTCGAAGGTTCCGGCCCATCGGTAACCCCCTTGAGCGACCTCGGCGCATGCTCGCACCCCGGTAACCTGCGCTCATGCCACACCTCGACCTGGATCTCGACGTCGTCTCCCTGACCGCGGCCCTGTGCGACATCCCCTCGGTCAGCAGGGACGAGGACGCCGTGGCGACGGCGATCGAGGACGCCCTGGCGACCCTCACCCACCTCACGGTGACCCGGCACGGCAACACCGTGGTCGCCCGGACCGAGCTCGGGCGCGCCACGCGGGTCGTCCTCGCCGGTCACATCGACACCGTCCCGCTGACCGAGCCGCCCAACCTGCCGACGACGCGGACCACCCGAACGACTGTGGAGCCTGCGGAGCTGGTGGGGCGCGGCACCGTCGACATGAAGGGCGGGGTCGCCGTACAGCTGCGGTTGGCCCGACAAGTGACCGACCCGCACGTCGACCTCACCTATGTCTTCTACGAGGGTGAGGAGATCGACGGCGAGTTCAACGGGCTGGCCCACCTCGCCGCCGACCACCCCGACCTGATCGCCGGCGACTTCGCGGTGCTGCTCGAACCGACGAACGGCTCCATCGAGGGCGGCTGCAAGGGCACGCTGCGTGCCGACATCGCCCTGTTAGGTCTCGCCGCCCACTCGGCTCGGCCCTGGAACGGGCACAACGCGATCCACGACGCTGCCGTGGTTCTCGACCGCCTCGTCGCCCACCAGGCGCAGACGGTCACGGTCGACGGGCTCGAGTACCACGAGGCGCTGCAGGCGGTCGGCATCAGCGGAGGGATCGCGGGCAACGTCATCCCCGACCGGTGCGTCGTGACGGTGAACTACCGGTATGCGCCCGACAAGTCGGGTGCCGACGCCGTCGCCTACGTCCGCGGCGTCTTCGACGGGTTCGACGTGCAGGTGCAGGACAACGCGCCCGGCGCCCGGCCGGGTTTGGACCTGCCCGCGGCCAAGGCGTTCGTCGAGGCGCTTGGCGTCCCAGTCGGTCCCAAGGAGGGCTGGACCGACGTGGCCCGGTTCTCGGCCCTGGGTGTCCCGGCTGTGAACTTCGGTCCCGGCGACCCGAACCGGGCCCACGCCGACGACGAACGTGCCCCTCTACAGCAGTTCGTCGACGCCGAGCGGGCGATGCTGCGGTGGCTCGCGTGAGCGAACCAGCCGAGCCCAGCGAGCCGGACGACCGGCGCGAGCGGCAGACGGGCCCGGTCACCCTGCGCGGCGACCAGGTCCCCGCGACCACGACCGACCAGCGGCTGCTGGACAGTCGCCCGACGGGCCACGGCGCCGACTGGTTGCACACCGATCCCTGGCGGGTGCTGCGCATCCAGTCGGAGTTCGTCGAGGGTTTTGGCGCCCTTGCCGAGCTGGGGCCGGCCGTCAGCGTCTTCGGCTCCGCGCGGACGCGACCCGGCGATCCGGCATACGAGCTCGGGGTGCAGGTCGGTCGAGCTCTGGTAGAGGCGGGGTATGCCGTCATCACCGGCGGCGGTCCAGGCTCGATGGAGGCGGCGAACCGCGGCGCGCACGAGGCGGGCGGGACGTCCGTCGGGCTCGGGATCGAGCTGCCCTACGAGACCGGGCTCAATGAGTACGTCGACCTCGGCGTCAACTTTCGCTATTTCTTCGCCCGCAAGACGATGTTCGTGAAGTACGCCCAGGGTTTCATCGTGCTGCCCGGTGGGTTCGGCACGCTGGACGAGCTGTTCGAGGCGCTCACCCTGGTGCAGACCCGCAAGGTGACGTCCTTCCCCGTCGTCCTGATGGGAACGGCCTACTGGGGTGGGCTGGTCGACTGGCTTCGGTCATCCGCCCTCAGCCACGGCACCATCAGCCCGGCGGACGTGGAGCTGGTGCACGTCACCGACGACGTCGCCGACGCGGTCCGCACCGTGTCGACCTGGGACGACCAGGTCCGGCCATGGAACCCAGCACGGCGTGGGACCATCGACCGGTGATCTGGCTCGCCCTACTCGTCGCTGTGGTTCTGGTCGTGCTCACCGTCGCTGCCGTGCTCGGCCGCGTCGACGGGTCGCTCGCCGACGCCACGTCGACCATGAGTCATGTCCCGCTTCCCGATGATCCGTTGACCGTCGCCGACATCGAGGGACTGCGGTTCGACACCGCGTTCCGCGGCTATCGGATGAGCGAGGTGGACGTGGTCATCGACCGGTTGCGCCGAGAGATCAGCGATCTGTCGGCGTCGCCCGACCGGGTCCGACAGCTGGTCGCCCCACCCCTGCCCGAACCCACACAGGACTGACCGAGATGTCTGCCGTCCAGATCGAGCGAACCGTCCCGACGCCCGTCGACCGCGTATGGGCGACGCTCACCGACTTCGCCGCATACGGGGACTGGATCCCCCTCACGGCCATGCGGGTCGACGCCGCGCCGAAGCGGGTGGGGTGGGGGTTCGCCGGCAAGACCGGCCTCGGCCCGGTCGGGTTTCTCGACTCCATGCTGGTCACCCGCTGGCAACCGCCCGCCGACGGTGGCCTCGGGCGGTTCGCCGTGCGCAAGACCGGCCGGGTGCTGCGCGGCTGGGCCGACGTCACAGTCGAACCCGTCGCCAGCCTGACCCGGGTGACCTGGCGCGAGGAGATCGTGCCCCGACCCGAGCTCGTGGGCCGGATGGTCGCGCGCGTGACGGACCCCGTGACCCACCGGCTGTTCGCGGCCGCGCTGGACAAGATGCTCGTCGCGGCGGCGGACCCGCGGGCTGTATGAGCGACGGCCTCGTCGTCGGAGCCGACGGGTTGGCCCGGTGCGCGTGGGCGGGCTCCACGGCGGACTACCTCGTCTACCACGACGAGGAGTGGGGCCTTCCGGTCCATGGAGAGTCGGCGCTGTTCGAACGGTTCACTCTCGAGGCGTTCCAGTCGGGGCTGTCCTGGCTGACCATCCTGCGCAAGCGGGACGGGTTCCGGGCCGCCTTCTCGGGCTTCGGTGCGGACGAGGTCGCAGCCTTCGACGACAGTGACCGGGCGCGGCTGATGGCCGACGTCGCCATCGTGCGCAACTCCCGCAAGATCGACGCTGCGATCGGCAACGCCCGGGTCGTCGTCACCCTGCGCGACTCTGGCGGCCTCGACGCGCTCGTATGGTCGTTTGCTCCTGCGACGCATACCCCTCCGTGTGTCCTCGGAGACGTCCGGGCCACGAGCCCCGAGTCCGTCGCGCTCGCCGCCCGGCTCAAGCGGGAGGGTCTCGTCTTCGTCGGGCCGACGACCGCGTATGCAGCGATGCAGGCCTGCGGGCTGGTCGACGACCATCTCGCAGGATGCCACCGATCCAGCGTCCGGACGCCGGCGTGACCGAGATCCGGGAAGAGCGCGACGTCGAGCCGACCAGCCCCCTCGGCGTCCTGGGGCTCCAGCGCCTCGGAGGGTTCCTGCCCCGCCTGCTGCTGGCCTACGCCGCGTGTCGGGTGGTCAGTGGGGTGATCCTCGCGATCGTCGCCACCCGGCAGGTTCCGACCGGGTGGACCGGCCCCGTCGTCAGCTACCTGACCTTCACCGCGCAGTGGGACGGGCAGTGGTACCAACAGATCGCACTCGGCGGCTACCCGCATCGGCTGCCGGTCGACGGCGCCGGTCTGGTGCAGCAGAACGCCTGGGCGTTCTACCCGCTCTTCCCGCTGCTCAGCAGGGCGCTGATGGACCTCACCGGGCTCGACTTCTACGTCGTCGGTTCGACGGTGTCGCTGGTCGCCGGGTTCGTCGCCGCGGGGGCGATGGGGCTGCTGCTCCGACCGCGGCTCGGGGACCGCGCCACCCTCGCCGTCGTCGTCCTCTGGGCGAGCATGCCGGCGGCGGTCGTGCTCCAGGTGGGTTACACCGAGGCCCTGGCGATGGCCTTGCTGACCCTGTTCCTGCTTGCCCTGAGCAAGCGCAGCTGGTTGACCGCGACCGGGCTGGCGCTCCTGCTCGGGCTCGCCCGGCCGATCGCCGTTCCCCTGGCCGCGGTCACGCTCGTCGCCATCTGGCAGCGGTGGCACCGGCGTCGCGACGAGCCGATCGAGCGCAGTGAGGCCCTCAGCGCGCTGGCGGCGCTCGCCGGCTGCGGTGTCTCCGGGATCCTCTGGCCGGCGATCGCGGGGCTGTCCACGGGCCGGGCCGATGCCTACACGGCGACCATGTCGACGTGGCGCGGTAGCCGGGAGATCGTCCCGTTCACACCCTGGTTGGACATGTCGCGGTACTACTTCGGTGCCACCTGGGGCCCGGTGTGGCTGGTCACCCTGTTCGTCCTCATCGCGATGCTCGCCCTCGGTCCGTGGGCGGCTCGGCTCGGCGCCCAGCTGCGCACCTGGTCGCTGGCCTACCCGGCATACCTGCTCGTCGTGCTCGACCCCTTTACCTCGATCTTCCGTTACCTCATCCCGCTGTTCCCGCTCGGTGCCGTGCTCATCGGCGTGGGCGGACATCCGAGATGGTCCGGCTGGCAGCAGTGGGCGCGGGTCCGGTTCTGGGTGCTGCTCGGGGCGTTCGTGATCGGGCAGTGGTACTGGGTCGACGTCCTCTGGCGGTTCGTGCCGCCGAGCGACTACCCGCCTTAACCGACGTCAGCGGCCGGCAAACCGGGGGCGCTCCTTGGCGAGGAACGCGTGGACGGCGGCGCGGTGGTCCTCGCTGGCGCCGGTGGACGTCATCAGCTCGGCCTCGAAGGCCAGCGCGCTCGCGAGCCCGGACCCGGAGCCGTGGGCGACAGCGCGCCGGATCGCGCCGTAGGCCAGCGTGGGACCTGAGGCCAGCGTGCTTGCCAGCTCGGTGACGGCCGCCTCGAACTCCTGCGCCGGCACCACCCGGCTCACCAGCCCGAGGGCGAGACACTCGTCGGCCGGGACCGTCCGGGGCATGAGCAGCAGCTCCTTTGCCCGGGCCGTGCCGATGAGCCGGGGCAGCGTCCACGAGGAACCAGAGTCACAGGAGAGCGCGATGCCCGCGAAGGCGAGGTTGATCCCGGCCCCCGCCACCATCACCCGCAGGTCGGCTGCGAACGCGAACGAGGCGCCGGCGCCTGCGGTGACCCCGTTGAGCGCGGCGATCACCGGCTTGTCCATGGTAGCCAGCAGCGTGACAATCGGGTTGTAGTGCTCGACGACGGTCCGGCCGAGCCGCTCGTCGCCTCGCTGGAGCCCTGCTACGTGCTCCTTCAGGTCCTGCCCCACGCAGAAGGCGCGACCGCGGCCGGTCAGCACGACGCAGCGCACGTCCACGTCCTGCGCGACCTTTTGCAGAGCGGCAAGCAGCTGCTCCTTGAGCGCGAGATCGAGCGCGTTCATCGCCTCCGGGCGGTCGAGTGTCAGCGTGGCAACCCCGTGCTCCACGACGACGTCCAGCACGCCCCCGCTGGCGTCGGTGCCCTGGTCCGTCTGCGTCGACATCACGGCTCTCTTTCGCTGGTCTGCGTCGGTGGATGGTGCCCATCGTGCCCGACCGACGATTTCCCCTCGCCTCCCGGGGCAGGTGATAATGGTCTCCAACACTCGTCTGTCCCGCCGGTCGTCGGGGAAGCCCGGCCCGAGCGCGGATGTCCAAGGAAGGGAAACCATGGCGGCTATGAAGCCCAGGACGGGAGACGGACCTCTGGAGGTGACGAAGGAGGGTCGGGGGATCGTTCTTCGGATGCCACTGGAGGGCGGTGGCCGCCTGGTCGTCGAGATGACGCCGGCCGAGGCTGCCAACCTGCGCGACGCCATCGCGGGGTGTGCCGGGGTCTCCTGACCCGCGCCAGACAACCTCATAGCGACGCCCCCGGCCCACTCGGCCGGGGGCGTTTCGCCTCCCGGGCCGTGGCCTTTCGCCGGCCTCGGGTCAGCGCTTGACGCAGACCAGTAACCCATCGCCGACGGGCAGCAACGTCGTAAGGAACCGCTCGTCGTCGCGCAGGCTCTTGCCCAGGTCGCGAAGCACCCGCGTGACGTCGTCCCGCGCCGCGGGGTCGGCCACCTTGTCGTGCCAGAGCATGTTGTCCACGGCCATCGCCCCACCGGGCCGCAGTAGCCGGGTGGCCTCCTCGACGTAGGCGGGGTACTCGCTCTTGTCACCGTCGACGAGGACGATGTCGTAGGCGCCGTCGGTCATCCGGCCGAGAACGTCCAGACCCCGTCCGGTGATCACCCGGGTCCGCTGGTGGGTGACGCCGGCTGCGGAGTATGCCTCCCTGGCGGCGCGCTGGTGCTCGGCCTCGAGGTCGATGGTCGTCAGGATGCCGTCGGACGGCATACCGGCGAGCAGCCAGAGCCCGGAAACCCCGGCTCCAGTGCCGACCTCGACCACCGCCTTGGCCGCGAGCGTGGCAGCGAGCATGCGCAGGGCTGCGCCGGTGCCGACGCCGACCGGCGTACAACCGAGCTCCTGGCCACGGCGGCGGGCCGACTCGATGACCTCGCCCTCGGTCACGAAGTCCTCGGCGTAGCCCCAGCTCGCGGCCTTCTGTGCGCTCATGACCTCGACCCTACCGGCGGTCGCGTCGGGGGTCCGGTCAGGGAAATATCAGGGGGTCCCCCGATGGTTACCGTAGTGACAGCACGGGCACAGTAAACTCATCAACTCCTCGGGAACTCTGGGGTTGACCGGTTCGTCATCGAATCGGGATCCTCTCGAAAGGCCTACCTCGTGACCGACACCCTGACCGCTGGCAGTGCGGTCCATCAGGATGCGGCCCCTTCCACCGACGCCTGGACCCCGCCGTCCTGGGAAGAGATCGTCACCCAGCACTCCGCTCGGGTCTACCGGCTTGCCTACCGTCTGACGGGCAACCCGCACGACGCGGAGGACTTGACCCACGACGTGTTCATCCGCGTCTTCCGGTCGCTCAGCTCCTACACGCCGGGCACCTTCGAGGGCTGGCTGCACCGGATCACCACCAACGTCTTCCTCGACAAGATGCGTCGCAAGCAGCGGATCCGCTTCGACGCGTTGCCCGAGGACGCGGCCGGCCGGATGGCCAGTGGTGAGGCAGGGCCGGCCCAGACCTACGACGACACCCATTTCGACGATGACGTCCAGCGTGCGCTGGACGCGCTTCCGCCTGACTTCCGGGCCGCGGTCGTCCTGTGCGACATCGAGGGACTGTCGTACGAGGAGATCGCGACGACGCTAGGTATCAAGCTCGGCACGGTGCGGTCCCGGATCCACCGCGGGCGCGCCCTGCTGCGCGAGGCGTTGGCTCACCGGGCGCCGGTGGCTGCCCCGACAAACCAGGCCCCGGCGACCTCGCGGCCGTCCCGTCCGACCATCCGCCGACCGGCCGGCGCGTTCTCGGGGTTCACGGGAGCGCAGTGACGAGACACCTGGGTCTGCAGGTCAGCGCGTACGTCGACCGATGTCTCGACGCGCAGACCCTGCATGCCTTCGACCGGCACCTGGTGGCCTGTCAGGTATGCCGGTATGCCGCACAGGAGGAGTCGCGTCTCCTGGAGTCGCTGCGCACGGGATGTACCCCCGCAGTGTCGTCTGACCTGCGGCTGACCCTGCTGGCGCTCGCTCACCCGGCACCGGCCGAGATGCGGGTACCGTCTACCGGTGGAATAGCCGGACCCCCACCCATACCGGTGCCCGCCATACCCGTGCGCCACCTGAGGGTGCCGACCGTGGCCCCCGCCGCTCCCGCGATGCACCGGTCGCCGCGACGTGCGGCGATGGTCGCGGGCCTCGCCGCGGGGGCTTCTGCTGCGGCAGCCATCGGCCTAGCCGTCGTGGGGCCGGGGACGAGCGCGGCGTCGCCGCTGCGCCAGCCGGTCACCCGCATCCCCGTCTCGACGAGCCTGACCGCCTTGACGGCATCCTTCTCGGCCTCCTCGACCAGTGCCCTCACGGCGAGCTCGCGTGACCTGCTGCGCGACGCGGTGGAGCACCGCGGTCGATGAGCGAGACTCCACCGTCCCCGGGCTCCGGGGGCCAGCACCCCTTGCCGCCCGCCTGGCACGAGTTCGGCGTACCGCACGGTGGTGCACCGGAGCCGCCGGCCTACACGCCGGCGATGCGCGAGCGGACTCAGATGGGATCCCTGGTGACCGAGACGGCAACCCCTGCGGACACCGGCGTCGAGCAGACCCAGCAGATCCCGACGCAACAGACCGAGCAGATCCCTTGGTGGGGCGCGCCCCAGGCCGAGCCAGCGGCACCCGCTCCAGCTGCGGTAGCAGACCTGCTTGCGCACCCGGCCCCGACGGGGGAGCCCTACGCGCATCCGTGGGCCTCGGACCATGTTCCTGGCGCCGTGGGCGCCGTGGGCGCCGTGGGTGCTGGCGCCCGTCGGCTCGCCGGGCTCGCGGGGCTGGCTCTGGTCGCGGCGCTGCTCGGCGGCGGGGTCGTCCTCGCGGGCCAGCAGCTGCTCGATCGCGGCACCAGCCTCGGCTCCGCCGTGCCGGCTCCCGGCCCGGGGTCGACCTCAAGACCGGACGGCAGCATCGCCAAGATCGCCGCCGACGCCCTCCCGAGCGTCGTGACCATCCGGATCAAGACCTCGCAGGGTGAGGGGACCGGGTCAGGTTTTGTCATCGACAAGCAGGGTCACATTCTCACGAACAACCACGTCGTGGCCGCTGCCGGCGGGTCTAGCCAGATCAGCGTGGAGCTCAACAACGGCACGACGATCCCGGCGACCGTCGCGGGTGCGGACACGTCCTACGACCTCGCGGTCCTCAAGGTCGCCTCGACGGACATCCCCCCGCTCGAGTTCGGGGCCTCCAAGGACGTCGTCGTGGGTGACGGTGTCATCGCCGTGGGTGCCCCACTCGGGCTCGACGCCACGGTCACCAGCGGCATCGTCTCCGCCCTCAACCGTCCCGTCACCCCCGGCGACAGCAACGACCAGTCCTACATCAACGCGATCCAGACCGACGCCGCGATCAACCCCGGCAACTCCGGGGGGCCGCTACTCGACATGAACGGTCGCGTCATCGGCATCAACTCCGCCATCGCCCGGATCCCGGGCTCCGACTCCACCACCGGCGGCAGCATCGGCGTCGGCTTCGCGATCCCGAGTGACCAGGCGGCCAAGACCGCCCAGCAGCTGATCACCACAGGCAAGGCGGAGCACCCGGCGCTCGGGGTCCGGGTGGACCGGTCCTACGACGGCGACGGCGCCAAGCTCGCCACCGGGGGCGTCCAGGCCGGCAGCGCCGCCGACCAGGCCGGGCTCAAGGACGGCGACATCATCACCGAGTTCGAGGGCAAGAAGGTCACGGACGCCAACGCCCTGATCGTCGCGATCCGCGCGCGCAACGTCGGTGACACCGTCACGATGACGGTCCAGCGCGGTACCCAGACAGTCAACGCCAAGATGACCCTGCAGGCATCCAGCAGCTGACCGGTTCCGAATAGCATCTGGCTGACAGGGTCCGGTCTCGCCGGCAGACCAGACAGCAACCAGGCGCGAGGAGGCGACGTGTTCGACATCAACGGCTGGGAAGTCATCGTCCTGGCCATCGTGGGCATCCTCGTCCTTGGTCCGGAGCGCCTTCCGGAATATGCCGCCAAGCTCGCCGACCTGGTCCGTCAGGTCCGCGGCCTCGCGCAGAACGCCCGGACCCAGCTCAAGGAGCAGATGGGCCCCGACTTCGACGACGTCGACTGGAAGCAGTACGACCCGCGCCAGTACGACCCGCGCCGCATCGTGCGAGAGGCCTTGATGGACGAGCCCAGCCCGTCCGACGAGCCAGTCGAGCCTATGGATAAACCCCAGTCCGGCTCGATGGCCCCGGTGCCCCAGCCCCTCCACGACAGTGCCAAGCCGACCCCGTGGGACGCCGACGCGACCTGACCCGGGTGGCAGCGCTGCTGGGGCGTCTCGAGCCCGTAGCTAGGCCGATCGGCTGATGAGCTCTTCGGCGACCCATCGTGCGACCTCGGCGGGGTAGGGCGCCGGGAGCATGAGCACGATGTGGTGGAAGCCGGCCTGGAGCGCCTGGTCGATCGCGGCGCGGGTGTCGCCGGGCCGATCGTAGGAGACCGGCACGTTGGTCGAGCGGGTGATCGCCAGAGGGTCCCGACCGATCTCGGCGCAGAAGCCGTCCAGTACGGCGCCGCGACGGAGGCCGTCGGCCATGTCGCCGCCCTGGAAGTTCCACAGGTCGGCGTGCTCGGCCACCACCCGGAGCGTGGGAGTCGAGCCGCCACCGATGAGGATCGGCGGACGGGGTCGTTGCACCGGTTTGGGGTTGCAGAACGCTCCGGTCAGGTGGACGAAGTCCCCGTCGAAGTCGAACGGCTCGTCCGACGTCCACAGCCGCTCGATGACCGTGCAGGCCTCGGCCAACGCCCCGACCGCGTGAGCGGCGTCGTGGAAGGGCAGGCCGTGGGCCTCGTACTCGCGCCTGGCCACGGGGGCACTCGGACGAGACCCGGCACCGATGCCGAAGTCGAGCCGTCCGTGGGAGACGACGTCCACGGTCGCGGCGATCTTGGCGAGCATGGCGGGCGGGCGGAACCGGTTGCTCGTCACCAGCAAACCGAGCCGCAGCCGTTCGGTCTGAGCAGCCAGCGCGGACAACAGCGTCCAGCCTTCGTAGGCCGGCCCGTTCGGGTCGCCGCCGATCGGCATGAGGTGGTCGAACAACCAGGCATGCTCGATCTGCGGGATCGCGTCGGCCTCGAGCCAGACCCGTTGGACGTCGTCGTAGTCGACCTGCATCGGCGCGGTCATGATCCCGAAGCTCGGCTGGTGCCCCTGTGTCACGCGCCGACCTCATCGTGGCTGTCTACCGTCACCAGGTCGAGGCCTGCGCGGCAGCCGGCCCGGTACTGTCGGCGAACAGCGACAGCCCGTTCAGTGCGCTGACACGATGGATCGACCTCTTCGTCGACTTCCTGGTCACCAAACACGGCCTCGCCGCGGTCCTTCAGTCCGGCAACGCCGACTTCGAGACGCTGCACGACTACTTCCTCGACCGGCTGGTCCCGGTGTGCACCCTGCTGGTCGACGCCTCGGCCGAGGCCGGCGAGATCCGCTCGGACGTGGGCGCATACGAGCTGATGCGCGGGATCGGCAACCTGTGCGTGGGGGCCGACTCACGTGGCGACGACAGCTCCGAGACCACCGCTCGCTACGACGCGCGCCGCCTGGTCGACCTGCTGGTCGCCGGACTACGCAGCGTCAGGTCAGCGCCCGGTCGGGGTGAGACCGAGGGAGCGCCCCGCCAGGCCGCGGGCCCGCACGGACAGGGCACGGGCCACACCGCGTAGCGCCACCGCAGCGGGCGAGTCGGGCACACCGAGCACGACCGGTATGCCGCTGTCCCCACCCTCGCGGACGCGCGTGTCGAGCGGGATCTGCCCGAGTAACGGCACCGGCGCGCCGACCGAGCGCGTGAGCGAGTCGGAGACGGCCTGACCGCCGCCGGAGCCGAAGATCTCGTGCCGCGACCCGTCCGGCATCTCGAGCCAGGACATGTTCTCGACGACCCCGACCAGACGTTGGTGGGTCTGCAAAGCGATGGCTCCGGCGCGTTCGGCCACCTCGGCGGCCGCTTGTTGCGGGGTGGTGACGACGAGGATCTCGGCCGTGGGGATCAGCTGCGCCACCGAGATGGCGATGTCCCCCGTGCCGGGCGGCAGGTCCAGCAGCAGCACGTCGAGGTCACCCCAGAACACGTCGCCGAGGAACTGCTGCAGGGCCCGGTGGAGCATCGGTCCGCGCCACACCACCGGCTGGTTCCCGGGGACGAACATCCCGATCGAGATGACCTTCACGTCGTACGAGATGGGGGGCAGGATCATGTCGTCGACCTGGGTCGGACGCTGCTGCACACCGAGCATCCGCGGCACCGAGAACCCGTAGACGTCGGCGTCGACCACCCCGACCCGCAGCCCCTGGGCGGCCATCGACGCGGCGAGGTTGACGGTCACCGAGGACTTGCCGACGCCCCCCTTGCCGGAGGCGATGGCATATACGCGGGTGAGCGAGCCCGGTCTGGCGAACGGGATCTCGCGCTCCGCCTGCCCGCCCCGCAGCTGGGTCTTGAGCGTGGCGCGCTGCTCGTCGCTCATCACGTCGAGGGTGACGTCGACCGTGTCGACGCCCTCGACGGCGACCAGGGCGGCGGTGATGTCCTTGGTCAGCGTCTCCTTCATCGGGCAGCCGGCCACGGTGAGGAAGATCGTCACGGCTACTCGGCCGGCGTCGTCGACCGCGACGGACTTGACCATGCCGAGCTCGGTGATGGGCTTGCGGATCTCGGGGTCGTTCACACGCGAGAGCGCGGAGAGCAGCTCATCCTGGGTGGGCAGAACGCTGGTAGGCACGTTCTCCATGCTATGTCGGCTCAGGAGCAGCGGCTGACCCGTCGGCCGGGCTGCGGGTGTGACCCCGCGCACCCATCAGACCATGAGGTCGTCCATGTCCTCGAGCTCCTTGCCCTTGGTCTCCTTGACCCATCTGACGACGAAGATCAACGACAGCAGCGCCATTACGGCGTAGAAGCCGTACGAGAGGGAAAGGGAGATGTCCTTCATCGTCGGGAAGCTGACGGTGATCAGCCAGTTGGCCACCCACTGGGCGCCGGCGGCCAGCGAGAGCGCGGCCGCGCGAATCCGGTTCGGGAAAGACTCGCCAAGCAGAACCCAGACGACTGGGCCCCACGACATACCGAACGCGATGACAAAGACGTTCGCCGCGACCAAGGCGATCGGACCCTCGGCGCCAGTCAACACGGGGTTCACCGCACCCGCTGCATCCGTGGTGGTCTTGGCGACACCGAAGATCAACGCCATCACGCCGAGGCTCACCGTCATCCCGATCGAGCCGATGACGAGCAGCGGCTTGCGTCCGACACGGTCGACGGTGGCGATGGCGATCAGGGTCGTCACGATGTTGACGACCGCGGTGATGACGGTGATCTTGAAGGAGTCGGCCTCGCTGAACCCGACTGCCTCCCAGAGAATGTTGGAGTAGTAGAAGATCACGTTGATGCCGACGAACTGCTGGAAGACGGACAGCAGTATGCCGATCCAGACGATGGGCAGCAGCCCGCCCTTGGGTGCCCGCAGGTCGGACCAGGACGGTTTGGTGTCGGACTTGAGGGAGTGCTGGATGCGGGTGACCCGCTCCTCGGTGCCTTTGGAGCCCAGCATCAAGTCGAGCACGCGGCGAGCCTCGGGGATTTGCCGGTTCGCGATCAGGTAGCGCGGGGACTCGGGGATGAACAGCGACAGGCCCCCGTAGAGGACGGCGGGGACGATCATCGCGAGGAACATCCAGCGCCACGCGTCGAGCCCGAACCAGAACGGGCTGGAGGAGCTGCCCGCGACCGTCGCGAAGATGTAGTCGACAAGCAGCGAAAGGAAGATGCCCGTGACGATGGCCAGCTGTTGCAGCGAACCCAGCCGGCCACGCAACCGGGCGGGCGCGATCTCGGCGATGTATGCGGGGGCGATCACCGATGCGATGCCCACGCCGAGACCGCCGATGATGCGGAACACGATGAGCACGAGCAGGTCGGGGGCGAAGCCGGACCCGAGGGCGCTGATGAGAAAAAGCACGGCGGCGACCTGCATGACGCGCAGCCGGCCGAACCGGTCGGCAATCCGACCCGCCAACACAGCGCCGACGGCGGCGCCGAGCAGCGCGGACGCCACCGCGAACCCCAAGGCGCCGGACTCGACGTCGAACACCTTGCCGATCGCGCTGACCGCGCCGTTGATGACGGCGCTGTCGTAGCCGAACAGGAACCCGCCGAGCGCGGCGACCGCGGCGACCTTGATTGCTGGACCGATGGGGGCGTTCTCGTCGTCCTCGCCGAGTGGGCCTGTGCTGGGGATCGAGCTGGTGTCAGCCATCGGAACCGCCTCACGCGTCGTGGTGTTTGCGGTTCATTGTGTACCCGGGGAGTCGGGCGTGACCGGCACCGGCAGGCACAAAATGCACAAGTCTTATCGGCGCGGCTCGTCGTCGACGCTGCCCGACAGACCGCGCTCCTCCATCTCGTCCAGCAGCTGGCGCAGTTCGGAGCGCACGAAGTCCCGAGTCGCTATGTCTCGCAACGCGATCCGCAACGCCGCGACCTCTCGGGTGAGGAACTCGGTGTCGGCGAGGTTGCGCTCGTCCCTGGCTCTGTCCTGCTCCAACGCAACGCGGTCGCGGTCGGCCAGGCGGTTCTGGGCTAGCAGGATGAGGGGCGCCGCATAGGACGCCTGCAGCGACAGGATGAGCGTGAGCAGGGTGTAGTTCGTCGCGCGCGGGTCGAACTGATGTGCCTCGGGCGCGAAGGTGTTCCACACCAGCCAGGCCCCGACAAAGACGGTCATGCCGACGATGAACGAGGCGGTTCCCATCCCGCGGGCGAATGCCTCGCTCCACCGTCCGAAGGTCTCCGGTGAGAAGGACGGCGTGGGGACGAAGCGTCGCCGGAACTCCTGGGGCTGGTCGAGTCGGGGCGCGTCGTCCCGCCTGCGCCCAGACCGAACGACTCGCCGGTCCGCTCGGTCGTTCCGGTCAGCCACGGGTCACCTCACGCCCGCTGCGCCGGTCCTCGTGACGGTCCTCCCGCCAGTCCTCCGGGAGGATGTGGTCGAGGACGTCGTCCACGGTGACCGCGCCGAGGAAACGCCCGTCCCGGTCGACCACCGGGACGGCGACCAGGTTGTAGGTCGCAAGCATCCGGGTGACCTGCTCGAGCGGAGCGTCGACCGGCATCGGTTCTATTCCCTTGTCCACCACCGAACCCACTGAGGAGTGCGGCGGTTCGCGCAGCAACCGTTGGATGTGGACGACGCCGATGAACCTCCCCGTCGGCGTCTCCAGTGGTGGCCGGCATACGAAGATCGTGGAGGCGAGGGCGGGAGCCAGCTCTTCGCGGCGGACGACCGCCAGCGCCTCGGCGATCGTGGCCTCAGGGCCGAGGATGACGGGCTCGGTGGTCATCAGGCCACCAGCGGTCTTCTCGTCGTAAGCCAGCAATCGGCGCAGGGGCGCGGCCTCGTCCGGTTCCATCAGCTGCAGAAGCTGCTCCTGTTGGTCCGTCGACAGCTCGGCCAGCAGGTCGGCCGCGTCATCGGGCTGCATGGCTTCGAGGATGTCGGCGGCGCGTTCGGTGTCGAGCCCCGCGAGGATCTCGACCTGGTCGTCCTCGGGTAGCTCCTCGAGGATGTCGGCGAGCCGCTCGTCGTCGAGCTCGGCGGCGACCTGGGCACGCCGCTGCGGGCTGAGGTCGTGGATCATGTTGGCGAGGTCAGCGACCCGAAGGTCGTCGTAGCTCTCGAGGAGCTTGGCCGCGCTCTGGTCGCCCGAGCGGATCCGCAGGCCCTCGACGTCCTCGATGTCCACGAGCACGGTCTCGCCGCGCCTACGCAGCGTCAGTCCGCGGCCCTGGGAGCCACCATCCTTGCGACAGAACACCTTGGTGACGTTCCAGTTGCGACCGCGCGCCTCCATGGCGACGTCCTCGACAGTGCCGGGAAACGAGCCGTCGGGGGAGGTCACGGTGACGCTGCGCTCCAAGAGCTCGGCGAGGACGAGTGTCTCGTTGGTGCGCGACTCGAACCGGCGCATGTTGACCAGGCCGGTGGTGATGACCTGACCGGCGTCGAGCGAGGTGACCCTCGTCATCGGCACGAACACCCGGCGCCGTCCGGGCACCTCCACGACCAGACCGATGACGCGTGGCCGAGCCACCGTGCTGCTGAACGCCACGACGACATCGCGAACCCGACCGACCGGGTCGCCCAACGGGTCGAAGACGCGCAGGCCGGCGAGGCGCGCGACGAAGACACGGGAGGCGGGGCTCACGGGGCAAGGTTAGCCGCAGCGGTATGCGTCGCCCGGCCGCCGCGGCAGGTTCACCGGAACGGCTTTTCGGAACGGGTCAGCGAGTGCCGCGGCGCCGTTTGGGCCGCCCGAACAGGTGCCACGGACGCCACCGGCTGGTGGTGGCGCGGGATGCCGGGGGGGTCGCGGCGCCCGACCCGTCCGTGTAGCTGCCCGGACCTTCTACCGGGTTGCCGTACGGGGTCAGGGCCGTCACCGCGCACTCGTAACGCCAGCGGTCGAGGGCACCGGGCGGCGCGTTGAGTCGTCCTGCTGACAAGGCGGTGGTGGCGGTCTCCCACTGCGGTTCGGTGTCGGCGAGGACGCGGGTTCTGGCCCGCACGCGCAGGAGTCGGCCGCCGGTGTCCTGGCTGCGCAGCACGAGGACGACCTCCTCCGGTAGCCACGGCAGATGCTGCTCCCCGGGGCCGTTGACCACGTAGGCGGTCGGCGCGACCCAGGCGTGCCAGACCGGCCAGGCCCGGTCGCCCGGGACCTCGACCCAGATGATCCCCGACTTGGTCATCGCCTCGCCGACCAGGGCCGTGATGTTGGCGCCCTGGGCGGCGTCGACCTCCGGAGCGGGCTGCTCGGTCACGGTGCCGAGCGTAGGCGATGGTCAACCAGCCAGGTGTCGCGAGGCGAACGCGATCTGCGCCGGCACCGTGGTCCGCCAGTAGTCGTCGGTGTGGCCACCGGTGGCGAAGGTTCCCTCGGGCGGCTCGACGAAGCCCGTCACGAACGCCCGGTTGGCGACGATGAAGGGATCGGACGTCCCGCAGTCGACCCGCAGCGGGACTGCTCCGATGACGGTGCGCAAACCGAACACGTCGTGGTCCCGGAAGTCCTGGGCGTCGTCGAACGCACCCGGCGCACTCAACCCCGGTTGCTGCCACAGGGCGGCGCTCATCGTCGAGACCGCCCGGACCCGGCCTTTCAGGGTCGTCGCGCAGAGCAGCAGCGCGCCGTACCCGCCCATCGACCACCCCATCAGGGCCAGCCGGGAGGTGTCGAGACCGCGGGCCGCGAGCAGCGGGACCAGCTCGTCCGTCACCATGGCGCCGACATCGGTGCCGTCCTTGCGTCGGTGGTAGTAGCTGTCACCGCCGTCGACGCCCACCACGGCCAACGGCGCCACCATCGTCCCGGAGCGCATCAGGGCGCCGAGGTCGACAAGACCTTCGACGTCGCGGTGGCTCCCGCCCTTGCCGTGCAGGGCGACGACCACGGGCAGCGACGCATCGGTAGGGGAGTCGGGCGGGTAGAGCACGGCATACCCGGTGTCGACCCCGCCGCGCGCAGACGACCGGAACGACCCCTCGACCAGTCCTGGCGAGGGCGGCCGCAGCAGCGAGCACCCGGCGACGCTGCTCACGGCACCAGCGCCGGCCAGTCCCAGCGCACCCCGCAACACGGTGCGACGGCCGATGGTACCCACCGGGCGACCGTAGCGCGACTGACGGCGAACCCAGGCCGGATCCGGCTACTCGCCCGTCTCGCCGTCGATCGACTCCCGGACGAGGTCGGCGTGACCCGCGTGCCGGGCCGTCTCCTCGATCATGTGGAGAACGACCCAGCGCAACGAGACGTGCGAGCCGTTGCGCAGCGTCCCGACGGACAGGACCGCGAGGTCACCCGTCGCAGCCACGACCGCGCGGCTGCGCGCGCAGGCGTCGAGGTACGCCTGTTTCAGCTCGTCCGGCTAGGGGTCCGATGGCTCCTCCTGGCCTGGCTGTCGGTCATCGGTCACCACCTCGACGTCGCTGCCGCCATCAGGTCCCCGAAGAGCTCGCCGTCGTCGACGGGATATCCCCGCCGAGTGAACCAGTCGGCCATGTTCTTCGCGTCGCGCTCCAGGAACTCCGGTCCGTGCGGGTTGCCGATGATGTCGACGATCTGCGGCCAGTCGATCACCACGAGCCGCTCACCGTCGAGCAGCACGTTGTAGGGCGAGAGGTCCCCGTGCGCCCACCCACGCAACGCGAGCGTCGTCATGGTCTCGCGCAGCTGCTCGAACAGCTCGGGCAGCAGGTCGGCGGGGGGTCTGGTCTGGACCAGTCGAGGGGCTGCCTCGCCGTCCTGACCGATGAGCTCCATCAGCATCTCGGTGTCGCCCAGCTGGACGGGATAGGGCACGGGCAGCCCCATCTCCCAGAGCTTTCCGAGCGCGTCGAACTCGGCCATGGCCCACTGTCCAGTGATGAGGGCCTTGCCGAACTCGGTGCGACGTCCCATGGCCCGCATCTCGCGACTGCGCCGCACCCGTCGGCCTTCGAGATAGCCGGTGTCTCGGTGGAACATCCGGTGTTCGGCGCCGCGGAACCGTTTGGCGGCCATCAGGACGTCCTGGCCCGGCTGGTCGGGAACCCAGCGGCGCACGATGTGGACCTCCGCCTCCTTGCCGGACTTGAGCACGCCGAGGTCGGCATCGACCGCGCCGAGGGCGGTGACGACCCAGTCGGGTCGAGGTTTCGGGCCGTGCATCGACCCGTCCCACGAGGACCACTGGTCTCCTGCGGGCGGTCCGTCGGGCTTGCTGTCAAGCGCGAACGACGCGATGTCCCAGTCGTCGGCGGATGGTGTTGCAGGTGTCACTGTGGATCTCCAGAGCTAAGAGGAACGCGGGGCAGAACACACCCAGGACAGTCGTCGACATGTCACTCCTCCTCGGATCGATCGCAGCAGGGCTCGAGCGTCTCGGATCGCAGCTCTGGCGCGCAACCGCTTTTCCCAACCTGTGTATCCGCGTCTGAGCTACGACCTCCTTGTGACGAACCGGTTTTGCGCAATGTGCCGCTCTACACGCCGGTGAGGTGCACGCTAGGTGTCCTCACTGGCCTTCACCCCGGCAGGAGGCGACAGGTGGCGACGACGTCGTTCGCTCGCGGGCGGTTGCGTGTCACGCACCCGGTGACCTACCGCGCCACGAGCGTGCGCACGCGAAGCCGAGGGATCGACGGGACTACTCCCCAGGACGTCGATACGGTGGTCGTGAACACGTTGCGGGACAACGGGTTCAACCAGGTGCAGCGGGTCGCCATCACGTCGGGCACTGGTCGTGGTCTCGGTGACCGAGGGCTGCGGGCTCGTCCGCGCCCGGCCGCCGTCACGATCGCTCTGGACGTGGCCGATGACGAGGATGCCGTGGTCCTGCTCGAGACCGGTGGCTGTTACTCGTGGGTCCTCCCGACGCACGAACCGCGGCCCCGCAGCCGCGGCACGGACCGGGCGTTGTCCGGCCGGGTGGCGCGGTTCGACATCAGCATCGCACCGACCTCCGGGGCAGCCGAACGCACGCGAGTCCGTGACCTCGGCTGGCCGACCAGCAGTGCCGGAGCCCGTGCAACCGTGCTGTCGTTCGCGGCCGGCGCCCTCGGCGACGCCGCGATACGCCTGCTGGAGAGTCGGGTGGAGCCGGGGTTCGTGCACGTGACCTCCGCCGATCCGAGCGGGTGGACGCGCGTCGACGACCTCGCGGCCGTGGGTCTCGACGCCGCCCGCCCCAACCGCGTTCTGCTCCTGGTCCACGGAACGTTCGACTCGACCCTCGGCGCCTTCTCCGGCCTGGCCGCCACCGCAGAGGGGCGTGCCTTCCTCGAGGCGGCGGTCGAGGCATACGACGCGGTCGTCGGTTTCGACCACCGCACCCTCAGCGTCGACCCTTTGGCCAATGCCACCGACCTTGGGCAGCGACTCGTCGCCCTGGTCGCCACGGCGCCGGTGACGCTCGATGTGTTGTGCCACAGCCGCGGTGGGCTCACGGCACGAAGCTTCGCCGAGTCGGTGCTGCCGGGCCTGGCCTGGCGGGGTCGGGTGGACCGGGCAGTGTTCGTGGCTGCGACGAACGCCGGGACGCACTTCGCCGACGCAGATCGGTGGAAGGACCTCGCCGACCTCTACACCAACCTCGTCTCGGCGCACGCCCGAGCGCTCGCCGCCGTTCCCGGGGGCGGAGTGCTCGCCGACGCGGCCGTGTCGGCGATCAGGGGCATCGGCGCTCTCGTCAGCTGGCTCGCGTCCTACGCGACAGCGAGTGGGAGCGTCCCCGGCCTGGCGGCGATGAACCCCGACGGCGCGTTCGTCGAGACGATCAACCAGGACCAGCCTGGGCAGCCGCGTCCCGGCACCCCGTGGTTCGTCGTCTCGTCGGACTTCCATGCCACGACCGCCACCAGGCCCGAGGAGATCCCCGCCGAGGTTTTCAGCCGCCTCGTCGAGGGGGTCGTCGACAAGGTGTTCGACGGTCCGAACGACCTGGTCGTCGACGATGCGTCGATGAGCGCCATCGACCTGCCGCACGGTGGGGGATATGTGCGCGATACCCTCGCATTGGGAACGAATGCTGTTGTCTACCACACCAACTACTTCTCACAACCGGTTGTGGCCAAGGCCCTCCAGTCCTGGCTCGTCGACCGGCTCGACAGCCTCGACAGCCTCGACAGCCTTGACACAGCCTCGGCTGGGCCGCCTCCGAACCGTGTCGAACCACCTCTGGTCCCGCCTGAGCAACCGCACCAACGGGGGCCGGTCGCGGTCGAGGAGCGACTGCCGGACGGCTGGCAGCCCTCGTTCCCCACGAACGCCGAGCCGCCGGACGAGTCCGCGACGCCGACGGTCCGGGCGCGGCTGCGGGCCGAGATGCCCCTTCATCCGACGGTCGGCCTCAGCGTCTCGGTCCGGGTCCGGCTGTCACGCGGCCCACTCGACGCCGCCACAGGAACGGCCTCGCGGCAGACGGTGCTGACCATCCGGCCCGAGATCCCGGTGTCGATCCAGCTGGTGCCGTCGACGAACGCCGTCCTCGAGGACGAGGACCTGCGGCTGGTCCTGCTCCAGCCAGGCATCGCCTCGTCGGACGTCACTTTTGCGGTGCACGCAGTCGCGGTCGGGCCGGTACGCGTACGCGTTCTCGCCCGACAGGGAGCGGAGCTGCTCGGGACGCTCGAGCTGGCCACCGAGGCGGTCTCTGCTGCGGTCGCCGCGGCCGCCTCCGACGCACCGGGGGGACGACAAGCGGTGACCCGCGGTCAGGTCGAGATCGCGAGTAGCACCTCGCCAGTGCTGGCCGACACACCGTGGCTCGAGATCTCGCAGATCCAACGCGGTGGCCAGACCCACTTCCAGTACGAGCTGCGCATGCCCGGCGCCGACCTCTCTTCCACCGACCATCGGCTCACATACGAGTCCGCGGACATCGGTGACCCCGAGGCGTTCGTCTCGAACCGGATCAAGGAGGTGATGGCGCTGTGGTTCGACTACTCGACGGCACCGCGGACCTACCTCGCCAAGCTGCAGGACCTCGGCGCCGCCCTGTTCGAGCAGCTCTTCCCCCAGGAGATGCAGCGGTTCCTCTGGACGAACCGAGGCAGGCTCGAGGGCCTGTTCCTCCTCACCGACGAGCCGTTCATCCCCTGGGAGCTCGTGCATCTGAAGCCCGCCACCGGCCCACGCCAGAAGGCGCCGAGGTTCCTCGGCCAGCTCGGGCTTGTCCGGTGGCAGTTCACGCCTTTTCCGGCGACGGCGACCCTGCGGGCCCGGCCCGGGGAGGTCTTCGCAGTCTGTCCGGACTACGCCGACGACCGGAACGACCTGGACCAGGCCGGGCTGGAGAGGGCCTTCCTCACCGCCACCCTCGGCGCGACCGAGGTCACGGCGACCGAGGCCAAGGTCCGCGCGCTGCTGCGGCGCCGGGGGAGCTTCGACCTGTTGCACTTCAGCGGTCACGGCGAGGCCGACGCCACCAACATTGCCGACGCGCGGATTCTGTTGGCCGGACGCCGGGTCGGGGACGCCCTGGTGGCCGACTACCTGTCGTCGACGACCGTCGCGGAGAACGCCCGCTTGTCCAGACGCGACGGTCCTGGACCGCTGGTCGTCCTCAACGCCTGTCAGGTGGGCCGTTCGGGGGAGGAGCTGACCTCCCTCGGCGGGTTCGCACGTGCCTTCCTGGAGGCGGGGGCCTCCGCGTTCGTCTCCTGCCTGTGGTCGGTCAACCAGGTGCCGGCACAGGCCTTCGCCGAGACCTTCTACCGTCAGCTCCTCGACGGACGGACGGTCGCCGAGGCGGCCCTCGCCGCACGCAGCGCTGCCCGGAACGGCGACCGCGGCGACGCGACCTGGCTGGCCTACGTCGTCTACGCGCGCCCCGACGCTGTTCTCGTCCGGGACTGACCTCGGCAAAACCACTGCACCACACAGCTGTTCAAAAACTCAGTCATTCGGCTGCTCAGAAGCACGACTACACCGGAAGGACCCATCATGACTGCTCGCGCCCTCTGTGTCGGGATCAACGAGTTCGCCCACCTGCCCACCTCGAGCTGGCTGAACGGGTGCGTCAACGACGCGAACGACATGTCCGCGCTGCTGCTCACCCAGCCGGGCTTCACCCGCCGCAACGTCACCGTGCTGGCGGATGCCGCGGCCACCAAGGCCAACGTCATGACGGCGCTGACCGACATGGTCGGCAAGGCCAAGGCCGGCGCCCTGGACCACGTCGTCTTCTCCTTCTCCAGCCACGGAACGCAGGTGCCCGACACCAACGGCGACGAGAAGGTCGACCACGTCGACGAGGCGTTCGCCTGCCACGACATCGCCCAGAAGGGTGACGACTGGGACCGCGACACCGTGATCGTCGACGACGAGCTGAACGTCCTCCTCCAGGACATTCCCAAAGGCGTGCTCGTCGAGGTGGTCCTCGACACCTGCCACAGCGGGACGGGCCTGCGCGACATCGACCTGCTGTCGGGGCGGCGCCCTCGGTTCCTTCCTCCGCCCACCCGCAAAGGCATCCTGCGTCTGGCCCCGAAGTCGGACCCCAAGGGCCTGCAGGAGCTGGTCAGGTCGACGCCCGCGGCCACGAGGGCGGTCCTGTATGCCGCCTGTCGCGCGGACCAGACCTCGGCCGACGCCTACTTCGACGGACGTTACAACGGCGCGTTCACGTACTACTTTCTCGAGGCGGTCAAGGGCGGCGGCTATCCGTCCCGGTCTGCTCTGATGACCGCCGTCAGCCAGGCGCTGCGCACCGGTGACTTCGAACAGCGCGCCCAGCTCGAGGCGTCTCAGAGGGCCAAGCGGTCCGCTTTCGGTGCACTGCCGGACGGGTCGTGACCCGATGCCGCTCCTGAAGCACGCGTTCTGCCCGGGGTACCCGCCACCGTTCGACTCCCTCGTTGCGGACTACCCGGGTGAAGACGTATACCCGCAGAAGGACTTCCGCACCGAGTGGGGCCCGATCTTCCACCGGGGCCGTCTCGACGGCTCCGCCGTGGTGCTGGTCCTCGGGCAGGACCCCGCGACGCACGAGAGCGTCAGTCGCCGCATCCTCGTGGGTGAGGCGGGACAACGCGTGCAGGGGCTGCTCGCGAAGCTGGGGGTCGCCCACTCCTACACGATGGTGAATACGTTCCTCTACAGCGTCTACGGTCAGGGTGGCGGCAGCCGGCACGAGCACGACGAGCACATCGCGGACTACCGGAACCGTTGGCTCGACGCGCTTCTGGACGGCACCCGCGTGACGACCGTGATCACCCTGGGCATGCTCGCGGCGTCGGCTTACCAGTCCTGGCTGGGCTCCCGCCCGCAGCTGGCTGCGGGACTACAGCACACCGCCCTGCGACACCCCACCTATCCCGAGAGCGCTTCGGCCAGTGGCCAGAAGACGCTCGCCGCGGCCACCGAGATCCTGCTCTCCGACTGGAACGCCCACCTGCCCGAGCTGAGGTCACACGTCCAGCCAGACTTCCCTCCAACTGCGACGGTCTATGGAAACAGCTGGCAGGAGGGCGATCTCGCCCGGATCCCCCAGGCAGACCTGCCGCCCGGTTCGCCGGACTGGTGGTTCGAGCTGGCGGCGTGGGCCTCACGGACGGGCAAGGACACCCAGCTGAAACGCGCGACCATCCAGGTGGTCGTCCCCACCCGGGCGCGCACCTGGCCCGTCCTCACCCCGACCGGCGGGAGCTGACGCGATGGCTTCCACCGGAACGTTCGAACGCGCATACAAGCGCGGCGTGACGCGGCGGCAGGAACCTGCGCCGCGCCGCCCCCGGGCCTTGCCCCCTGCTCCGTTCTGCCTGCACGGCGCGGTGATCACGCCCGATGAGGCGTGGCCGAGCGGTTACGTCACCGTCGAGAACGGGGTCATTGCGACCGTCGGGAAACGCAAGCCGACCGGTGTCACGGTCACCGAGACCGACGGCGTGATCCTGCCCGGGCTGCTCGACCTGCACGGACACCCGGAGTTCAACGTCTTCGCGGCCTGGGAGCCACCGAGGCTTTATGCCAACCGGTACCGCTGGCGCGCAAGCACCCCGTATCGCGTCCTGGTCCGGGACCCGCAGAACACCATTCTCAGTACCCTGCCCCCGCAGACCCAGAGCCGGTATGCCGAGATCCGCGCCTTGACCGCCGGCGTGACGGCGATCCAAGGGGCCTCAGGAGCCAGCACCGCTACGGCAGAACCGTTGGTACGCAACGTGGATCTCTTCGTGTTCGGTGACCACCGTGCCCGGGCCATGATCGACCTGCCCACGGGTTCGAGCCGCGACATGCCTCGGCTCAAGAAGATCGTGGCCGACATCGGCACCGGTGATGTCGACGCCTTCTACCTGCACCTGTGCGAAGGCGTCCCGGGCGACGAACGCAGCGCCACGGAGTTCGCGAGCTTCCTGCACGCGGGCGCAGCCACCCCAGCGACCAACGTCATCCACGGTTCGGCGTTGTCCGAGACCGACCTGCACACGCTCGCCGACGCGGGGTGCCGGCTGGTCTGGTCGCCGCAGTCCAACCTGCGGCTCTACGGCGCGACGACATCCGCGGGCGTTGCGCGGCAGGCCGGTATGCAGGTGGCGCTCGGAGCCGACTGGTTGCCGTCGGGGTCGACCAGCCTGCTCGCCGAGATGAAGGTGGCGCGACGCCAGCTCGCCCTCCAGGGCCACCCGGTCACCGCGGCCGAGCTCGTAGCGATGGTCACCTCGGTGGCGGCGTCGGTCGCGGGCCTGTCAGCACATCTGGGAGCGGTTGCAGTGGGCCGGCCGGCGGACTTGTTGGTGCTCGAGCGCCATCACGCCGACCCCTACGAGAACGTCTGCCTGGCGGACCCGTCGTGGGTGGAGCTCGTCTGCATCGGCGGCGACATCACCTACGCGCGGCAGGACTGGTTCGAGCGGCTGTCCGGCAACGCGCAGAGCGACACGATCGAGTCGCTGCTCGCATGGGGAAAGCCGATGCGGCTCGACAACGGCTATGGGTCGGGCCACCAGTCGCCGACCCCGTCGCTGTCGCAGATCCGGACCTTGCTCACGACCACCTACCCGCAGGTAGGTCCGATCTACGCCTGACCTCTCTCACCACAGCACGCCTGATCGGGACGGAACCGTGACCTGGGGGCCGGGTCCGCGTCGCCGCCGCTGCGGGTGAGTCTGAGACAATCAGGCATGAGCACGCAACCGAACGGTCTCCGCACGGTCCGATCCCGCCTCGCGCTCGAGTACCCGATGTCGCTGGGTATCTTCGAGAAGTACGAGGAGGCCCAGAAGACGGTGGACACCCTCTCCGACGCGGAGTTCCCCGTGCAGAACTGCCTCATCGTCGGCACCGAGCTCAAACAGCTCGAGCGGGTCACCGGACGGCTCACCTGGGGGCGCGTGCTGCTCGGTGGCGCGCTCTCCGGCATCTGGCTCGGTCTGTTCATCGGCCTGATCTTCGCGCTGTTCACCTCGCAGGGCAGCCCGGTCGGGATCGTCGTCGCGACGGTGCTCTTCGGCGCCCTCTTCGGTGTCATCTGGGGCGCCATCACCTACTCCCTCACCGGCGGTCGGCGCGACTTCAGCTCGGTGAGCCTCACCGTACCGAGCAAGTACGAGGTGCTCGTGGAGCACAAGCACGCCCAGCGGGCCCGCGAGATCCTCGGCGCCGGCGGCCTCGGCGGGGCGTCTGCCTATGCCGCGCAGCAGGTCACGACGCCGGCCGCGGCTCCCGAGCAGGTGCCCCCGCCCGCCGGCTCGATCTGAGCGAAAGGGCTCAGCGGCCCCAGATCCGGGCGATCCAGGCCTCGACGTCGTCAGCCGTGCGAGGCATACCGGCTGAGAGGTTCTCGAACCCGTCGGCGGTGATGAGGACGTCGTCCTCGATCCGCACGCCCGTCCCGCGGAACGCCTCGGGGACCAGCTGGTCGTCGGCCTTGAAGTAGAGACCGGGCTCGACGGTCAGGATCATCCCCGCCTCGAGCACGCCGTCCTTGTACTCCTCACGCGTCGCCTGGGCGCAGTCGTGCACGTCCAGGCCCAGGTGATGGCTTGTGCCGTGCACCATCCAACGGCGGAACTGCTGGCCGTGCTCGGTGTCGAGGGCTGCCTCGACGTCGACGCCTTCGGGGAGAAACCCCCACTCGTGCAGGTGCTCGGCGATCACCCGGATCGCGGTGTCGTGGATCTCGCTGTACTTCACGCCCGGCCGCATCACCTGCATCGCCGCCTGCTGGGCCGCGTAGACGGCGTCGTAGATGGTGCGCTGCGTCTCGGTGAAGGTCCCGTCGATCGGAAGCGTGCGGGTGATGTCGGCGGTGAAGAGGGAGTCCACCTCCACGCCGGCGTCGAGCAGCAGCAGGTCACCCTCCAGCACGTCACCGGTGTTCTTGACCCAGTGCAGCGTGGTCGCGTGGTCACCGCTGGCGCAGATGGATTCGTATCCGATGCCGTTGCCACTGTGCCGGGCGTGCAGGCCGAAGACACCTTCGACCCAGCGCTCACCACGACCGCGGGCCAGGGCCTCGCGCAGCTCGGCGATGACCGCCTCGAAGCCTTCCTGGGTAGCGGCCACGGCCTGACGCATCTGCTCGATCTCGTACTCGTCCTTGACGAGCCGCAGGCTGGACAGGGCCGAGGCGAGCGCATCGTCCGCCTCGACGCGGGTCTGCTCTGCCGCCTCGACGGACTCCTCCGACTCCTCCGTCGCGGTGCTGCGGACCTCGTCGAGGGTCGCGGTGAGGTCCCGGTCGGCGTCCCGGACGACGCGAACAACGAGGTGTCCGGCGTCCTTGGCGACCGCGTCGGAGAAGTCGTCGATGTGGCGTGCGGTGATGCCGAACTCGGCCTCGATGTCCTCGAGCGTCGGCCTCGGACCGACCCAGAACTCCCCGTAACGCGAGTCGCTGAAGAACTCGTCCGTGTCGCGACCGCCCCAGGGCCGGAAGTAGAGGACGGCGTCGTGACCGCCCTCCTCGCGGGGTTCGAGGACGAGGACGGCGTCGGGTTCCTGGTCACCGCCGAACCCGGTCAGGTGAGCGAACGCGCTGTGCGGTCGGAACACGTAGTCGCAGTCGTTGCTGCGCACCTTCAGGCCCCCGGCGGGGATGACGAGGCGGTCACCGGGGAACCTGGCGCTGATCGCCTCCCGACGGGTGGCCGCATACGAGGCGACCTCGGCCCGCTCCGGAAGCGTGGTCGAGCGCGGCGACCAGCCTGACGAGACGAAGGACCGCAGCTCGTCGGTGGTCGGACGGGCTCCGTTGAGGCTCTTCTTCTGTTCTTCGCTCACGGTCTCCATGGTGCCACTCAACCACCGCCGGCGGTGATGACGACGGCTTGGCGCACGGTCCGACCGCCCGCCTCAGGGCCGGCCAGCACCGTCGTCCGACCGGAGCCGAGGTCCTCGGTCACCAGCCGGTCGCCGTCATCGGCGCAGCGCGTCCCGCCGTAGGAGGCGACCCCGTCGACGACGGTGTTGAGCACGAGGCCTGCGGCAACCGGTGGCAGCGTAGCCGAGCGAACCGTCCCGTCCGGGCCGATGTCCGTCAGGCTCGTCGAGCACGCGTCGCCACCGCGCAGGACCGTGGTACCGATCGGTGAGGGCCACGCGTCGGAGAAACCGGCGCCGCCCACGGGTCGGGCGGCGGACCCGTCCAGGGGGCTGACGAACAGACGCCCGCCCGCCGACCTGCAGGCCAGCAGGACCTCGCCCCGGGACCACGAGGAGCGCGGCGTGCACCCTGATGCGCCGGCGGGCGGAGGCAGGGTGGCCACCGCGTCGGTATGCAGGTCGACGAGCTTGATCTGGTCGTCGATCGTGGACACGACGGCCGTGTCCGTGGCGCGGTCGACGGCCAGTCCGGGCGTGCCGGGGCTGCCGGCCACGGGAGGCAAGGTGAACGGGTAGGTGGCCAGGAGCCGGCCATCCCTGCTCCGGTGGTCCAGCTGGACCGCCGCGTTCGAGTCCGTCCAGAGCATGAGGTAGCCGCTGTCCGGTGTGCCCGCATACCTCATCGTCTTCCAGCCGTAGGAGACGCCCAGAGGTCGCGAGGTGCCGGCGACCAGGTCCCACTCCTGCGGTTGGGCGCCCACCGAGAGCAGGACCCGGTGCCCGTCGCGGCTGACGTCCTGGATCACGATCCCGTCGGCGGCGGTGCTGATCGGGTACCGGGTCCCGTTCGGGGCGGCGAGCAGCACCGTGGTCGTGATCCCGATGGCCGTGGCGGCGGTGGTCAGGACGGTCCACCCCGGACCGACCTGGTCCCAGGGGATCGCCGAGCGCGGCTTCTCGTCCCGGGCCAGCGCCGGCGAGGACAACGGTTCAATGGGGGCCGTCGTCTCGATCGGGGGAGGTGGCGTGGCCGCAGGGGTACGCCGGCCGATGGCCGTAGTCACGGCTGCGACCAGGGCCACGACGACCAGTGTCGCGACCAGGGTGAGCCCCCGGCGTCGATGGGTCACCGTGATCCTGGCGTCCTCGGCCAGCACGTCGGCGAACGTGCTCCGCAGGTCGGTCGCGGCGACGGACTCGGCCCAGCGGTGGAGCGCCTCGTCGACTCGTTCGAGGGTCCGATCAAGGGTGGGGTCGTGTGCAGCGCTGTCGGGTGCAGACGGCCCGGTGGTGTGGAGGGTCGCCAGGGCGCGGTGAGTCGCCGCGGTGACCGCGGACTCGCGAACCCCGAGGATGACCGCCGCCTGACGGTCGTTCCGGGCCGCCCACAGCGTCAGGACCAGGGCCTCCCGCTGCGCCCGCGGCAGGGCGATGACCCGGTCCATCGTCGTCGGTGCGGCAGTCGGTGACGGCTCGGGTCGGGATCGCCTGTCGAGGCTGTGGGATCGAGCGAGTCGACGTGACCCCGCGACGACGACGGCCTGGAGGGAGGCCAGCGCCGCACCAGGGTCGTCTCGGCCACCACCGCGCTGCAGCTGCAGGAAGGCGTCCTGGACGACCTGTTCGGCGCCGGCCCGGCTCTGGTCGGGAGGCAGGAGAAGCACCGCCAGGCGGACGAGCGAAAGTCGGTGGGCGCCATAGAGAGACGCGACGTCGGTGCCGGCGATAGAGCGGGCTCGCATCACATGACCTCCCGCCACCCCCGCCCCGTCGTCGACCGGGCTTCCCTCATCGTCGCATCCCGTTCCGGCGAGTGCCCGAGTTCGAGGAGAGCCGGCCGGTAAGGATCGGCAGGGATCAGGGGGTGATCGTCACCCAGCCGAGTGCGGTGCCGCCGTTCGCACCGGGGCCGATCAGGTCGTGGAACGCGCTCGATCCCAACGTGGTCACCACCAGAGACTGTGTGGCAGGGCTCGAACACCCCTCCACGCACAGGTATGCCTCCGCGCCGATGACGGCGCGGATGTCGGGTCCGCCATCGCGCGGCCCCTCATCGCGACGGGTCGATGACGGCGAACTGGGCAACCGTGCCGCCGTTGGCCTGTGGGCCCAGCAGCATGCCCGAAGCGCCCGTGAGCACGTTGACGAGACCGATGCCGTCGCCCCCGACGCAGCCTCCTCTGGACGTGCTGTCGCTCGCCACGAGCACGTACGCCGAGTCGTTCACCACCGCCACGGGGTCGGTCCCGGCCAGCGCGTTGCCCACTCCCTTGAGCTCGGGACCAAGCGACCGAGGGGCGGAACTCCCGATCTGGATGTCGAGCGGCCCGTAGCCGCAGGCCGGAGCCTGCACGAGCAGGACGCCGCTGCTCAGCTGCCACGCGTCGACGTAGCCGCGCTGCGCGAGGGGGCTGGCCTGGGTGAGCTGCGCCGGCGGGCCGCCGGACACGGGATACAGCCAGACGTTGCTGACGTCGGTGCCGTCGCTCCTGGAACAGTAGACGACGGCGCGCCCGTCACCCCACCATGACATCGGGAAGCAGCTGCCATAGCCACTCGGCGCCGGGAGAGAGCGCACGACGGCGCCGGTGGCGTTGCCCCAGACCGCGAGCCCCGCTTTGCCGTGCGCCACAACGAAAAGGCCGTCAGGGGTTTCGATTCCGGCGGCGCTACCGACGGGGAAGGTGAGCTGAAGGCTCCCGTCGAGGCCGCGTCGCTCCAGATGCCCTTGCAGCGAGTCGCCGCTCGTGTCGACCGAGTCGAGGAGCGCCTTCGCGGTTGGCTTCGAGTACCGGACTATGCCGGAGACCTGGGGAACCACGCGGGACGTGCCACTGGTGAGGTCCCACTCGGAGACGGCACGCGAGGCGTCGGGGGACTGGGTGAGAGCACGCCGACCGTCGGGGCTTACGTCGAGGAGCGCGACGTTGGTGGGGATCGAGGCGATGGCATACCGGGTGGCCGTCGGGCTCACGAGATAAAGCGTTCCGGTCTGGGCCGCTCGACTCGATCCCCAGACGGCTGCGACCCAGCCGGGACCGACCTGCGGCCATGGGATCGACGAACGGGGCTGTTCCTGCGCGGCAATCGGGCCCGATGCAGTCGCGCCCCTCGTGCCGTTCGGCGTCGGCTGAGCTGAGGCCGGTGGCGTACCCGTCGGGTCCGGCGAGACGGTGACGATCTGCGTGGCGACGGGTGCGGGCGTCACGTCGCCGTGCCGGCTGACCACCCCGATGCCCACGGCTGCCGCGGCGATCACGACAGCTGCGGCGGCCGCACCCATCCACGATCGCCTCGGGCCTCGACCCGCTTCCCGCGCTGATCGCTGCAGCTCGTCGAAGGAGCGGGTCAGATCGTCCTCACGCACCTCGCTGGCGCGCTGGCCGAGGGCGCCGCGCAGGCGGCGCTCCCTGTCGTCGCCCGACGTCGTCATCGCTGCTCCTCCAACAACCGCTCGAGCGCGTCCAATGCCCGGCTCGCTGTCGACTTGACGGTCCCCTCGGTGATCCCCATGGCCTCGGCGATCTGTCGCTCGCTGAGGTCGCCCCAGTAGCGCAGCACCAAGACCTCTCGCTGTCTGGGCGGCAACCGGCGCACCGCCTCGAGCGTGGCGTCACGGGACTCGCCCAGGAGCACCTCGTGGTCAGCCGCCGCCACCTCGTCCGGTGCGCTCGCTCGGGCGAGGAAGCGCCGGACGGTGCCGCGCCGGCGCAACGTACTCCGCGCTCCGTTGACCACGGACACCCGCAGGTATGCCAGTGCCGCACCGGGGTCGTCCAGCCGGCCGGACCGCCGGTGCAGTCCGACGAAGGCGTCCTGGACCACGTCCTCCGCGAGGGAGAGCTCGTCGACCAGCAGCACCGCGAGGCGCACGAGCGAAAGCCGGTGGGCGGCATACAAGGTGGCCAGGTCCACACCCGTGCGAGGCGCCGCGTCCACCGTTGTCCTCCCGCCGGTTGCCAACTGGGTGTGCGCCGCGCCGCTCTGCGTGGCGTGGAGGGCCCTCATGCCTTCAAGACGCATGGACGCTACCGAGGTTGCCTCCGATGTCCCTGAACATCTCCCGGCGCGGGCAGCGGTCGAGGTTCAGCGGTCGCGCAGCCTGATGTCTCCCGAACCGGTCTGGCCGACGAACGGGCGTCATGGCGTTATGAGGTGAGCCGCCGCTCTCCTGCTGATTCAGCTCGCACGACGTATCGTCGGTCAATGGCGATTCGCGCGGGGAGCAAGGTCTCCTGGAACACGTCGCAGGGCACCACACACGGCAAGGCCGTCGAACGGCGCACGTCGGAGTTCACCTTCGACGAGCAGAAGTTCAATGCCAGCGAGGACGATCCGTACTGGATCGTCGAGTCCGCGAAGACCGGCGCCCAGGCGGCGCACAAGGCGTCCTCGCTGACCCCGTCCTGACTTCCTCGACCACACCGGCGGCGTCGATGGTCAGCCGTTGATGTCGGGTGCGGCGAGGCGTGCGGCGTCGGCTGCCTCGTCGTCGGGCATCGTCTGGGAGATCCGCTCGGCCTCGACCCGCCTCGACCAGTGCTCGACCTCGTTGTCCATCATCGCGGCGTCCCAGCCCAGGATCGGGGCGACGATCTCGGCGGCCGGCCGGGCCGCTCCCACCGCCCGGTCCCAGGTTTCGATCGAGAGCCGCGTGCGTCGCGCCAGGATGTCGTCGAGGTGGAGCGCGCCCTCGTGCGACGCGGCGTACGAGATCTCCGCGCGCAGGTAGTCCTCCCCACCGGGGAGCGGCTCGCCGAGCGAGGGGTCGCCCGCGACGAGGTCGAGGATCTCGGTGATGAGGATGCCGTGCCGCATCAGCATCTTCTCGATCCGTTCGACGTGCAGCCCGGACTCCTTGGCGAGCGCGGCGCGTCGGTTCCACATCGCGTGGTACCCGACTGCGCCGACCAGAGGGATGTCCTGCGTGGTGGACTCAGGGATATCACCGCCGAGGGTGCGCGCGGTCTCGTCGATCGCGTCCTTGGCCATGATCCGGTATGTCGTGTACTTGCCGCCGGCGACGACGACCAGACCCGGCGTGGGGTGGGCGACGACGTGCTCCCGGGACAGCTTGGAGGTCTGCTCGCTCTCCCCCGCGAGCAGCGGCCGCAGACCGGCATACACGCCCTCGACGTCGGCCTGGGTGAGCCGCGTCGTCAGGAACTCGTTGACGTGGTCGAGGAGGTAGGCGATGTCTGCGGACGTCGCCGCAGGGTGCGCCTTGTCGAGACTCCACTCGGTATCGGTTGTCCCGATGATCCAGTGCCGGCCCCACGGGATGACGAACAGGACCGACGTCTCCGTGCGCAGGATGATCCCCGAGGTCGAGTGGATCCGGTCACGGGGGACGACGAGGTGGATGCCCTTGGACGCCCGCACGTGGAACTGGCCGCGCTCGCCGACCATCGCCTGTGTCTCGTCGGTCCAGACGCCGGTCGCGTTGACGACCTGGCGCGCGTGGACGTCGAACTCGCGGCCGGTGAGCTTGTCGAGGGCCTGGATCCCGGTGACGCGTTCGCCCTGCCGCACGAACCCCACTGCCGCAACGCGGGATGCGACATGGGCGCCGTAGGTGGCCGCAGTGCGGGCCAGCTCCATGGTGTGGCGGGCGTCGTCGACCTTGGCGTCGTAGTACTGGACCGCTCCGGTCAGCGCGGACTTCTTCAGGGCGGGGGCGATGCGCAGCGTCTGTCGCCGGGTCAGGTGCTTGTGCCACGGGAGCCCGGCGGAGTTGCCGGACCCACGCGCCATCGAGTCGTACATCGTCAGGCCCGCCTCGACGTAGGGCCGCTCCCAGCCGAGGTGCGTCAAGGGGTAGAGGAACGGCACCGGACGCACGAGGTGCGGCGCGAGCCGGGTGAGCATCAGCCCCCGTTCCTGCAGCGCCTCGTGGACGAGACGGAAGTCAAGCATCTCGAGGTAGCGCAGTCCCCCGTGCACGAGCTTGCTCGACCGGCTGGAGGTGCCGGACGCGAAGTCGCGGGCCTCGACCAGCCCGGTGGTCAGGCCCCTGGTCACGGCGTCGAGGGCGCAGCCGGTGCCGACGACCCCACCGCCCACGACCAGGACGTCGAGCTCGCCACCGTCGGCGAGGCGTTCGATCGCGGCGCGGCGCGAGTCGACAGACAGGGCAACGGGATTCACTGGACCTCCACCCAGTCGAAGGTACGTTCGACAGCCTTGCGCCAGCCGGCGTACGCGCTCTCGCGCCGGTCCTCGCTCCACGTCGGCGTCCAGCGCTTGTCCTCGCGCCAGTTGGCGCGCAGCTCGTCCGTGCTGCTCCAGAACCCGGTCGCCAGGCCGGCCGCGTATGCCGCGCCGAGGGCGGTCGTCTCGCTCACCTCGGGACGGCTGACCTCGACACCGAGGACGTCGGCCTGGATCTGCATGCACAGGTCGTTGGCGGTGACGCCTCCGTCGACCTTGAGGACGCTCAGGTCGAGCGCGCTCGCCGCTCCAGCGCTGTCCTCGACCATCGCGTCGGCGACGTCGCGGGTCTGGAAACAGATCGACTCCAGCGTCGCGCGGGCGATGTGGGCTGCGGTGTTGTAGCGGGACAGCCCGAGGATGGCTCCACGGGCGTCGGCCCGCCAGTAGGGCGCGAACAGGCCGGAGAACGCGGGCACGAGGTAGACGCCGCCGGTGTCCTCGACCTGACGGGCGAGGCTCTCGACGTCCGCCGCGCTGCGGATCAGCCCCAGCTGGTCGCGCAGCCACTGGACCGCGGAGCCGGTGACCGCGATCGAGCCCTCGAGCGCATACACCGGCTCGGCGCTGCCGAGCTGGTAGGCCACGGTCGTCAGCAGGCCGTGCTGCGAGCGGACCAGCTCCTCACCGGTGTTGAGCAGCATGAAGTTGCCCGTCCCGTAGGTGTTCTTGGCCTCGCCGGGGGCGAAGCAGACCTGCCCGACCGTCGCGGCGTGCTGGTCGCCCAGTGCCCCGGCGATCGGGATCTCGCCACCCCAGGACTCGCGGGGCACCGTGTTGCCGTAGAGGTCGGGGTCACTCGACGGCCTGATCTCGGGGAGCATCGCGCGCGGGACCCCGAAGAAGCCGAGCAGCTCGTCGTCCCAGTCGAGGGTCTCGAGGTCCATCAGCATGGTGCGGCTGGCGTTGGTCACGTCGGTGACGTGTCGGCCCCCGCGAGGGCCACCGGTGAGGTTCCAGACGACCCAGCTGTCGGTGGTTCCGAACAGCGCGTCACCGGCCTCGGCTGACTGCCGAAGCCCGTCGACGTTCTCCAGCAGCCACTGCAGCTTGCCGCCGGAGAAGTAGGGCGCGGGGACGAGCCCGGCTCGATGCCGGATGACGTCGCCGCGCCCGTCGGCGTCGAGAGCCTTGGCGATGGAGTCGGTACGCGTGTCCTGCCAGACGATCGCGTTGTGCAGGGGACGGCCGTTATGCCGGTCCCAGACCACCGTGGTCTCGCGCTGGTTCGTGATCCCGATGCTGTCGAGGTCGTCGCCGCTCAGGTGCAGCTGCGACAGCCCCGAGCCGATCACCGTCTCGGTCCGCTCCCAGATCTCGACGGGGTCGTGCTCGACCCAGCCGGCCCGGGGGAGGATCTGCTGGTGCTCGAGCTGATGTCGGCCGACCTCTCGCCCGTCGTGGTCGAACACCATGAAACGGGTACTCGTCGTGCCCTGGTCGACTGCTCCGACGAAGTCCGCCATGGGCCCAAGATTGGCATACCTCGCAGTGAGGCCGTACCGGGCGTGTGCCTCGCAGGTGCAAGAGTGGAGCGTGCCCGACGACCTCCCACCCCGCACGCCCCGGTCACGACGGTCGCGGCACCGCCCCCGCTCGATCCGGGTGGCGGGCGGCGGTCTGGGAGCCGGCACGCGACGGGTCGTCCAGGCGACCGAGCCGCCGACCGACTCGATCCCGGTATGGACGCAGCCCGACGGTGTCGAGCTCACAACCGGACGTGCGGTGGTCGACCTGGCGACGCGTACCGGTGTCGCGCTGATGGCCACCGGTTCGTCCGCCGCCGAAGTGGTCAGCGACGTCCTGCGCCTCACCGCGGCATACGGGCTGCAGTCGGTGCACGTCGACGTGACGTTCAGCTCGCTGACCGTGTCCTACAACCGTGGCCCGCTGGCCGACCCGCTCACGGTGACGCGGGTCGTGCCAGGGACGAGCCAGGACTTCACCAGGCTCGCGCGGATCCGGGTGCTGGTCTGCGACATCGAGCGTGACTCTCTCGAGATCTCCGACGCGCGAGAACGCCTCGACGCCGTCATCCGGGCCCCGCACCCCTACCGGCGGTGGGTCGTCGTCTCCGCAGTCGCCGTCATGGCGGCCGGGGTCGCCGTCAACGTGGGCGGCGGGGTCTTCATCGTCCTGGTCAGCATGCTGAGTGCGGCCGTCGTGTCTCGGCTGTTGACCCGGCTCGCTCGCGCCGATGTGCCACCGTTCTTCGCACAGGCCCTGGGAGCGGCGATCCCGGCGCTGTTCGCGACGGCTGTGGGGCTGTCGCAGCAGTGGGTCTACATCGCCGGTCTGCTCCCTTCCCTCGTGGTCGCCTCGGGGATCGTCGTCCTGCTCGCCGGGTTGTCCGTGGTGGCTGCCGCGCAGGACGCGATCGAGGGCTTCTACGTCACCGCGGCGGCCCGGGTGTTCCAGGTGCTGCTGCTCACGCTGGGCATCGTCGTCGGGATCACCGTCGTGCTCGCCGTGGCCACCCGGTTGGGCATCGTCCTCGCGATCGACTCGTCGCCCTCCTACGTCCCGTTGGCCACCCAGCTGGTCGCGGTCGCCGTGATCGCAGCCGGCTTCGCCGTCTCCTCCTACGTCGGGCCTCGGAGCATGGTGCTGGCCGCTGCGGCGGCCATCGCCGGCTGGGTGGTCAACCAGGTCCTGGTCGCCACGGGGAGCTCGCCGTCGTTCTCCGCGGCGGTGGCGGCACTCGTGATCGGGTTCGTCATCCAGCTCATGGCGCGACGCCTCAACGTGTCGGCGCTCGCCTCGACGACGGCAAGCATCGTGCCGTTGCTGCCTGGACGTGCGACCTACGAGGGCATCTACCAGATCGTCTCCGGACCCGCCGGCTCCGGTCTCTACCAGGGACTCGGCACGCTGCTCGGCGCCGCAGGGATCGGGATCGGGCTGGCGGCAGGCGTGACCTTGGGGACGTACCTGGCGGGGTTGCTGCCCGGGCAGCCGGCGGAGTGATGAGGCCGGAACCGTGCATGACGGCCGGAAGTCGGCGTTCCCGCGGATATAGGGCCCGGGTTGCCGACTTTCGGCCGTAACGCGGTGGCAGCTCGTTGTCCACACCCCACCACGCCGTGGTCCCACGATCCACAGCACCGTCGGTAGCGCCGCCCCGCCCCGCCCCGTCAGCGTCACGATCGAGTGCATGGACCGACGACTCGTGCAGCTGATGGCGGCACATGGTGGTGCCCTCGGGGCGGCCCAGGCCTTCGCGGCGGGGGCGTCGTGCGAGGACATCGAGTCGTGGTGTCGGAGCGGCGGCCTGACGCGGGTGCGTCGCGGCGCCTACGTCGACACCAGCCGGTATGCCTGCGCCCACCCGGATGAGCAGTACCGGCTGCGCGTGATGGCCGTGTTGCTGAGCCGAGGCGGCCTTGACCCTGCCGGTCACCACGCCGCCCTCGCCCTGCATCGGCTCCCGCTGTGGCTCGTCGACCTCGACCGGATCGACGTGATGGCGCGCGTCTCCAAGCAGTCGGGCCGCGCGGGGGTCGTCGTCCACCCGAGTCGCGACGCTCCGTCCGACGACGTCGAGGCGGTGCGGGCGGTGACGGTCGCGTGCGCGCTCGTGCAGACGGCGGCGTCCAGCGGTGTCGAGGCGGGGGTCGTAGCCGCTGATGCAGCGCTGGCGCGACGCCTGTGTTCGCCAGACGACCTGGCAGCCCAGCTCGCGGCCACGCCGGTGGTTCGGGCCCACCGGCGCGCCCGTCAGATGACCGAGCTGGTCGACCCGCGCAGCGAGTCGGTGGGGGAGACCAGGACGCGACTGCTGCTGGTGTCAGCCGGGATGCCCGTCCGCAGCCAGGTGAAGGTGGTCGATCGGGGGGCGGTGCTGGCCAGGGTGGATCTGCTCGTCGGCGAGCGCGTCGTGGTGGAGTTCGACGGAGCGGTCAAGTATGCCGACGACCGCACCGGCCGGGTCCTGTTCGACGAGAAGCGTCGCGAGGACCGACTACGCGAGCTGGGCTTCGAGGTGGTCAGGGTGACCTGGGCGGACCTGGCCTACCCCGAACGGCTGCTGCAGCGGGTTCGGGTGGCATTGGTGAGGGTCGGCTGCCGGGTCGGCTGAGGCATACCCGCCGACTGTGGGGTGACCGGTTCGCCCCCGCCGGCTACCGCTTTCCGGTCGAAAGTCGGCAATCCGGCGTCTATAGGAGCCGGTTAGCCGACTGTTGGCCGGGTCGCGCAGGTGACTCACGGCGTCCATGACGCTCGGCGACCCTGGCGACCCTGGCTACGCTGGCTCACATGGCCACGGGTGAGCTGTGGGAAGCGTCTGCGTCGGCCGACTACGCCAAGATCGCCGTCGACCGGTTGACGTTCTTCTCCGACGCGGTCGTCGCGATCGCCATGACGCTGCTGGCCATCGACCTTGCCGTCCCCGAGACCAGCACCCGCCCGGACTTCGTGGCGTTCGTCCAGGGCCACCTCGGCAGCTATCTGGCGTTCCTCATCAGCTTCGTGGTCATCGCGAGCGTCTGGCGCAACCACCACCGGGTGTTCCGCTACATCACGGACGCACCGCCGGCCTTGGTCGGCGTCACGCTGCTCTGGCTGTTCACGATCGTCCTCGTGCCCTTCGCCACCCGGTTGCTGTATGCCGGCGACAGCACCTCCGCGAGCAGCGACTTCCCGTTCCGGTTCGGCATCTACGCGCTGGTGATGGTCGCCTCATCGTCGGCGTTCGTCTGCTCAGAGGTCATCGTGCAGCGGGCCGGCATCGTGGCCGAGGAGGCGCCTACGGACCTGTTCGACAGCGGGATGACCCGCAGCGCCGTCCTGATCACCACGTTCCTCCTCTCGATCCCGCTCTGCTTTCTCGTCGGGGTCTACGCGTTCATCCTGTGGGGCGCCTTGCCGATCACCACCCGGGTAGGTATCGCCATCCAGCACCGTCGGCGGCGCTGATGCGGATCGACCTGCACACCCACTCTCGGGCGAGCGACGGCACGCAGACACCCGCCCAAGTGGTCGCGGCTGCGGCCGACGCCGGCCTCGACGTGGTCGCCCTCACCGACCACGACACGACGTCGGGGTGGGTCGAGGCCGCCGACGCGGCGGCGAGCCTCGGGGTCGGGCTCGTCCGCGGGGTGGAGATCTCCTGTGCGCATCGGGGTGCGTCGGTCCATCTGCTCGGCTACCTCGTCGACCCCGCCCATCCCGGGCTGGTGGCGGAGTTCGCTCGGGCGCGGGAGTCGAGAGTCACCCGGTTGGCCGCGATGGTGGAGCTCATGGCCGCGGACGGCATACCCATCTCGTACGAGCAGGTACGTGCCCAGGTGCCCGACGGGGCCACCGAGGGACGTCCGCACATTGCCGACGCGCTCGTCCAGGCAGGGGTCGTCGCCGACCGCAACGAGGCGTTCTCCCGGTACCTGGCCAACACCAGCCGGTACTACGTCCGGCATTACGCACCGGACGCGGTGGACGCGGTCCGGCTCGTGGTCGCGGCAGGTGGTGTCGCCGTCCACGCCCACCCGTTCTCCGGCACCCGCGGCCGCCGGGTGGGTGACGACCTCGTCGAGCGGATGGCCGAAGCAGGCCTGGCCGGGCTCGAGGTGGACCACCGCGACCACAGTCCGGAAGCGCGCGCGCGGGCTCGCGCTCTGGCCGGTCGCCTGGGGCTGGTCACGACGGGGTCCAGCGACTACCACGGGGCCGGCAAGGACAACCGGCTCGGTGAGAACCTCACCAGCCCGGAGGTGTTGGCCGCCATCGAAGAGAGGTCGAGCGGCCTGACTCCGGTGCTGCACTGAGGGACGGTCGACCGACAGCCCGTATGCCTGTGGACAACCGGGTCGGTCGTGTCGGTCCCCGCGGATAGGTTGCCGGGATGACGACGACGGTAGACAGTGAGCAGGGGGTGTTCGCGGGCCTGCCGACGCCGCTCTACCGGGCCTCGCCGAGCCGGTTGAGCACCTGGGAGACCTGCCCACGGCAGTACCGGATGAAGTATCTCGACCGACCCACACCGCCGACGCGTCGACCACGGGCGCATACCTCCGTCGGGCTCGCCACCCACAACGCCCTGCGTGACTGGTGGGACCTTCCTTGCGGTGAGCGGACGCCGAGAGCCGGAGCCACCCTGCTGCGACAGGCCTGGATCGAGGTGGGATTCCGCGACATCGAGCAGAGTGCCCGGTGGCGTACGAGGGTGGCGGGTGAGGTCGAGCGCTACCTGGGTGGGGTGGACCCGGAGCGCCAACCGCTGGGCGTCGAGCGCACCGTCTCGATGAAGACCGCCGTGCTGGCGCTCAGCGGCCGGGTGGACCGGCTCGACGAGCGCGGCGGGGAGCTCGTGGTCGTCGACTACAAGACCAGCCGCCGCGCGCCGAACCAGGACGACGCTCGGACCTCGCTGCCGCTCGCGATGTATGCCGCCTCGGCGTGGACGATGTTCCGGCGCAGGTGCGTTCGCGTCGAGCTCCATCACATACCCACCGGCACGGTCGCGGGACACACGCATACGGGAGAGTCCCTCAGGCGTCAGCTCGGGTATGCCGACTCGATCGCCGGTGACACCCGCGCGGCGGACCGCGACTTCGCGCTCGTGGGGGTGGAGTCCACCTGGTTCGCACCCCGTCCGTCACCGCTGTGCATGTGGTGCGACTACCGTGCTGCCTGTCCGGAAGGACAGCGCGTCGGGCCGGAGAAGTCCTCCTGGGCCGCGCTCGAGATCGACGAACCAGGGTCCGACCCAGCCGGGCTCTACGAGGGGGATGGGGATGGCCAGGGCCGCAGCAGGGCCGCGCTCGGCGTGGGTGCTCGCCGTGGCGAACCAGAAGGGCGGAGTGGCCAAGACGACCTCGGTGGCCAGCCTGGGGGCGGCGTTCGCTGAGTCCGGCAAGCGGGTCCTGCTGGTGGACCTCGACGCGCAGGCGTGCCTCACGTTCTCCCTCGGCGTCGACCCGGACGCCGTCGAGACATCGGT
>NZ_JBDTKA010000112.1:0-35812 GCF_039935575.1 Lapillicoccus sp.
CGGCTCAGTTGAGGTTGGGCGGTGCGGCGTCCCGGATTCCTTCCACGCCCAGCCGCGAGGCGAGCCCGGTCTCCCGCTGGACCATCCGGCGCACCAGCGCCAACCGGTCAGCCGTCCCAGGGGTCTCCAGCAGGCGCTGCCGGTCGCCCCGGTCGAGGTCGACCGCCTCCGCGGCCCACCACGCGAGACCGCGCGCGTCCCGGGGCGCGTCCGGGGTCGCGAGACCGGCGGCCCGGCAGTGGCTCTCGACTGCCAGGGTGAGCTGCGCCGCCTCGCGGGCGGCCCGGTCGGGGTCGTCGTCGCGGTCCTCGAGCCATTCGACGATCCCCGTCGTCCACGGGGTGCCGGCTTCCGCGTCGACGGCGTCCAGGCGGAACCGGCGGGTCCCGTGGGCCGTGGCCAGGTAGAGACCGTCGGTGAGCTCGATCACCCGGTCCAGCGTGGCCCAGCAACCGATCTCGTGCAGAGCGGTGATCTGGTCGCCCACCTCCCAGCCGTGCCGGATGCCCACGACCCCGAACCCGGACTCCTGGCCTTCGCTGTCGATGATGTGGCGCAGCAGCTCGACGTAGCGTTCCTCGAAGATCTGCAACGGCAGACGCGCTCCGGGAAGCAGGGCGGTGCCGAGAGGGAAGAGGGGCACCGACGGCATACCGGAACTGTAGGCCGGTCCGCGACGCCAGCACGACCGGGCGGTCAGACCTTCTGGTTGGCCCGCACATCCCAGCCGAACACCTGGGGTTCGGCGAGCGTCCCGTCGGGGTTCTGGGCCCGATGCGTGACGGTGACCTTGACGGGCGTGAGCGACACGTCCTCCTCGGCCCAGTCATTTCCCGTGGCCTCCTCGGTCGTCCAGGCGGTGACGAGGATGTCCTCCATCGCCACCTCCAACACGTCCCTGCCGGGGTCGCCGGCCGTGACCACCGTGAGGGTTCCTGTCGCGATGTGCTTGCCGCTCGCGACGAGGGCCATGAGCGCAGGGGAGGCCGAGTCGACCTGCTTCGTCACCTGCAGCGGGGAGAAGGCGACCTTGCCCGCTCCCCCACCGCCTCCGAACTGCACCCCACCGCTGTTCTCCAGGCCCCAAGACCAGCGGAGCAGCTCGATCTCCTTGGCGTGCCGGGAGTCTGCTGACTCGCCGGGGATGTCGTCGAGCCTGAGGAAGAACGTGAGGGGCATGACTGTCTCCTGTCGGGTAGGCCGTACGAGCGTTGCGTCCGCACCGTGATACACCCTGCGACGCACCGGCGGCAGGATGCGGCAGTCTTCGGTCATGCAGTCCTTCTCCCGGTCCGGTCTCGACTTCGACGTCACCGACCGTGGGCCTGAGGGGCCCGACCGTGGGCCTGAGCGGGCTGAGGGGTCCCCCGCCGTCGTGCTGCTGCACGGTTTCCCCGAGGACCGGCACTCGTGGGACCAGGTGAGCGAGCGGCTCGTCACCGGTGGCCTGCGCACCCTGGCGCCCGACCAGCGCGGCTACAGCCCCGGCGCTCGCCCGACCGAGCCCTACCCGGAGGCGTACGCGATCTCCGAGCTGGTCGAAGACGTCGTGGCGCTGCTCGACGCGGCCGGGATCGACCGGGCTCACGTCGTCGGGCACGACTGGGGGGGCGCCGTCGCGTGGAGTCTCGCCGGCGCCCACCCGGAGCGGGTCGCCTCGCTCACTGTGCTGTCGACGCCGCACCCAGCGGCGCTGGCCCGGGCGCTGCGCGACCCGTGGCAGGCCCTGCACTCGACCTACATGGCCCTCTTCCAGCTGCCGCGCGTCCCCGAGGCGCTCCTCGCTCGCCAGCTGGTGCGCTGGCTGACGTCCTCCGGGCTGCCTTTGGCCTCGGCCGAACGGTATGCCGGCCGGATGCGAGAGCCTGGTGCGCTCCGCGGCGCCCTGGGCTGGTACCGCGCGATGCGCACCTCCCGCGGCACGGTGCACCGGACGCGCGTGCCCACGACCTTCGTCTGGGGCCGTCGCGACGGCTTCCTCGGGCGCAGGGCGGCGGAGACGACCGGCCAGTTCGTCCTGACCGACTACCGGTTCGTCGAGGTCGACGAGGGGCACTGGCTGCCCGAGGTCGCGCCCGACGTCTGTGCCCAGGAGATCCTCGCGCGCGTTCGTCAGGTGGCGCTGTGACCGACAGCTACTACGTCGCCCGCGCCGACGGGCTGTTCCAGCCCACCCGCCACGTGCAGGGTGCCTGGCATGACCACGAGCAGCACATGGCGCCCGTCTCCGGCCTCATCGTGCACGCCATCGACGCGCACGAGCCTCGTCCCGAGCTGCAGCTCGCGCGGATCACGTTCGACATCCTCGGCGTGATCCCGGCCGAGCCGTCCGAGGTGGTGGTGACGACGGTGCGCCCCGGTCGCACGATCGAGCTCGTCGAAGCCACCCTCGTGGTGCAGGACCGACCGAGGGTCCGTGCGCGCGCCTGGCGGCTCGCCCGGCACGACAGTGGGGCCGTCGCGGGCGGGGAGCTCCCGGAGCTGCCGGAGCCCGGCACGTTCGAGTCCTGGGACGGGACGAAGGTGTGGAAGGGCGGCTACATCGCGTCGTTGGAAGCACGGGCCGACCCCGCCAACGTGCCGGGCCGTGGGCGGACCTGGCTCCGGACCGACGTCACTCTTGTCGAGGGGGTCGAGGTGAGCCCGACCGCGGCCTATGTCGGGCTGTTGGACACCGCGAACGGGATGGTGGTGCGCGAGAGCCCGCGCCAGTGGATGTTCCCCAACGTCGACCTCACCGTCCATCTGTTCCGTCAACCCACAGCAGGATGGGTGGGTTTCGACACGACCGTGGTGTTCGGGCCTGACGGAGTCGGGCTCACCAGCACGACCCTGCACGACAGCCACGGACCCGTGGGGCGCTGCGAACAGGCCCTCACCGTCAGGGAGCTGACAACCGGGGGGTGAGTGAGCTCACTCGCCCGGATAGACGACCCCGACCTGCCGGCGCGCCTCGTCCAGGACGGCCATCACGGCTCGCGAGTCGTCCCAGGTCATCCGGGGGCTCTCGTGACGGCCCTCGGCGACACAGCGCGCCATCTCGGCGACCTCGAACTGGAAACCGTTCTCGACACGGCCGTCGAACTCCGCGACGACGGTACGCGCCCGGTCGGCCCGGCGCAGCCGGATCGCGTTGGCGCCATAGAAGTCCCCGTCGATCTCGATGCTGCCCTCGGTGCCTGACACGACGGCCGTGGTGGGGGTCTTGGCCCACAACGTGGTGTCCACCAACGCCGTCACCTTCGGCTCGGCGTAGCCCATCACCAGGGAGGCATGACCGTCCACGCCTGTCTCGGTGAGCCTGCCGACCGCGTGCACCTCGGTGGGCGGACCGAGCACGTCGACGGAGAACGCGACGGGGTAGACGCCGAGATCGAGCAGGGCGCCCCCCGCGAGGTTCGGGTCCTTGAGCCGGTGCTCGACCGGCAGGTCGAGAGCCTGGCCATGGTCGGCAGTGAGCGTAACGATCTCTCCGAGCGCACCCGCGGCGATCCGCTCGTGCATCCAGGCGATGTGCGGCAGGTGCCGGGTCCACATCGCCTCCATCGCGAACACGCCGTATCGCTCGGCGGCGGCGAAGATGGCGTCGACCTCGGAGCCGTTGCGCGCCAACGCCTTCTCGATCAGGACATGCTTGCCCGCCGTGATCGCCAACAGGGCGTGCTCGAGGTGTCCCGAGTGTGGTGAGGCGACGTAGACGGCCTGGACCTCGTCGTCGAGGACGAGCTGGTCATAGGCGGCATACGACCGGGGTATGCCGTGTCTTGCCGCGAACTCCTCGGCTCGCCTACCGTCGCGCGAGCCGACGGCGACGACACTGCCAGCGGTGAAGTCGCGCACCGCCTCGGCCAGCTTGTTCGCGATACCGCCGGGCGCGATGATGCCCCACCGCAGCGGAGGTGCGTCGCGAGGGTCAGGGACGTTCACGATGCGGGCTCCTCGACGGGGGCGCGGAAGGCTTCCTCGTCGGCGGTCATCAGCAGATCCATGAAGTGGAGCGCGTCGCGCCGACGGCGGAACGGGTTGCGGTAGAGGGACGGCTTCGTCGGCCGGTTGCGGATCCGTAGACACTCCTCCAGCAACCGCTCCCACTCCGGCTCGCAGACCCCGAGAGCCCACTCACCAGCCCCACACTTGGACGTCACCCGGCCGGTGCTGAGCATGTAGTGCAGGCGGGTGACTCCCAGCACTCCCGACGTCGGAGCCCAGCCGCCGAGACTGCCGAGACCCGCACTGGAGAAGATGTTCGCCGAGCGGAACCACCACGGCGTCCAGTGCGACTTGAGGGTGTCGAGGCACCATTCGCGCAGCATCTCGGGGTCGCGCGCGATGCTCCTGCGGTCGAGCGACGGCCCGTGCACGTGCAGCCCGTGCTCCGCCATCTCGTGCCAGACCAGGATGGACGGGACCCAGTTCGACCCGGCATGGATCACACCACCCCGGGCGTGCAGGCCGAGCGTCGTGTCGCGGTCGGGGGGTGCCGCGAGGTCGGACCAACGCAGGTAGTAGCCCTCGAAACGCGGTTCGGGATGCCGCAACGTCAGGCGCTCGTGGATGTCGGCGATCAGCACTCGCTGGATCTCGTCGGGCTCGGTGTGAACCACCGTGACGAAGTCGATGTCACTCCAGGCGGGATGGAAGTCGCCGAGCGCCACCGAGCCGGTGAGATAGACCCCGTCGACGAGCCCCGGAACGGTCGCGTCCAGGTCGGCGAGGTACTCCTCGACGACCCGCGCCACGGCGTTCGAGACGTTGACGGGCAGGGCGTCCGGTTCGAGCGTGGTCGTCACGCTCGAAACCTATGTGTGACTGGAGTGAAAGTTGAGCAACCTCGCGGCGTGGTCGACCGAATCGTGACCTCGGCGCCGCGGGGCTCACTCCATGCTCACTCGATGCTCACTCGATGCTCACTCCATGCTCACTCCATGCTCACTCGATGACGGTCGTGATGTCCGTGCCGAGCGTGATCGTGCGGCTCACCGTGCAGAGCCGGTCATGGGACTTCGCCACGATGTCGGGCAGGATCGATCGTGCTGCGTCGCCGTCGTTGCCGTCCGGGTAGCGGACCCGGAAGGTCACCACGATGTCCTCCAGATGGTTGCCGCGCTCGTCTGCGACCTTCTCGGCCGCGACGTCGACGACGAACGACTGCGGCTCGGCCCGTCGCACGGTCAGATGGTCGACGTCGATGGCGGTGCAGCCCGCGATCCCGGCGAGGAGCAGCTCGACCGAGGTGAAGTCCCCCTCCTCGCCGAGCGAGAGGGTGTCACCCCTCGCGTTCGTCACCGTGTAGTGACCGGTCGTACGCCGCTCGAGGCTGACGCTGCGATGGCCCGGCTTCTCGGGCGGCAGCTCGGCCGGCCGCTCGCGTGGTGGCGGCTCGGGCGACGCGGGTGCCTCGGCTGACCTGGATGAGGCGTCCGGTCGGCCGCGTTCGGGAGGAGGCATGTCCGCAAGCGTACGTATGCTTCGAGCGCTGGCGGCGCGCCGGCTGGAGGGTGCCGTCAGGAGGCTCAAGGTGACCGATCGCGACTTGGAGCGAGGTCCGCGTCGAGACGCGGACGTCCCAGTGGACGGGTCGGCCCCATCAGGTGCCCGGTCAGGTGCCCGGTCAGGTGCCCGGTCAGGTGAGCAGTCGCGTCCCGACCGTCGCAGATGGCTCGGGCTGGTCGTCGTCAGCCTCGGGGTGGCGATGATCATCGTCGACTCGACCATCGTCAACGTCGCACTCCCGGCGATCATCCGCGAGCTGTCGATCACGTCCACGGACGCGCAGTGGGTGCAGGAGTCATACACGCTGGTCTTTGCCGCGCTGCTCCTCAGCTTCGGGCGTCTCGCCGACCGCTACGGGCGGCGGCTGCTCTTCCTGGCCGGGCTGCTCGTGTTCATCGTGGCGAGTGTGCTGGCAGCTCTGGGCCAGAACGGGCCGGAGCTGATCGGTGCGCGCATCCTGCAAGGTATTGGCGGAGCGGCGATGCTGCCGACCTCGCTGTCGATCATCAACGCCGAGTTCCGTGGCCGCGACCGGGGCATCGCGTTCGCCGTCTGGGGTTCGACCATCGGCGGCACCGCGGCTCTCGGCCCGCTGCTCGGCGGTTGGCTGACCACCTCGTTCTCCTGGCGGTGGGCGTTCGGCATCAACGTCCCCCTCGGCGTGCTGGTGATCGTCGGGCTGCTGCTGCTGGTTGGGGAGTCCAAGGGCGCGGATGTCCGGCCGGGGGTCGACCTCGGGGGGGCGCTGCTGTCGATAGTCGGTTTCGGCGGCGTCGTCTTCGCCTTGATCGAGGGCCGCAACTACGGATGGTGGGGCTCGCTGAAGCCGTTCAGCCTGCCGGGGCTGCCCTGGCCTTCCGGTGTCTCCCCCGTGCCGGTCTCGCTCGCGGTCGGGGTGCTGGCGCTCGTGCTGTTCGTCGTCGTCGAGCTGCGGCGCAACCGGGCCGACCAGGTCGTGATCCTCGATCTGCAGCTGTTCACCATCACCTCGTTCCGCAACGGCAACGTCGCCGCGGCGGTCGTCAGTCTCGGCGAGTTCGGTCTCCTCTTCTCGCTGCCCCTGTGGTTCCAGAACGTCCGCGGTTACTCGGCCTTCGAGACCGGTCTGGCCCTGCTCCCTCTCGCTGTGGGGAGCTTTGCGGCGAGCGGCCTCGGTGCCCAGGTCGGAGCTCGGCGCGGCGCGGCCTTCGTCGTGCGGCTCGGCATCGTCCTCGAGATCGTGGGCATCGCGGCCATCGGCCTGTTCGCCCGGGCGGACTCGGCGTGGTGGGTCACGGTGCCTTGTCTGTTCGTCTACGGCATGGGGGTCGGACTGGCGACCGCCCAGCTGACCGGCGTCGTCCTGGTCGACGTCCCCGTGGCGCAGAGCGGGCAGGGTTCCGCCACCCAAAGCACCTCGCGGCAGCTCGGCTCGGCACTGGGTATCGCCATTCTCGGGACCGTCCTGTTCACCAGCCTGGGTTCGAACCTCACGTCGGCGCTGGACGGTGCCCCCGGGCTTCCTGGTGGGCAGGGCAGCCAGCTGGTCGCAGCCGTCGTCGACAGTGCGGGTGCCGCCATCCCCAGCCTGGGCGCCAACCCCGCTACGGCGGCCGTCGCCGACGCCGCGCGGGTCGCCTTCACCGACGCCACCCGGGCGACCGCGTGGGTGGCCGTCGCCTTCCTGCTGCTCGGGCTGGCCGTCAGCTTCTCGCTGGGCCGCACCCCCGGCCAACACGAGGACTGAGGCGACCGCGTGAGCGCCTGGACCGCGTGGCACGGCGGATATCTCGACCCGAGGTCGTCGATCTCCCGACGCTTGCGGGTGATCCAGGCCGAGATCGACACCTGGCTCGACCTCACCTCGCCGCGGCCGGTCACCGTGCTCAGCGTCTGCGCCGGCGACGCCCGCGACCTCCTTGGGGTGCTGTCAGACCGTCACGACGCGGAGCGGGTGACGGCCACGCTGGTCGAGCTCGACCCTTCGCTCGCCGAGGAAGCGAGATCGGCGGCGGCGGCGTCCGGACTGACGGGAGTCACCGTTCTGCGGGCCGATGCCGGTGACCCGGCCATCTATGCCAACGTCCCGCGGGCAGATCTGGTGCTGCTCTGCGGTGTGCTCGGCAACATCGACGACGGCGATGTCGAACGAACCGTCGCGGCGGTTCGGACCTGGTGCGCGGACGGGGCGCGCGTCATCTGGACCCGGGCTCGACGAGAGCCGGACCTCACCCCCACGATCCGAACCTGGTTTGACGACAACGGTTTCGAGGACGTGGCCTATCACACGATCCCGGACAGCATCGCGGCTGTCGGCGTCACCGAGCTGGTGACGACGGACAAGCCTGGCCCTCCGACGAGGGCGCGCCCGGCCCCGTCGAGAACGGCGACCCGGATATTCAGGTTCGGCAGCTCCTCCACCAACGAGCGGACGGTCGCGGCGTACGAGGCCAAGGCGGAGCTCTACCGACAGTCCTTATCCGACGAATGGCCGTCCTGGATGGTGGAGCTCCACGACGAGGTCGCCGCTCGCCTGCCACCGGGTGCAGCGGTGCTCGAGATCGGCAGCGCGACCGGAGCCGCCGTGCGGGTGTTCCGGGAGCGAGGCATCAGAGTGCAGCCGACCGACGTCACCGACGCATTCCTGCGGATGATGCGCGGCGACGGGCTCGACCCCTGGCGGCTCGACATCCTGCACGACGAGATCACCGGGTCTTGGGACGCGATCCTCGCCTTGGCCGTGTTCCTGCACTTCCGCAGGGAGGAGCTCGGTCCCGTGCTCGAGCGGGTGCGGCGCGGTCTGGCTCCGGGGGGACTGCTGTCTTTCACGGTCAAGGACGGCGACGGAGAGAGCTGGAGTGACCACAAGCTCGGCCTGCCGCGCTGGTTCACCTACTGGCGTGCCGACGCCCTGCGGCCGTTCCTCGAGCGCCGCGGCTGGGACGTCGAGTCGCTCGAGCACCGGGCCGGGGCCCGGGACGACTGGCTGGTCGTGATCGCCAGACCGACCGGCCCGGGGGTCGCCTCGGGGTAAAATCGAGCGGTGAGCGAGAACCCGCAGCCGCCGTTCGACCCGACGCAGCAGATGCCGCAGCCGCCGCAGTACGGCGGGCTGCAGGACTCCCAGCCGCCGCAGCCCTACCAGCAGGCCCAGGCATACCAGCCTTCGCAGCCCTACCAGGGCTACTCGGCGCCGGCCTACACCCCGGCCTACGGGCAGTCGCCGGTGCGAGACCACCCCCAGGGCACGGTCGCCTTCGTGCTGGGGCTGCTCTCCGTCCTCGGTCTGACGATCCTCGGCCCGTTCGGCTGGTACTACGGGCGCAAGGTCGTTCGCGAGATCGACACCAACCCCAGCGCGTACTCCAACCGCGGGCTGGCGATGGCGGGCATGGTGCTGGGCATCATCGGCTCGGTCTTCCTGATCCTCCTCGTCGCGCTTGTCGCCGGCGGCATCATCCTCGCCGTCGTGGGCGCCGCGTCCAGTACCCCCTGAGCCACTGAGGTACCCCCTAAGCAACTGAGGTCAGCTGCGCGAGGCGGCCCGGTCGGCATACATCTCGAGGAAGCTCGCGATCCGGCCGATCGCCTCTTCGAGGTCGGGGACCGGCGGCAACGTGACGAGCCGGAAGTGGTCGGGCTCGAACCAGTTGAAGCCCGTGCCGTGGGTGACCAGGATCTTCTTGGCCCGCAACAGGTCGATGACGAACTGCTGGTCGTCCTCGATGGGGTACATCTGCGGGTCGAGACGGGGGAAGCAGTAGAGCGCGCCCTGTGGCTCGACGCAGGAGACGCCGGGGATGTCGTTGAGGAGCTTCGACGCGAGCTTGCTCTGGTCGTAGAACCGGCCGCCGGGGACGATGAGCTCGTTGATCGACTGGTAACCGCCGAGCGCCGTCTGGATGGCGTGCTGCCCGGGCACGTTGGCGCACATCCGCATGTTGGCCAGCAGGGTCAGTCCTTCGAGGAAGTCCTGGGCGAGATGCTTCGGGCCCGAGATCATCACCCAGCCTGCGCGGTAGCCGCACACGCGGTAGGCCTTGGAGAGGCCACTGAAGGTGAGACAGAGCACGTCGTCGTCGGCGAACGTGGCGGCATGGCGGTGGACATGGTCGTCGAAGATGATCTTCTCGTAGATCTCGTCGGCCATGACGACGAGCTGGTGGCGGCGCGCAATGTCGACGAGGCCGCGCACGGTCGCCTCGCTGTAGACCGCGCCCGTCGGGTTGTTCGGGTTGATGACCACGATCGCGTGGGTGCGCTCGGTGATCTTGGCCTCGATGTCCTCGAGGTCGGGGTTCCAGCCGTTCGCCTCGTCGCACCGGTAGTGGACCGCGGTGCCGCCGGTGAGGGTGACGGCGCCGGTCCACAGGGGGTAGTCGGGGGCGGGCACCAGGACCTCGTTGCCAGTGTCGATGAACGCGGTGAGCACCATCGAGATCAGCTCGGACACCCCGTTGCCGATGAAGACGTCGTCGGGGACCGTGTCGGTCAGGCCCCGCGACTGGTAGTACTGCGCGACGGCGGTGCGGGCGGAGTAGATGCCTCGTGAGTCGCTGTAGCCCTGCGCGTCAGGCAGGTTGTGCACCATGTCGACGAGGATCGCCTCCGGGGCCTCGAACCCGAACGGCGCCGTGTTGCCGATGTTCAGCTTGAGGATCTTGTGCCCCTCGGCTTCGAGGCGCTGGGCCTCCTGCAGGATCGGGCCCCGCACGTCGTAGCGCACGTGCTGCAGCTTCTTGCTCTGGACGATGCGGCGCATGAGGTCAGCCTCCCATCCCGGCCGTATGCCGGCCGCCGGGTTTCCGCGCGGACCCGACCGGCCAACCCCCGACCGGACTCACGCCTTTCCTCACCGGACTCACGCCTTTCCTCGCCGGACTCACGCGTTTGTGGTTTCTGCGGTCCTTTAGGGCCACAGAACCAGGAAGGGTGTGAGTTCTGTCGGGGGTGGGGTGCGGTCGGGGGTGGGGTGCGGTCGGGAGTGGGGTGCGGTCGGGGGGTGGGGTGCGGTCGGGGGGTGGGGTGCGGTCGAGGGGTGTCGAGGGGTGTCGAGGCGGAGAAGGGTCGGTCAGGCGTCGGCGGCGGTGATGACCATGGCCTCGCGGCGCTCGGCCTCGACCGATCCGACCTCCACGTCTTCCGGGTCGTCGATGTGCTGCAGGTAGGGCCGGGTCAGAGCGAGGACGCCCACGCCCAGGAGGACGGCGCCGGCGCCGACCCAGAACGGCAGGTGGACGCTGACCTCCTCGCCGAGCTTCCCGGCGAGCCACGGCGCGATGGCGCCGCCACCGAACCGGACGAAGCTGTATGCCGCCGAGGCCACCCCGCGCTCGACCGGGGCCGCCTTCATGACGGTCTCGGTGACGAGGGTGTTGTTAATGCCGAGGAACACGCCGGCCACGACCACGCAGGTCGCCAGGACGCTCTTGCTGTCGGTGCCGATGGCCATCACGGCCAGCAGGGCCGACAGCAGGGTCAGGTTCACCAGCAGCGTGGGCACGGTCCCGAACCGGCGCTGCAGCCGGGGCGCGACGAACACCGAGCTGTACGCCAGGGCGATGCCCCAGCCGAAGAAGATCAGGCCGATCTGGTGGGCACCCATGTCGAGCGGGAACGGGGTGAACGCCAGCAGGGTGAAGAAGCCGAAGTTGTAGAGCAGCGCGGTGATCGCGACGCCGAGCAGGCCGCGGTGCCGCAGCGCCCGGAACGGGTCCAGGATGCTCGTCGCCTTGGCGGCCGGAGGCGTCGCCGGCAGCAGCAAAGCGGTGACGACGAGAGCGATCGCCATGAGGACCGAGACGCCGAAGAACGGTCCGCGCCAAGAGATCCCGCCAAGCACACCGCCGACCAGCGGACCCACCGCGATGCCCAGGCCGAGCGCCGCCTCATACAGGATGATCGCCTGCGCGACCGAGCCGCGAGCCGAGCTGACGATGGTCGCGAGCGCCGTGGCGACGAACAGGGCGTTGCCGAGACCCCACAGAGCGCGCCAGCCGACGATGCCCATGACCGTGCTCGACGAGCCCGCGAGGGCCGCGCCGGCGATGATGATGACCAACCCGATCAGCAGGGTCTTCTTGGCGCCGATCCGGCTGGACACCACGCCGGTAATGAGCATCGCGACACCCATCACGGCCATGTAGCTGGTGAACAGCAACGACACCTGGGATGGGGTCGCGTTCAGCTGGTCGGCGATCGGCTTGAGGATCGGGTCGACGAGCCCGATGCCCATGAAGGCGATGACGGAGGCGAAGGCTACGGCCCAGACGGCCTTGGGTTGGTGCCACATGATGGTGTGGTCACTCCTTGGTGGGGTGTTGGATGGACGGCTCGTGGGTGGTGCCGACGTCGGCGAGGATCTGCCGCAGGATCGCGACCGCCTCGGCCAAGATCCCTCGGTCATCGGCGCCGAGGTTGGCGAGGGCCGGTTCCACGACCGCAGCGCGGACGGCGCGCGCCTGGTCGAGTGCGGCCCGGCCGGCCGCCGTGATCGAGACGAGTACGGCCCGGGCGTCAGACGGGTCGGGTCGCCGCTCGACCCAGCCGCCGGCCTCGAGCCGCTGGACCTGGGTCGTCATGGTCGGCTGGCGGCAGTGGTCGGCGGCCGCGAGCTCGGAGATCCTCGCCGCACCGTCCTGCTCGACCTGCGCGAGAAGCCGCACCTGCGCATACGGGAGGTCGATGTCGGCCCGCTGGGTCGCGAGCCGGTTGAGCCGAGCGACGACACCGAGCAGGTCGGACCCGAGCGACTCGGGAGCGACGGCCATGGCGATGCGCATGTTTTACACTTTACATAGATTCCCTATGCAACTCAAGTGGCACGTTCGCGCAGCGGGGCGGAGACACCCACCGCGGCCGGCTCCGTCGAGCCTCAGAGGGCGGGCACCGGCTCGTTCGCCCAGGTGACGACGCGCCACCCCGACGTCGGGTCGCCCTCGAGCACGATGACCGCCGTGTTGTAGAGCCGGGACGCGGCGATGAACCCCTTGTCGACGTTCACCGCTCGCGCGCCGACCCAGGCGCGGATCACTGCGCCGTGGCTGACGATTGCCGCCACCTCGTGCGCCGCCACCTCGTCGACGACCTCGTCGTAGCGACGCATCACCTCGACGCCGGACTCGCCACCCGGGACCCGCGCGTGCGGGTCGCCGTCGGCCCAGCGGTAGAGCACTGCCAGGTATGCCTCCCACGAGCCGTCGTCGGGGGCCATCTCGTACTCACCCGCCTGGATCTCGCGCAGACCGGGGCGGACCACCGCGTCGAGGCCGCGTGCGGCCGCGAGGGGGCCGGCGGTCTGCTGGGTCCGGACGAGGTCCGAGACGTAGATCGCGCCCAACGGCTCGTCCGCGAGAGCGTCGACGAGCGCGTCGGCCTGCTCGCGGCCGGTCGCGCTGAGGTCCGCCCCCGGCGGCGCCGTGTCGAGGAGGCGGTCGGCGTTCGCCGTCGTCTCGGCGTGCCGGATCAGGAGGAGTCTCACGCGGACAGGCTAGGTGCACGCCCCTGCGTCCGACCAAACGGTCGCCCTGGCCACCACACCGTCGGACGCAGGCTAGGTACCGGCCGCTGCGTCCGACGAAACGGTCGCCCTGGCCACCACACCGTCGGACGCAGGCTCGCGCGACACAGGCGGCGGATCACGGTCCGATCAGCAGCCGGGCGAGGACGGCGGCAGCGACGACCAGCAGGCCGCCGAGCACGGCGAGGGTGTCGGCCAGGTGCCAGGGAGCGTCGGCAGCACGAGTGCGCCGGTATGCCGCGGCGAACCCGCGCGCGTCCATCGCCAACGCGAGGACACCAGCCTGCGCCAGCGCGCCGACCAGGAGGGCGAGCGTCGTCGTCCCGGCCTCGCGGACCCGGCCGACTACCGACCGTCCGGCGCCGACACCCCGGATCCGGCGGGCCTGGGTCAGCTCCGACCACAACGCGCCGAACGACGCGAGCCGCTGCATCGCTGCCGTCGCCGCCACCACGGGACGGGGCGGCAGGTGGAGCCGCTCCGTCAGGTGGTCCCCCAGCGCGTCGGGGTTCACGAACGGGAGCAGCACGACCGACGGGAGCACGAGCGAGAGCACCCGCAGCATCGCGCCCACGGCGATCTCCACGTCCCGCCCGCCCAGCAACCAGGTCGACCACCCGACCCCCAGGACACCGACGAGGGCCGGAAGCAGGCGTACCAGGGTTCGTCGGGCTCTCCCCCGCGGCCGAGGACCCGAACCGGGCGCCGCGAGCGCGACCAGGCCGAGGGCGGCCTCGGCGGACAGCACCGCGAGCGCCTCGGTCCACGAGTCGACCAAGGCAGGCAGTGGCAGGACGAGCAGGCACGCAACCAGCAGCGACAGCGGGCCACAGCGGGCCGCGAGCGAGGTCCGGGTGGTCTCGGGCCGGTCCGCTGCACGTTGCTCTGGTGGGTTCAGCAGCCGTTCGTCGTCGGCCAGGGCCCGCACCGCGTCGTCGTGGGTGGCGACGACCACAGCGGACCCCGCAGTGCGGACAGCGTCGAGGATCCCGACGACCGCCGCCCAGGTCAGGCGGTCCTGCCCGACGGTCGGCTCGTCGGCGAGCACGAGCACGGGTTGGTGGACAACGGCGGCCGCCACGGCCAGTCGGCGCTGTTCCCCGCCGGACAGGTGCCGTGGGTCGGCGGCCGCGAGGTGGGAGAGGCCGAGGCGGTCGAGTAGGGCGTCGGCTCGTGCGCGGGCCACGGCCGGGTCCGTCCCGACCGCTTCGGAGGTGGCCGTGACCTCGTCCCGGACGGTGCGTCTGATGATCGTGCTCGACGCTCGCTGGGGAACCCACGCGACCGCACGGGCCAGGTCGACGGAGGGCAGCGCGTCGGGGTGCCGGGGAACGTCGATGTGCGGTCCGTCCCCGGTCCCGGCCAGCACCACGCTCCCGGCACTGGGAGCGACGAGTCCGCCGAGCGCGGCGAGCAACGTCGACTTACCCGACCCGCTGGGCCCGACGAGGGCGACGGTTCGGCCCGCGCGGACGTCCAGGTCGACGCCGGCGACCGCAGTCGTGACGCGCTCGACCCCGCTCAGCGGCCGGGATACCCGACGAACCGTCAGCCCGCGGGCCGATGCGACGACCCGCCCCGACCTTGTCTCGCACTCGTCGAAGAGCCCGGTGAGGTCGAGCGGCGCCGGATCCGGCCGGCCGGGCACCCAGATCCCCGCCGCCGCGAGCTCGTCCCCCCGCTCCGCGAGAACCTCCCCCGGAGGCCCGTCGGCGACGAGCGCCCCGCGCCCGTCGAGAACGACGAGTCGGTCAACGAAGTCGCCGAGCCCACTGCTTCCGAGCCCACTGCTTCCGAGCCCACTGTCGCCCAGCCCACTGTCGCCGAGCCCACTGCTTCCGAGCCCACTGTCGCCCAGCCCACTGTCTCCGAGCCCACTGTCTCCGAGCCCACTGTCGCCGAGCCCACTGTCGCCGAGCCACGGACCCAGCCGGTGCTCGACAAGGACCGTGGTGAGCTCGCGTTCGCGCACGACCTGGGCCACGACGGCGCGCACGGAGGCCGCGTTGTCCGGGTCGAGCATCGCGGTGGGCTCGTCGAGCAGCAGCACCCGCGGCGACATGGCCAGGGCGCCGGCCAGCGCCAGCCGCTGGGACTCCCCGCCGGACAGCGAGTCGGGGTTCGCCTCGGCTGCGCCGGACAGCCCCACCTCCGTGAGCGCACGGGCGATGGGGGCGGCCATCTCGCCGCGAGGCATACCGAGGTTCTCCAGGCCGAACGCGACGTCGCGCCACACGCTCGAGGCGACCACGCCGGCGCCCGGGTCCTGCAGCACCAGACCGACGGAGCCTGGGACGGCAGCCGGGTCCATTCCGTCGACGGTGATGCTGCCCGCGACATCACCGGCGTCGGCGGTCAGCAATAGCCCGGCCACGGCCCGCAGCAGCGTCGACTTGCCCGACCCGCTCGGGCCGACGAGCAGGATGCGCTCGCCTGCGCGGATGTGCAGCGAGAGGTCGTCGAGAACCGGCCGGGTGCGTCCGTACGGGCGCCACGTGAGGTGCTCGACGTCGACCACCGCTCCCGACGTGGTCGAGTGCGGCAGTCCAAGGGAGCGGACCTCAGACAGCGCTGGCCTCCCGGACCTCCTGCCCGGGTGGCAGCGCGTTCAACGCCCCGGCCCGGGCCAGACCCGTCGTGAGGAGCCAGCCGAGCCCCCCGGCAACGAGGCCGCCGGCAACGGTGAAAACGACGAGGTAGACGACCTTGTAGGTCATGTCCCAGTCCGTCCAGTAGGCGTACCACTCGTAGACCGCCTCCATCGGGGCGGCGAGCGCCCCCGACAGGATCGCCGCACCGAGCATGAAGGACGCGTAGGACAAGAGCGCGAACCCGATCTCGGCGCCGAGTCCCTGCAGCGCGCCGGAGACCAGCGTGGTTACGCCCCACTGGCTGCCGATCAGTCCCTCGACGCTGGCGGCGACGATCTCGGCGAACAGCGCCGCGCCGGGACGCCGGATGACGAGTCCGCCGACCACCCCGGCCATCAGCCACGGCGCGGCGGTGATCCCGACGAGCGGGGGGAAGACGGTGGTGAGGGCGGCGCTGGGCGCTGTATAGGCCAGTCCCCAGCCCCAGTAGGCGACCCCGAAGGCGACGCCGATGAAGGCGCAGGTCAGCAGGTCGATGGTGCGCCACCGCGCCAGCGGGCGGGTGGCGAGGATGGTGCGAGGTGAAACGGTGCTCATGTGGTGCTCCCGAGGTCGGATGGATCGTGTCCTCGAGGAGGTGTCTCCCGGCCTACCGAGATCGTCGGTATGCCGAGAGCGCACCTGAGATTTCCCGACTTCCTTCGCCGGTGCTAACCGGAGCAGGTTCGAGGGTCTGCGGCGGACCGCACTCTCAGCGCTTGTGGGGCGCTCCCCTGTCGTTCGTGGAGATGACATTACCCCGGCGAAGTGCGAGAGTCGCCTTCAGTGCAGGAGCGAGTTCGCAGGCGGACGTGAGGAAGGGCCACCATGGGCAGCATCGGATGGAAGCTGATGGCGACGGGGGCTGCCCTGGCGGCGGGCACGGTCGCGACCAAGCTCGTCGAGGTCGGGTGGCGGGCGATCTCCGGACGCGACGCCCCCAACGACCCCACACAGGTCGAGGACTCCAGCTGGAAGGAGGCGCTCCTCTTCGCGGCCATCATGGGGCTGGCCGTGGGAGCGGCGCGCGTCGCCGCGGAGCGCAAGGCCACCGAGTACTACATCAAGTCGACCGGACACGCGCCCGGCGAGGCTTCGGCAACCGACTGAGCCTCACCAGGAGAAGGCGCGCCAGGCGCGGAAGTTCTCCATCCTGACCACCGCGACCGCACCGGTGCCGGCAATGATCCGCACCCGCGGCCGCGGTGCCAGCGCATCGAGCGGACCCAGCTCGGCACTGGCGCCGTCGGCAGCATGAGCCATCGACTGCCCCGAGAGCTGGATCAGCGCGGTCGCCCCAGCGATGCTGAGGGGACGTCCCGACGAGAGGTCGGCAACGCGCACCTGGGCGCTCATCCGGCTCTGCACCGTCATCACGTTGAGGATGCTCACGGGGCCACCGGTCAGGCGGGCGTGGGTCTCGGCCGCCCCGTCGAACGCGAACGGTTCCAACGGGACCAGTTTTGTCTCGACTCCGGCGACGTCGAGGACGACCCCGTCACCGGGGGTCGTCGTGAGCAGCGTGGCCCAGCGTTGGACGCCCGGGAACGTCGAGAAGTCCGCGTCCTTATTGATGTCCGCGACGCTCAGCCGCCACACGAAATGCGGCCCGCGGACGCCGAGCAGACGACGGGTGATCTCCCGGGTCGAGCCCTGCCCGTTCTTCCACGCGGTGGCAGGCCGTTCGTCGAACCGGATCAGACCCAGCGAATGGGGGGCGGACGCCATCAGGGTGTAAGCACGAGACGGCGGGCAATCGGCACGCCTGCACGATACGAGAGATGCAGGTGCGACGGTGCATCCAGCACGGTTATTCCTCCTCGCGAGCCTGCGACGATCCGTCCGATGTCGGACCGCCGCAGTGATTGTGCCCCACCGGCCGTCGCGGCCCGCAGCGCCTCGTCCGGAGTGAGGCGCATCTCCCGCACGGCGAGGGCGATCACGAAGGGCATCGAGGAGCTGTAGCAGGTGCCGGGGTTGCAGTCGCTCGCGAGTGCGACGGTCACGCCGGCGTCGATCAGCGCTCGTGCATCGGGGTAGTTCGAGCGGGTCGAGAACTCCACTCCCGGAAGGAGTGTCGCGACGGTCGTACTGCCGGCGAGCGTCTCGATATCGGCTGCCGTCAGGTGCGTGCAGTGGTCGACGCTGGCCGCTCCCAGCTCGACGGCCAGCCGGACGCCGGGACCGGGGCCGAGCTGGTTGCCGTGAACGCGAATGCCAAGGCCGGCGTCCCGCCCGGCTTCGAGGATCGCTCGCGACTCGTCCGCGTCGAACGCGTGAGGGCTGTGCGGCTCGCAGAAGACGTCCACCCAGGTGGCGTAACCGCGGGCACCGTCGAGCATAGGACCCGTGACGAGGTCGACGTACTCGCTTCTGCGGTGACGGAACTCGGGTGGGATGACGTGTGCTCCGAGGAAGGTCACCTCATCGCTCACCTCGCCGGCCAGTCGCAGGAGGCGGGTCTCGTTGTCGACGTCCAGGCCGTATCCGGACTTGATCTCGACGACTCCCGTGCCCTGGGCGCGCATCTCGTCGAGGCGGGTCCTGAGCAGGTGGCGCAGGTCGTCGTCGCTCGCGGCCCGGGTGGCGGCGACGGTGCTCGCGATGCCACCGCCGTCGTAGGCCGTCCCGCTCATCCGGGCGGCGAACTCGGCGCTGCGGTCGCCAGCGAAGACGAGGTGGGTGTGGCTGTCGACGAAGGCGGGGACGACGGCCTGACCGTCGAGGAAAACCCGTCGGTCTGCGGCAGGTCCGTTGTCACTGTTGATGGTTCGCCCGACCCAGAGGACCTGCTCGTCGTCCCCGACGACGATGGCGGCGCCCCGGATGGTCCCCATGGCGTCCTCGGCGTCCGGATGGGTGGGGTCGAGCGTCGTCAGCTCGGCGATCCCGGTGACGAGGGTCGTCACCGATCGTCCCGCAGAGCGTCGAACGCGTCGCGAAGGAGAGGGGCGATCGAGCCCAGCCGGACGTGTTCGCCTCGCTCGACGATGACATCCCCGCCGACGACCACCATTGCCACGTCGGAAGCCGTTGCGGCATAGAGGATCTGGCCGGCCTTGCTGCCAACCGTGCGCACCGTGTCGTCCCGGACCACGACGAAGTCAGCCAGGGCGCCAGGGGCGAGGACACCACCACCGAACCAGCCGAGACTGCGGTACCCGTTCGCCGAGGCAGCACGCAGCAGCTCGTCCGGGCGGAACCGGCCTCGCTCGTTGGTGACCAGCCGCTCGTGCATCTCGAGCCCACGGACCTCCTCGAACGGGTCGATGACGGCGTGCTGGTCCGAGCCGAGGCTGAGGCTGACGCCGGCGTCTGAGAGCTCGCGGGCCGGTCCGATCCCGTCCGCCAGGTCGCGTTCGGTGGTGGGACAGAAAGCGGCCTGGGCGTCGGCGGAGCCCAGCAGTTTCACGTCGTCGGCGCTCAGGTGCGTTGCGTGGACCGCCGTCAGGTCGGGCCGCAGCACACCGGTGTCGGCGAGCAGCCGGGTTGGGGAGCACCCGTGGACGATCTCGCAGGCCATGTTCTCGGCGGGCTGCTCGGACAGGTGCACGTGTAGCGGCATATCGGCGACGAGCGCGCCGAGCGTCTCCAGCGCGGGTCTCGGCACCGCGCGCACCGAATGGATCGCAGCCCCGAACCGCACCTTCGCCCTGCTACCCGTGCCGAAGGAGGCAGCGAAGTCAGACATCCGCTCCCACCAGGCGTCCACAGTCCCGTCGCTGAAACGTTGCTGGACCCGGTCGGGGGGCAGGTAGCCGTTGCCGTTCAACCCGCCGGCGAGATAACAGGTGTCGAGCAGGGTTATCCGCAGCCCGGCCTCCGCCGCTGCGGCGACGAGCGCACCGCTCATCGCGTTCGGGTCGGAGTACCGGCGGCCGTCGACGTCGTGGTGGAGGTAGTGGAACTCACCCACGACGGTCGTGCCGGCTAGAGCCATCTCGGCGTAGGTCGCCCGCGCCAGCGCCAGGTAGGTGTCGGGGTCGAGCCGCCGCGTCACCGCATACATCTGCTCGCGCCACGACCAGAAGTCGCCGGCCCCCCCGTGCGTGCGCCCTCTCAGTGCACGATGAAAGGCGTGGCTGTGGGTGTTGGCGAGCCCCGGCAGGACGACGCCCGCGAGACGTAGGTCGTCGGAGTGCGCGTGAACCCGCGGTTCGACGCGGACGAATCGGCCGGCCTCGACCGAAAGACGCACTCCTGCAGCCGGTCCCGTGGAAAGCCAGGCATGCTCGGCCCAGTATGTTGTCTGGGTCACCGCGGGCGTCGACGGCGTCAAGGCCGCACGCCGGTGAGATCCGCGACGACGGCGGCGAGCGCCGCCACCCCGAGGTGGCAGTCGGCGGTCTCGGCGTGCTCGAGAGGCGAGTGCGAGACGCCGGTGGGGTTGCGAACGAAAAGCATTGCCGACGGTATGCCTGCGGTGGCCAGGATCCCCGCGTCGTGCCCGGCGCCGGTGCCGAGCAGCGGCGTGGCCGGTCCGAGCAGATCCTGCAGGCGGGTGGTGAGGTCCGGGTCGAAGGTCGTCGCGGGCGTCCACGACTCCTCGGTGAGCGTCCCCCGGTGGACCCCGACGGCGTTCCGCACCTCGTCGACGAGCCGGCGGACCGCGCGCTCGTCGGAGCCCCGGCCGTCGAGCCAGGCGGTGACGTGGCTCGCGATCGCGTTCACGCCGCCGGGCTCGACCCGTACCTTGCCGACCGTGGCTACGCAGCCCTGCCGGCCCGCTGACTCCCGAGCCGCGACGACGAGGCCGGCCAACGCGAGCATGGCATCGTCACGGTCCTCGAGGCGGGTGGTCCCCGCGTGGTTCGCCGTGCCGGGAAGGTCCACGCGCCACCGCCCGTGCGGCCAGATGTCTGATCCCACAGCGACGGCCGCGAGAGCCTGGTCGTAGCGGCCGGGGTCGGCGAGCGCCCGTCCCTGCTCGACGTGCAGCTCGACGAACCCGATGAGTCGCGCCATGGCCTCGGGGTCCGGTCCGACCTGGCCCGGGTCATGCCCGGAGGTCCGCAGCGCCTCGGCCATCGTCACGCCGTCGGCGTCGCGCAACGCCAGGGCCCGGGCGGGTTCGAGAGCTGCGGTGACCAGCCGCGAACCGGCGCAGGCGATCCCGAACCGGGCACCCTCCTCGTCGCGGAACCGCACCACGGCGAGCGGGATACCGGGGGTACGACGCGCGGCCTGTAACGCATCCACCACGGCCAGGGCCGAGACGACGCCGAGCGGACCGTCGAAGGCGCCCCCGTCCGGCACCGAGTCGAGGTGGGACCCGATTGCGACGCCACCGCGTCGACCGTCGACCCGGACGTCGTCGGGACTGCCCCACCACGCCCATTGGTTACCGGCACGGTCCGCCACGACATCGAGACCGCGGCGGCCGGCCTGCTCCGCGAACCAGGTGGCGAGCTCGGCGTCCTCGCGCGTCCAGGCATACCTGCGATAACCGCCGGTATGCGTGTCGCGGCCGACCGGGGCCAGCTCGCCCCACATCCGGTCGAAGGAACGCCGCACCGACGCATCCAGGGTCCCGGCGTCGACGACGGCGCTCATACCCCCAACCTAGGCTGTCGCACGTGAGGTCTCCCGATAAGCAGCCCAACGAACCGGCTCTCGATGCCGGACCCGGCCGTCGCCATCGAGGTGACCGGTTACGAGCGCGGCACCATCACCCCCTTCGGGTCGACCCACGCCTGGCCGGTCGTGGCTGACACCACCGTTGCCGGACGGACGGTGTCGATGGGTGGCGGCGGTCACGGCGTGAGCCTGACGCTGAGCGGCGACGACGTCATCGGCGTATTGGACGCCTCCATGGCCGACATCAGCGACTGACGGCGTCCTCGCGCGCGTCGCCACCGGCGCACTCCTGCATCGGCACCCGAACGCCGCGGTCCCGAGCGACGTCGTCGGCGAGGTCGTAGCCCGCGTCGACATGCCGGATGACGCCCATCCCCGGGTCGTTGGTGAGGACCCGCCGCAGCTTCTCGGCGGCGAGCGGGGTGCCGTCCGCCAACGAGACCTGTCCCGCGTGGATCGACCGCCCGATCCCGACTCCCCCGCCGTGGTGGATCGACACCCAGGAGGCGCCGGAAGCGGTGTTCACCAAGGCGTTGAGCAGCGGCCAGTCGGCGATCGCGTCCGACCCGTCGAGCATCGACTCGGTCTCGCGGTAGGGGCTGGCGACCGACCCGCAGTCGAGGTGGTCGCGTCCGATGACGATGGGCGCGCTGACCTGCCCACTCGCGACGAGGTCGTTGAACGCGAGCCCCGCCTTGTCGCGTTCGCCATAGCCCAGCCAGCAGATCCGGGCCGGCAGGCCCTGGAAGGCGATCTTCTCCCGAGCGCCGCGCATCCACTTCTGCAGCCGGTCGTTGTCCGGGAACAGGTCCATCACCGCGCGGTCGGTGGTGTCGATGTCCTTCGGGTCACCCGAGAGTGCGACCCAGCGGAACGGACCTTTGCCCTCGCAGAACAGCGGCCGGATGTAGGCCGGCACGAACCCGGGGAAGTCGAACGCCCTTTCGTAGCCTCCATGCCGGGCCTCGTCACGGATCGAGTTGCCGTAGTCGAAGACTTCGGCACCGTTGTCCTGGAACCCGACCATCGCCTCGACGTGCTTCGCCATCGAGGCGCGCGCCCGGTCGGTGAACTCCTCGGGCTTGCGCTGGGCGTAGTCGTGCCAGTCCTCCACGGAGATGCCCTCGGGCAGGTAGGAGAGCGGGTCGTGCGCGGAGGTCTGGTCGGTGACGATGTCGATCTCGACGCCGCGTCGGAGCAGCTCGGGGAGGACCTCCGCGCAGTTTCCCACGACCCCGATGCTGTACGCGCGCCGAGCTGCCTTGGCCTGCAACGCCTGGGCGACGGCGTCATCGAGGTCGGCGGCGACCGCGTCGAGATAGCGTTGCTCGACCCGACGTCGTAGGCGCGCCCCGTCGACGTCGACCACGAGGCAGACGCCCTCGTTGAGCGTGACGGCCAGCGGCTGTGCGCCACCCATCCCCCCGCAGCCACCGGTCAGGGTGAGCGTCCCCGCCAAGGTGCCGTCACCATGACTCTGCCCGCCCTGACGGGCGGCGAGCTTCTCCGCCACGGCCGCGAACGTCTCGTAGGTGCCCTGGACGATGCCCTGGGTCCCGATGTAGATCCACGAACCGGCGGTCATCTGGCCGTACATCGTCAGGCCGAGGTGCTCGAGGCGGCGGAACTCGGGCCAGTTCGCCCAGTCGGGAACAAGGTTCGAGTTGGCGATGAGCACCCGGGGGGCCCACTCATGGGTCTGCATGACGCCGACCGGGCGCCCCGACTGGACGAGCATCGTCTCGTCGGGAGCGAGCGTGGTGAGGGTGCGGACCATCGCGTCGAAGGAGCGCCAGTCGCGGGCGGCCCGACCGGTACCTCCGTAGACGACGAGGTCGTCCGGGCGCTCCGCCACTTCGGGGTCGAGGTTGTTCATCAGCATGCGCAGCGGCGCCTCGGTGGTCCACGACCGGGTGGTCAGCGTGGTCCCTCGGGGGGCGCGAACGGGGCGGGCACCATCCATGGTGAGCTCTCCTTGTTCTCGGTCGGCGTTCTCGGTCGGTTCTCGGTGTCAGTTCTCGGTGTCAGTTCTCGGTGTCAGCTCAGGGGACCGGTGACGGTCTCCGCGGCCGTGACCACGCCACCGGAGGCGACCAGCGCGACGGCGGCCGCGATCTCCGGGGCGAGGAACCGGTCGGGTCCCGGCCCCGGAGCCGTGGCACGCAGTGCGTCGACGACGGCCCGGGTGGCCGGCGCCGCGGACAGCGGGGCCCGCAGGTCGAGTCCGCGCGCGGCGGTGAGCAGCTCGACGGCGAGGACTCGCGTCAGTCCGTCGACCGACCGGCGGAGCTTGCGCGCCGCCGACCAGCCCATCGACACGTGGTCCTCCTGCATCGCGCTGCTCGGGATCGAGTCCACGCTGGCCGGGTTCGCGAGACGTTTCAGCTCCGACACGATCGCCGCCTGGGTGTACTGCGCGATCATGTGCCCCGAGTCGACGCCCGGGTCGTCGGCGAGGAACGGCGGCAGCCCGTTGTTACGTGCGACGTCGAGGAACCGGTCGGTGCGACGTTCCGAGATGCTCGCCAGGTCGGCAGCCACGATCGCGAGGAAGTCGAGCACGTAGGCGAGCGGCGCACCGTGGAAGTTGCCGTTCGACGCGACCCGACCGTCGAGGGTGACGACCGGGTTGTCGACCGCAGCCGCCAGCTCCCAGCCCGCCACCCGACGGGCATGGTCGAGGGTGTCCCGGGCGGCTCCGGCCACCTGAGGAGCGCAGCGGAGCGAGTATGCGTCCTGGACCCGCGTGCAGTCGGCGGTCCGGTGCGACTCACGGATCACGCTGTCGTGCAGAACCGCTCGCATGTTGGCGGCAGACGCCATCTGTCCCGGATGGGGTCGCAGCTGCTGCAGGTCGGCCGCGAAGACGTCGTCCGTGCCCAACAGTCCTTCGACGCTCATCGCGGCCGTGACGTCGGCGGTCGTGACCAGGCGTTCGAGGTCCGCGATGGCCAGGACCAACATCCCGAGCATCCCGTCGGTCCCGTTGATCAGCGCCAGACCCTCCTTTTCGCGAAGCACGACAGGCTCGATCCCATTGTCTCGCAAAGCGACCCCGGCGTCGGTCAGCGAACCGTCGCGCAGACGTATCGGCCCCTCGCCCATCGCCGCCAACGCGCAGTGGGCGAGCGGGGCCAGGTCACCTGAGCACCCCAGCGACCCGTACTCATGGACCACCGGGGTGATCCCGGCATCGAGCATTCGGGCGTAGGTGAGCGCGGTCGCATCGCGCACCCCGGTGCGGCCGGTGGCCAGGGTGGACAGGCGCAACAGCATGGTCGCGCGCACGACCTCGCGCTCGACCTCCGGGCCGGATCCGGCGGCGTGCGAGCGGACCAGACTGCGCTGCAGCTGCGCGCGCAGGTGCACGGGGATGTGCTTCGTCGCGAGCGCCCCGAACCCGGTGGAGACGCCGTAGTGCGGCTCGACATCGTCGGCGAGCGCTTCGATGACCGTCCGGCTGGCGCGGACCGAGGCAACAGCCTCGTCGGTCAGCCGCACCGGCGCCTCATGACGGGCCACCGCAACGACGTCCTCGAAGGTCAGCGGGCCGACCCCGACGAGGACCTGCACGGTGCCGGGGGTGACGTCCGGGGTGAGCGTCTGCGTCATGCACCCATTGCATCGCCAACCCGCCCCGGCCGGGTCGCCGCCACCGCCAAAGTGTCTCGGATTCGAGACGGGAGGATGATCTTCCCATGCCGAACGCGCCCGCAGCAGGCCAGGCTCTCGCCGTGCTCGGGTTGCTGTCGAGGCATACCCAGCCCCTGCCTGCCGCCTCCATCGCGCGACAGCTGGGGCTGGCCCGGTCCTCCACCTACCATCTGCTGGCCGTCCTGCAGGAGCACGGGTTCGTGGTGCACCTGCGGGAGGAACGTCGCTACGGCCTCGGGATCGCCGCCTTTGAGCTCGGTTCCGCCTACTCTCGGCAGACGCCGCTCCAGCGGCTCGCCCGCCCCCTCCTGACTCGTCTCGTGGACGAGACGCGGCACAACGCACACTTCGCGGTGCTGCACGGCAGCGACGTCCTCTACCTCGTGGAGGAGCGCGCTCCGCGCCGCCCCTCGCTGGTGACCGACGTCGGCGTCCGCCTCCCAGCGCACCTCGCGGCCAGCGGGCTGGCCATGCTGGCCGCGCTGCCCACGGCCCAGGTGCGTGCGCTGTACCCGTCGAGGGCCACGTTCGTGCAGCGGCACGGCGTCGGACCGGCGACCCCCGGGCAGCTGCGGTCGGTCCTGACCGCGACGAGAACGCGTGGGTATGCCGTCGAGCACGGCACCGTCACCCCAGACCTCGCGTCGGTCGCCTCCGCGGTCCTGGACCACGGCGGACACCCCGTCGCCGCCTTCGCGCTGACCTACGAGGACGAGCGCGTCGACCCCTCGACGGAGGCCGAGCTCGCCCACGCAACCATGACGAGCGCCCTCGCGTTGAGCCGCAGGATCGGCGGGGTCCGTGGGGTCACACCGGCACGGTCAGCCCACCTGCCGCCTGGGTAACCACACGGCTGGGACAGTTGGTGCCATGCAGAGCTCCGTCATCGTCCTGGCCGGCGGGACGTCACGCCGGTTCGGAGCCGACAAGACCAGCCAGCCCTTCGGGACCAGCACGGTCCTCGGACACCTCGTCGACTCGGTCCCACGGGGTTGGCCGGTCGTCGTGGTGGGCGTTCCGACGCCGCTCCCACGGGAGGTCGTCTGGACGCGTGAGACCCCACCCGGAGGGGGACCGCTCGCCGCGATGACCGCGGGGTTCTCGCTGGTGACAACGGATCTCGCCGTGGTGGTCGCCGGGGACATGCCGTTCGGCGGACGAGTGTGCCAGCTGCTCGCGGACGAGCTCGACGCCGAACCTGATGTCGACGCGGTGGCCGCCCGGCGTGGTGCGGCGCACAGCAACCCCTTGCTGGCCGCATACCGGGTCGCTGCGGCCCGTCTCGCGCTGCCCGCTGACTGCACCAATCTCCCCGCTCGGCTGCTGCTCACCGCGCTCCGCCACCTCGAGCTGCTCGTTGACGACGACGCGGCGCTCGGAGTCGACACACCGGAGGCGCTCGCGCAGGCCCGCCGTAGGTTGAGGGCATGAAGGCCATCACGATCCCCACGCCAGGCGATGTCGACGCTCTCGTCCTCGACGAGGTTCCGACACCGCAGCTGCGCGCCGGTGAAGTGCTCGTCGACGTGGTCGCAGCGGGTGTCAACCGGGCCGACGTGATGCAGCGCCAGGGCCGTTACAACCCGCCCCCCGGCGCCTCCCCCTACCCCGGTCTCGAGGTCAGCGGACGCATCGCCCGGATAGGTGACGACGTCTCGGGCTGGTCCGTCGGCGACGAAGTCTGCGCGCTGCTCACCGGTGGCGGCTATGCCGAGCAGGTCGCGGTTCCGGCCGGGCAGCTGCTCCCCGTTCCGCACGGTGTCGGGCTGGTCGACGCTGCCGCGCTGCCCGAGGTGACCTCCACGGTCTGGTCCAACGTCTTCATGACCGCCAACCTGCAGCCCGGCGAGGTCCTGCTCGTCCACGGCGGCTCCTCGGGCATCGGCACAATGGCGATCCAGCTCGCGCGCGAGGTCGGGGCACGGGTGGCCGTGACGGCGGGGAACGCCGAGAAGCTCGAGGTATGCCGCGGGCTCGGGGCCGACATCCTGGTGAACTACCGGGACGAGGACTTCGTGGCCAAGGTGCGCGAGGCGACCGGGGGGCACGGCGCCGATGTCATCCTCGACAGCATCGGCGCGGCATACCTCGCGCGCAACGTCGACCTGCTCGCACCGAACGGGCGGCTCGTCGTCATCGGGCTGATGGGCGGCCGAAAGGGGGAGATCGACCTCGGGGCGATGCTCGCGAAGCGGTGCGCGCTCATCGCGACAACGCTGCGCGCGCGGCCCGTCGCCGAGAAGGCTGCCATCGTCGCGGCCGTCCGGGAACACGTCTGGCCGCTGCTGGAGTCCGGGCGGGTGAGGCCGGTGGTCCACGGCCGGTACGCCCTCGCGGACGTCGCCGACGCGCACCGCGAGATGGAGGCGTCCACCCACATCGGCAAGATTCTCCTGACGACGGGCGAGGACTCCTGAACCCCGCCTGGGAACGGCCTGGCAGCTGCCTGAGATGCGTGCTACCTCCCGAACTGTCCGGACCATCCCCTCCCTCTGAGCGCGGGAACTACCCGATCGGGCTATCCCGCCCCGGAGCAAGGCCCGATGCAATGGACTCGGTCACCCGTGTGGTGCCGACTTCGTCGGCACCGCCCTGCCCCTGTGGTGACCACACGGACGGCAGGGGTCGCCTCGTGCGGCCCCTGCCGTTCCTCCGCTCGAGAGACGGTGGGGCAGGATGGACAGCATGAGTGACGTGGGCGGGCAGCGCCAGGGACCGGCCGGCGGATCGATGCCCGACGAGGCGACGAAGGACCAGCAGCGGGTGGTGGTCGTGACCCAGGACGGGATGGGCGTCTCTTCACCGCGAGGGTCGCGCCCGAACGGCAATGTCGACGGCGACGGTGCCGACGGTGCCGGGGACGGCCCGACCAACCCGGCCGACCTCGTGGAGCAGCCCGCGAAAGTGATGCGGATCGGCTCGATGATCAAGAACCTGCTGGAGGAGGTCCGAGGCGCCCCGCTCGACGAGGCCGGGCGCGCTCGGCTCGCCGAGATCCACCGCCGCTCGATCCAGGAGCTCAAGGCCGGGCTAGCGCCCGAGCTGGTCGACGAGCTCGACCGGATTGCGCTCCCGCTCAGTGACGCGGCACCCTCGGACGCCGAGCTGCGCATCGCGCAAGCCCAGCTCGTCGGATGGCTGGAAGGGCTCTTCCACGGCATCCAGACTGCCCTGTTCGCCCAGCAGATGGCGGCCCAGCAGCAGCTGCAGGGAATGCGCCGGGCACTGCCGCCCGGCCACCCGGCGGCCGAGGACCCGCAGTTGGACCAGCCGGGCGGGTCCGGTCTGGCCGGGGGCCAAGCCGGGGCCGGACCGACGGGCCAGTACCTCTAGCGCAACCCCTGAGACACGCCCCGCCCTTGAGACACGCCTCGAGCCGGTCCTAGGACCAGGAGGCCCGCTCGCGTTCGTTCGGCGTGTAGTCCTGGTCCCACTGGACGAAGGGTTCGAGCAGCTTGTAACGGTGGTTGTCCTGCCGGACCAGCACGACGACGCCGCCGTTGACGGGGTTCTGCAGCGACTCGAAGTACTCGACGCTCCAGTGAAACCACCGCATACAGAACAGCCGCATCGTCAGGCCATGCGTGACGATGACGATGTTCTGCGTGGCCATGGGCGGTCCGAGCCGCCCACTCACCGTCTCGGGGGTGGCGTCCATGCTGCGGAACATCGACTCGAGGAACGTACTGACCCGGTCATAGACGTCAGAGCCGGACTCTCCGTGCGTGAACCGGTAGTAGAAGTGGCCGTACTCGTCGCGCAGCTTCTTCTGGGCCGCGACGTCGGCCGGGTCCTGGAAGTTGGCCCAGTCCTGCTCCCGCAGTCGGGGCTCGAACCGGATGTCGTCCATCGCGACGCCGAGTGCTAGTGCTTGCGCGGTCTGCCTCGCCCGGACGTACGGCGACGCATACATCGTCACCGGTTCGTCTCCGATGTGTGCGCGAATGGCGACGCCCGCCACGGACGCCTCGTCGATCCCCTTGTCCGTCAGCGTGAGTGCGTGGTCGGGAACCGTCTCGTAAATGGCGTCGTCGACGTTGCCCTGCGACTCGCCGTGACGCACCAGGACGATCCGGACCGGCCGGTTCTGAAGTCCCACTAGAGTTCCGCCGCCACCGCGCGCCCGGCGGTACGTCCCGAGAAGAGGCAGCCGCCGAGGAAGGTGCCCTCGAGCGAGCGGTACCCGTGGACGCCGCCGCCACCGAACCCCGCGACCTCACCGGCGGCATACAGGCCGGGCACGGGCTCGCCGGCGCCACCCAGGACTCGCGCGGACAGATCGGTCTGCACCCCTCCCAACGATTTTCGAGTCAGGACGGAGAGCCGGACCGCGATCAGGGGTCCGTGCTTCGGGTCGAGGATCTTGTGCGGCGCGGCCGTGCGGATCAGCTTGTCACCGCGATAGCGGCGTGCCCCGTGGATGGCGACGACCTGGGCGTCCTTGGCGAAGTCGTTGTCGAGCTGGCGGTCCCGTTCGACGATCTGCCGCTCGAGGTGGGCAGCGCTAATCTGTGCGTAGGGCGTGAGCGTGTTCATGCCCGCCACCAGCTCACCCACCGTGTGCGCCGTGACGAAGTCGTCGCCGTGGTCCAAGAAGTCCTGAACCGGTTTGGCCGGACCCGGGCGAACACGGCTGAGCACCAACGGGATCGACCGTCCTGTGAGGTCCGGGTTCTGCTCCGACCCCGAGAGCGCGAACTCCTTCTCGACGATCGACGACGTGAGCACGAACCAGGAGTGGTCGTGGCCGGTGCGGCGTAGGTGAGCCAGGGTGCCGAGCGTATCGAAGCCGGGGAACAACGGAGGGGGCAGCCGGTTGCCGCTGCCGTCGAACCACATCGATGACGGACCCGGCAGGATCCGGATTCCGTGGCCCGGCCAGATCGGCGACCAGTTGTGCAGACCCTCGACGTAGTGCCACATCCGGTCGCGGTTGGTCACGGTGCCGCCGGCTGCCTCGGTGATGCCGATCATCCGGCCGTCCACATAGGCGGGTACGCCGGTGACCATGTGCTCGGGCGGAGAGCCCAACCGGCTCGGCCAGGCCTGCCGGACGAGGTCGTGGTTGCCACCGATCCCCCCGGAGGAGACGAGGACGGCCTGCGCGGACAGCTCGAAGGCACCGACCGGGTCGCGGCTGGTCGAGACGCCTCGAGCGGCGGACGACGGGGCGAGGACGGCGCCGCGAACCCCCGTCACCGCACCTGCATCGACCACGATCTCGTCGACGCGGTGCCGGAACGCGAACCTCAACCTCCCGACGGCCTCGGCCTCGACAGCCTTGCGTACGAACGGTTCCAGGACGCCGGGGCCGGTCCCCCACGTGACGTGGAACCGGGGCACCGAGTTGCCGTGCCCCCCGGCACGGCCGTCACCGCGCTCGGCCCAGCCCACGACGGGGAACCAGCGCATCCCCTGCTCGTGCAGCCAGGCGCGCTTCTCGCCCGCCGCGAAGTCGACATAGGCGCGCGCCCAGAGCCCCGGCCAGTGGTCCTCTGGCCGGTCGAAGCCGGCCGTGCCCAGCCAGTCCTGCCAGGCCAGCTCGACCGAGTCGTGAACGCCCATCCGCCGCTGCTCGGGCGAGTCGACGAGGAACAGCCCGCCGAACGACCAGAACGCCTGACCGCCGAGGTTCACGCGTGGCTCTTGGTCCACGACGACCACCGAGGCGCCGGCGTCGGTCAGCTCGGTCGCGGCGACCAGGCCGGCCAACCCGGCGCCGACGACGATGGCGTCACAGTCCATTGCAGCCCGTCGCTACCGGTCAGCTCGAGGGGTTGAGCTGCGCCAACAGACCGGGGACCCGGTCCAGATAGCCCGGCTTCTCGAACCCGACGATCCCCGCGTTGCCCATGATGACGTGGTCGGTGCCGATCTCGCCGAGGGCCCCGAACCGCTCGACGAGCTGGTCGTCACTCTCGGTGGCGAAGTCCGCGCGGCTGAGCACCGTCTTCTCGATCTCGTCGTAGTCGCGGCCGACATCCGCGCAGTGACCCCGGATGACGTCGTACTTGGCCTTCACCTTCTCCGGACCCATGTCGAAGATGTTGCACGCGTCCGCGTACTGGGCGACGAGCCGCAGCGTCTTCTTCTCGCCGCCGCCGCCGATGAGGATCTTCGGATGCGGGGTCGAGATCGCCTGCGGGTGGTTAAGCGGGCGCTCCAGCTGGTAATGGGTGCCGTCGAACGCGCTGTCGTCGTCGGCCCACATCTGGTGAGCCAGGCGCAGGGTCTCCTCGAGCCGCTCGAACCGCTCGGAGGTGCCGGGATAGGGGACGCCGAGGCCACGGTGCTCCTCCTCGTTCCAGGCGGCGCCGATGCCGAGCCAGGCGCGGCCGCTGGAGAGGACGTCGAGCGTGGTCACGGTCTTCACCAGCAGCCCGGGGTGCCGGTAGGTCACACCGGTCACCAGGGTGCCGAGGGTGATCCGCGAGGTGACGCCAGCGGCATACGCGAGGGCGGTGTAGCCCTCGAGCATCGCGTTCTCCGGCGGCCCCACCATGGAGATCTGGAAGAAGTGGTCCATCACCCACAAGCTCGCCATGCCGGCGTCGTCGGCGTCCGTGGCGATGCGGGCGAACGTGGGGCCGATGCCTTCCGTCGTATCGGGCCATGTGAAGTTCGATACCTGAAGCCCAAGTTTCATGTGTTAAAGGTATGCCGGTGACCTCCACTCCACTCGAGCGCGTCCCCCGGTGGGGTCTCGTGTCTGCCATCGTGGCCCCGGTGACCCTGGTCGGAGGGTGGTTGTGGGCTCAGTCCATGGTCCCCAGGTTCGACCCGGTGCGCTCCACGATCAGCGACCTGGCCGCTTCGGACGAACCGAATCGGTGGGTGATGACGACGGCGCTGGTCCTCACGGGGCTCGCCTACATCGTCACGGCCCTCGGGCTGCGGCCGGCGGACCCCACCGGCCGATGCCTTCTCGCGTTCGGGGGCGTCGCAACCCTTCTCGTGGCCTGGATCCCCAACAACCTCAGCGGCCGCAACGCCGTTGGACACATGATCGTCACGTACCTGGCCTTCGCCGGTCTCAGCCTCTGGCCCGCGGTGATCGCCCGCAACCGCCCGGACGCACCGCTGGTGCTGCGCCGACGGTTCGGCCAGGTACTGGCGATCGGGCTGGCCGTACTCATCCTGGTCGTCGTGGCCGACCTCGTCACGGGCGGGGCGACGCTCGGACTGCGTGAGCGGGTGCTCACAACCGCTCAGGCTCTGGCCCCGCTCGTCGTGGTGCTCGGCTGCCTCGGGGGGCAGCGAACGGCGGTTCCGGAACCAGTCGCGGCCCCCTGACCGCTTCGAGGTCCACACGGGCCAGCTGCTGCGGGCGTCACGCGGTGTCTCACGAACCACCAGTGCTGGGGCAGCCAGAGCAGAAGCGTCTCTGAGTGCGCGAGGAGAGGTCAGCCGCCGGAACGCAGCTGGGGGAACTGGTCGTCGCGCCACTCGGCCCCGGGTGGCGCCGAGTCGGAGGCCACCGCGTCGTTCTCGCGCTGCCTCAGCTCGACGCGCCGGATCTTGCCCGAGATGGTCTTGGGTAGCTCGGCGAACTCGATGCGCCGGATCCGCTGCCAGGGGGCGAGGTGCTCACGCGCATACATGAGGACCGACAGGGCAGTCTCTCGGGTGGGTTCGTGGCCAGGGGCCAGAACGAGGTACGCCTTGGGCACAGCTCCTCGCACGGCGTCCGGGGCGGGCACGACGGCGGCCTCGGCGACGGCAGGATGCTCGATCAGCACCGACTCGAGCTCGAACGGGCTGATCTTGTAGTCGCTCGCCTTGAACACGTCGTCGGTGCGTCCGATATAGGTGATGTACCCCTCTGAGTCCACCGACGCGACGTCGCCGGTGCGGTAGTACCCGCCCGACATCGCCTCGGCGTTGCGGTCGGGGTCGCCCTGGTAGCCCGTCATCAGTGGCAGCGGCGCGTCCGAGAGATCGAGGCAGATCTCGCCCTCGCGCGGCCCATCCGCATCGGCCTCGACCCGCTCCCCCGTCACGGGGTCCACCAGTACGACGGGGACGCCGGGCAGCGGCCGGCCCATGGACCCCGCCTTCACGAGCGACCCGGGTGTGTTGCCCACCTGGGCGGTGGTCTCGGTCTGCCCGTACCCGTCGCGGATCGTCAGTCCCCATGCGCGGCGGACCTGTTCGATCACCTCGGGGTTGAGTGGCTCGCCCGCCGAGATCACCTCGCGCAGCCGTCCCGAACCTCCGGACAGGTCGGCGTTGATGAGCATCCGCCAGACGGTGGGCGGTGCGCACATCGTGGTGACGTCGTTTGCGCGCAACACCCGCAGCAGCGCTTCGGGGTCGAACCGGCTGTAGTTGTAGAGGAAGACGGTCGCCTCGGCGTTCCACGGCGCGAAGAAGCACGACCAGGCGTGCTTGGCCCACCCGGGCGAGGAGATGTTCAGGTGCACGTCGCCGGGCTCGAGGCCCAGCCAGTACATCGTCGTGAGGTGCCCCACCGGGTAGGACACCTGGGTGTGCTCGACGAGCTTGGGCCGGCTCGTGGTCCCCGAGGTGAAGTACAGCAGGACGGGGTCGCCTGGAGCCGTGCCCGGGTGAGGCGCGGGCGGCGCGTCGATCTCGTATGCCGCCGAGAACGGCTCCCAGCCCGACGGCACCTCGGTGGCATGCGAGACCACCACCTTGCGGTAGTCGCCGGGAACGTCGTCGAACTTGCCGGTGTCAGAGGCGTTGGCGATGACGAGCGTGGCGCCGCCGCGGGTGATGCGGTCGCGCAGGTCCGCCGGACCTACTGCGGTGGTGGTCGGCATGATGACCGCGCCGACCTTGATGATGGCGAGCATTGCTTCCCACAGCTCGACCTGGTTGCCCAGCATCACGACGACGGCGTCGCCCTTGCGGACGCCGTGGTCGACCAGCAGCGTGGCGACCTGGTCCGATCGTCGAGCCAGCGTGTCGAAGGACCAGGACGACGCCGGTGTGCCCTGCCGCTCGTCCGCCTCCTCCAGGATCACCAGGGCACTTCTGTCGTTGCCGCGGGCGATGGCGTCGAACCAGTCGATGCCCCAGTTGAACCGGTCACCCACATCCGGCCAGCGGAAGCCTGAGACGGCGGCACGGTGGTCGCCGCGCCAGCCCAGCAGCTGGTTCCGGGCGCTGCGGAACGCCTCGGTGGCAGGCGTACCGATCTCGTCCTGGTTGCTCATCGGGCGCTTTCCGGTTGCTGTGGCAGCTCGGACAGGTCGGCCTGGTCAGGCGAGTCCGGCGAGTCCGGCGAGGCCGGCGAGGCCGGCGGATCGGACGGATCGGACGGATCCACGGGTTCGACACTGGAGCGCCGGAGCATCCGCTCGGCATGCTTGTTGGCGTCGGTTTCGATCGCGTGGTTGAGCAGCTGCTGGATCCGGTCGCTGTGCGGGATCGAGTGGAACGTCTCGTCCGGGCTGTCGCCCGCCGACTCGACCCGCAACGTCCCCGACCCCAGGATCCGGTCCGACGGAGTCTTGGTGAAGCTGACGTCGGTGATCTTCGAGAGCGCGATGTCCTTGCCGTTCTTGGTGACGACCCCCCGACGCACCATCACCCGGTGCGAGGTGATGACGTACTGGGTGCAAGCCCGCACGACGAACGGCACGACCACCAGCCAGATCCCGAGAAGCAGGGCGACACCGACCACGACCCACTGGATCCAGTTGCCGGTGGAGTCGTCCGGCGTCCGCCACGCGACGTACCCGGAGACCGCCACGAGGATGACACCGATGACCGTGGGCGCGGCCACGACGCGCCAGTGCGGCCTGAGGCTGACCAGGACCTTCTCGTTGGGGGCCAGGACGTTCTCCGGAAAGCCCATGGGAGTCAACCTCGTTCGGGCGTGGGAGCGAAGAGCGTTGTGAGCTCGCGGATCGACGTGACGGTGACGCCATCGGCCGAGTAGTACGGGTCATCTGTGAGCGCCTCGTCCACGCGAGCGCGGGACGTGGTGAACATGATCATCGACCCGCCCCCATCCGCGAACGGACCCGCCTGCAGCACCTCGCCCCCGTCGTAGAGACGGGTCAGCCGTTCCCGGTGCGCAGGTCGCAGCTCCAGCCGGGCCGGGTTGTCGGAGAACGCGAGCTCGACGATGACCATGGCGCCACGCTATGCCAGGGCTGGGTCCGATGCATCAGAACCTGGTTGGCAGGCCCGCGTCAGTTGCGGCCGGCGCCTGCTCCGGCGCCTGCTCCTGCGCCGGTACCGGTGCGGGTCCCTCCGGGCGGCCCGCCCTGCCCGCCCCCGGTGAGCCCGCGCACCGAGGTCGAGCTGTTGGTCGGCAACGCGGCGTTGATGTCGGCGATGACGACCTGGTCACCTGCGGCGAGCCCGCTCTGGATCTCGGCCAGTCCGCCGCCGACGGCCCCGACCTTGACGGTGGTCTCCGTCGTTGTCGACCCCTTGAGGACTGCCACCCGTGCCGCCCCGGACGTCACGCCGGGCAGCGCCGACACGGGGAGGGTCAGGACGTCCTTGGCGGTCGCTGTGGCGATGCTGGTCCGGACGTAGCTCCCCGTGGCGAGCGTCGTCGGGGTGTCGGGGAGGGTGACTGTCACGTCATACGAGACCGTGCTGGACGCGGAGGCACCGGTACCCGTGGCGACCGGAAGAAGGGCGATCTGCGACACCACGCCCGTGATCGGGTCGAGGCCCGGGGCGGTCACCGTGGCCGCCTGGCCCACCTTGATCGACGGGAGCTTGGCCAACGAAACCGGCAGCGTCACCGTCGCCGCGCCGGTGCCGACGATGGTGATGCCCGCCGACGATGACTCGGACTGACCGGGGATGAGCGAGATCGCGCCGACGACGCCGGCGATCGGAGCCGACAGCGTGGCCGCGGCGAGGTTGGTCGCTGCGGTGGTCACGGCCTGCTCGGCGGCGGTGATGGCCGCCTGGTCGGTCAGCTCCTTCGCCTGCGTGGCGGCCGCCAGGGCCGCGGCGGACAGCGTGCTCG
>NZ_JBDTKA010000113.1:0-68955 GCF_039935575.1 Lapillicoccus sp.
TCGCTCGCCAGGGGCGGGTGCGCCTTGGCGTGCACCAGGGTCCCGTCCTCGCGGTGCTCGGTGGTGAGCACATCGGCCTCGGAGTGCAGGCGGCTGACCAGGTCCCCACGGTCGTAAGGGATGACGACCTTGATGTCGACGTCGGGTCGGGGGATCTCGCGGGCGATGAGGTCGCGAAGGGCGTCCAGGCCCAGACCGGTCCGCGCCGACACGACGAGGGAGTGCCTCTCGTGCCGGGTGATCCGGTCGAGCACCTCGGGGTCGGCGGCATCTGCCTTGTTGATCACGATGACCTCCTTGACGTCCGCCGCGCCGACATCGGCCAGCACCGAGCGGACGGCCGAGATCTGCCCCTCCGGGTCGGGGTGGCTGCCGTCGACGACGTGCAGCACCAAGTCGGCGTCGCCGACCTCCTCGAGAGTGGATCGGAACGCCTCGATCAGCTGGGTCGGCAGAGACCGGACGAACCCGACGGTGTCGGCGAGGGTGTAGGGCACGCCGTCCTCGGTCTCGGCCCGGCGCACGGTCGGGTCCAACGTGGCGAACAGGGCGTTCTCGACGAGCACACCTGCACCGGTGAGCCGGTTCAGCAGCGAGGACTTGCCGGCGTTGGTGTAACCCGCGATCGCCACGCTGGGGACGTGGTTGACGGAACGGCTGTGCCGCTTGGTGTCCCGGGTGGTCTTCATGTGGGCGATCTCGCGCTTGAGCTTGGAGATCCGGCTGTTGATCCGTCGCCGGTCCAGCTCGATCTTGGTCTCACCGGGACCGCGCGAACCCATTCCCTGGCCGCCGGCCGCTTGACCGCCCGCCTGTCGTGACATCGACTCACCCCAGCCGCGCAGCCGCGGGAGGAGGTACTGGAGCTGGGCCATCTCGACCTGCGCCTTGCCCTCGCGGCTCTTGGCGTGCTGGGCGAAGATGTCGAGAATCAGCGCGGTCCGGTCGATGACCTTGACCTTGACGACGTCCTCGAGGGCCCGCCGCTGGCCCGGGGCCAGCTCGTCGTCGCAGACGACGGTGTCGGCGCCCTGCGCGATCACGATGTCGCGCAGCTCGAGTGCCTTGCCCTTGCCCAGGTACGTGGCGGTATCCGGGCGCTGGCGGCGTTGGACCACCCCCTCAAGCACCTCGGAGCCGGCCGTCTCCGCCAGCGCCGCGAGCTCCCGCAGGGAGTTCTCGGCGTCCTCGAGGGTGCCTTCGGACCATACCGAGGCCAGGACGACGCGCTCGAGACGCAGCTGCCGGTATTCGACCTCGGTGACGTCCTCGAGCTCGGTGGACAGTCCGGAGACGCGGCGCAACGCAGCCCGCTCGTCGCGTTCCAGCTGCTCTCCGTCGTGCTCCGCGAGGTATCCGTCCTCGAAGGCGTCGGCTTCGGCAGCAATGGCCTCGGCTCGCTCGGTGAGCAGTTGTGAACGTCGCGTCATGTCTTCCTAGGGTCGTGAGCGGATCGAGGTGGTGCCCCACCAGGGTGACACGGTGGGAACGTCCACTGCGAAACGTTTATGCCGTCCAGATAGTGCTCGGTAGCGTTCGGGGGGTGGACGGCGAGACGCAGGAGCACTACTTCACGGCCGAACCCGCGGCCCCCGGGGGGCGGCGCACACACGAGGTGTGGCTCGCCGGTCGGCGAGTCCTGGTGCAGACGGCCGGTGGCGTCTTTTCGCCTGAACGGGTCGACACCGGCACGGGGGTGCTGCTCCAGGAGGCGCCGGCGCCCCCGGGGACGGGAACCTTCCTCGACCTGGGGTGCGGCTGGGGACCGCTCGCGCTGACGCTCGGGCTGGTCTCCCCCGAGGCACTCGTGTATGCCGTCGACGTCAACGATCGAGCGATCGACCTCACCCGGGCCAACGCAGCCTCGTTAAGCCTGACGGGAGTGGTCGCCTGTCGACCAGAAGAAGTCCCTGACGACGTGCACCTCGACGTCATCTGGTCGAACCCGCCGATCCGTGTAGGCAAGTCGGCGCTGCACGCCATGCTGGAGCACTGGCTCCCGCGGCTGCATCCCGGCGGAGTGGCATACCTCGTCGTGCAGAAGAACCTCGGCGCAGACTCTCTGCAGCGGTGGCTGGGCCACGCCATGCCGGAGCTCACCTGTAGCCGGCATGCCATCTCGCGCGGCTTCCGGGTCCTGCAGGTGAGTAGGGAGGTCAGTCGAGCAGGGTGACCGTGCCGTCCGCTACCAGCACTGCCGGCCCGGCGAGCTCGACGTGCTGGTCGGGCAGCGCGGTGACGGTGAGCCGCCCGCCGGGGACGTCGACGACCCACTCGGTGTTGTCGGCGGACTCCCCCTCCCACCACCGGGTCGCCAGCGCCGCCGCTGCGGCTCCAGTGCCACAGGACCGCGTCTCTCCGACGCCGCGCTCGTGGACGCGCATCGCAATGTGTCCCTGACTGATCGGCGTCACGAACTCGACGTTGGTGCCGTACTCGGGGTGGGGTGAGACGGCGGGTGGCTCGGTGAGGTCGAGGTCGTCGAGGCCGATCTCGGGGGGCAGGATGACCACCGTGTGGGGGTTACCGAGGTCCAGGAGCAAGGCCGGCAGCTCGACACCGCCGCGGGCGCGCACGGTTGCCCCGAAACCCCTCTCGCGGGCGCCGTCGGGGTCGACGACGTGCCAGGGACCGAGGTCGACGGCGTACTGCTCCCCGGTCACTTTCACGGACCGCACGCCCGCCCGCGTCGCAATGCCGAACTCGTCCTGCGTCTCCAGTCCCTCACGCCGCAGGTAGGCCGCGAACACCCGCGTGCCGTTGCCGCACATCTCCGCGACGGATCCGTCGGCGTTGCTATAGTCCATGAACCACGTTGCGGCAGCGGCCTGTTCGCGCACAGCTGGTTCGCTGGCCAACGTCGTCGGGACGATACGGATGACCCCGTCACCGCCGATCCCTGCCCTGCGGTCGGCGAGGAGCACCACCTGGTCTCGGGTCAGGGTGATCGCGCCGTCGAGGTCCGGGACGAGGACGAAGTCGTTCTGCGTGCCGTGACCCTTGGTGAACCGGACGCCGCTCATGACCACATTCTCGCAGCCTCGGCCACGACGGCGAGCGCCTGGTCGACGAGGTCGGGTGCGTCATAGGGAATCCAGAGGATCCGCGGGTCGGCGCGGAACCACGACTCCTGGCGGCGGGCATACCGTCTCGTGGCTCTGGCGGTGTCCTCCTGGGCCGCCGGCTCGTCGACCGCCCCGTCGAGCTGTGCGACGGCCTGGCTGTAGCCGAGCGCCTTGGATGCCGTTGTCCCGCCGCGCAGCCCGCGTCCGAGCAGTGACCTGACCTCGTCGACCAGACCGTCGTCCCACATCGTCCTCACCCTGGCGTCGATGCGTTCGTCGAGCACCGGGCGGGGGATCGACAGACCGATCATCACGGTCGGCTCGACGTGTTCTCGCGTTGGCATGGTTGCCGAGAAGGGCCGACCGGTCAGCTCGATCACCTCGAGAGCGCGCACGACCCGACGGCCGTTGTTGGGCTCGATGGCGCGAGCGGCGACGGGGTCGAGCGCCAGCAGCCGCTGCCTCATCGCCACCACACCGTCCCGGTCGAGATCGCTCGTGAGCCTCGCTCTCACCGCGAGGTCGGTGGGCGGGATGTCGAGTCGGTCGAGAGCCGCGCGGACATACAGGCCCGATCCGCCCACGAGGATTGGCACTCGTCCGCGGGCGCGGATATCCGCGAGGTCCAAGCGTGAGCTTCGTTGATATGCAGCGACACTCGCGACTTCCTTGACGTCGAGGACATCCAGCTGGTGGTGCCGTATGCCCCGACGTTGGGTCACCGTGAGCTTGGCCGTGCCGATGTCCATCCCCCGGTAGAGCTGCATTGCATCCGCGTTGACCACCTCACCGCCCAGCCGTTCGGCGAGCTCGAGGCCCAGCCCGGACTTGCCGCTGGCGGTGGGCCCGACCACGGCGACGACGGGCAGGAGCGAGGTCGGCGCCTGCTCAGACGACGCGGTCGTCATGCCCTGACGAGTCGAGGTGAGACTCCCCCGGTGGGTCGTCGTGCCCGAAGGGGTCACGGTCGACGCCGGGCATCCAGCGGTGACCGGCACTCCCCCAGCCGTTGGCTCGGATCGCCTTGCGCGCCTTCTTGGACTGCCGCGCGTCGAGGCGGTCGACGTAGAGCAGCCCGTTGAGATGGTCGAACTCGTGCTGCATCACCCGAGCGAACCACCCGGTCGCACCGAACGTGAACGGGTCGCCCGAAGGGTCGAACCCACTGACAGTCACCTGGTCGGCCCGCTTGAGGGGAAAGCTCTCGCCCGGGACCGAGAGACAACCCTCGCTGTCGTCGTCCGGGTCGGGGCGCTCCTGGGAGATCCGGCCCAACGAGAGGATCGGGTTGATGACGACGCCCCGGGCCGGCATCCCGTCGTCATTGCCGATCTCGTAGGTGAACAGTCGCATGGCCACACCGATCTGGGGCGCGGCCAAACCGACGCCATGGGCGGCGTCCATCGTCTCGAACATGTCCTGCACCAGCTCCGCGAGCGGAGCGTCGAAGGACTCGACGCGGGCGGCGGGTCGGTGCAGCACCGGCTCCCCGGTGATGACGACGGGGCGAACGGTCATGGAGGGAAGTCAACCAGCCCGGCCCACCGGACCAGAACGTGGAGTACGGGTCGGACATGGCACCGAGCCGCGTCCGGTCGGCGCCAGTAGCGTTACGCCATGACGCCCACCCCGCACCCCGATGCGCACAAACCCAACCAGGGGCTCGCCCAGGTGGACGACCCTGGCCTGGTCGAGGGGGCGGACGCCGGGTTCGAGCAGGAGACCGGACCCGCACCCGACTCCGGTGCCGAACCAGGCACCGACTCGCAGCCAGACAGTGACTCGCAGCCAGCGGCGACGTCCGCGCCGGCGACCACGCATCCGCAGGAGTACGACCTGGGCCAGCTCAGGGACGGCAGCGACAAGGGTCCGGTCGCGGGCCCTCCGGACAGCGCGGACGCCTACGGCTCTGGCCAGGACGAGGGCTCGATCGACTGACGATCGGGGCGGTGGGCTAGGGGATGGCGTTGCGATCGGCGCGCTCTTGGACGAAGACCGCCGCTATGAAGAAGAGTGGGACAACGACAAACAACGTGAGCGACAGGTAGGGGGAGACGAATGCGAGGGCGGCGGTGATGGGGTAGACCACGACGCTGAACATGGCGCGCCGCCTCGAGGTCCGTAGGTAGTCGACCTGGGCGGGGTCGGTGAGTAGGTCCACCGCGTGAATGAGGTAGGTCTCGACCGCGATGAAGGTCAGCGGGACGAGGAACCCGACTCCGGCGTACAGCAGGCTGGCCGCAATTTGGTCGTCACGGTCACCACCGCGTTGGGAAGCCGAGATGACGGCGGTCGGCCAGGGAAAGAGCGAGGCGACAAGCAACAGGAAAAGGTTCAGAGTGATCAGCGTGGCGTCGACCCCGCGGACGCGGGTGAACAGGTCGTGGTGGTTGATCCAGATGGCGGAGACGTTGAGGAACGCGGCGACGTACGCTGCGTAGGTCGGCCATTGGGCGCTCAGCTGGTTGGCGAAGTCGCCCCGTTCGAAGTCACTGTGCAGGTCAAGCACGAGCAACGTGACGGCGATTGCCAGCACGCCGTCCGAGAATGCCTCCACCCTGGTGCTCTCCGGTACTGAGCGAGTCGGGTGCTGCCCCATATACGGTCCTTCCCGGCTGGATGATCGTTTGTCGACGTCAGGTGGGACCGTCGTGGCGACTCTGTCACGTGGTCTGGTCAGAGGTCGCGGTTGGATAGCCCGGTGGGCACCGGGACTCGTGGAGGCGACGAACCGTCGACCGACGACGGCGTGGTCGAGCGGTCGTTGACCGTCTCCGGCTCGGCGGGCCGCGTGCCCGGCCTGCTCTGGCTGCCCGACTCGACGGCTCCCACCCCACCGCCCCTCGTCCTGATCGGGCACGGGGGGAGCGGCCACAAGCGCAGCGAACAATGCCTGCGCTTGGCGCGGTGGTTCACGACGCGAGCGAGGGTTGCCGTGCTGGCGACCGACGGGCCGTACCACGGGGACCGGGTCGCCCAGCCACTCAGCGCCTCGGTGTACCAGTCGCGGATGGTCTCCGACGGGGTCGACCTCGTCGCCGGCCAGATGGTCGACGACTGGTGGACCGCGGTCGACAGCGTCGGAGCTGCAGGCCTCGCCGACCCGGATCGGCTGGCCTACCTGGGGCTCTCGATGGGGACCCGGTTGGGGTTGCCGCTGGTGGCGGCAGCCGGTGCGCGGATGCGGTGCGCCGTGCTCGGCAAGTTCGGACTGAGCCAGACCTCGGTCCTGCCAGCAGGCCTGCGCTCGGAACTCGTCCTCGATCAGGCTCCTCGGGTCACGGCGCCGGTGCTCTTCCATCTGCAGTGGGACGACGAGATCTTCCCCCGGGGCGGTCAGCTCGCGCTGTTCGACCTGCTCGGATCCTCCGACAAGCGCGTCCTCGCCTACCCCGGTCGCCACAGCGAGACACCCAGGTCGGCGGTCGACGCATGGTGCGCCTTCACGGCATCGAGGCTGCTGAGTGGATCGTGACGCGACCGACGGCCGCGCAGCGCGGCCGGCGGGGTAACCGTCAGACCAGCTGGCAGGCGGCGGACAGAGCCGCAGGCGCTGCGGTCGGGGCCCCGAGCGACGGCATACCGAGCGACACCGATGGTTTCGCGCTCCCTCGCTCCTGCAAGGCCGCCCATGCGTCCCCGCCCCGGGTGCGACGCACGGCATACGCACCGCCGTGTAGGCCGGAGTCGGCGACCAGGTGATGCGGGGCCCCATAGCTGACGCCGACCGTGACGACGTCCCCAGGCCGCGGCTTCGTTGCCCCCTCGGGGACGGTGAAGTGCACCAGCCGGTTGTCGCGCGCCCGGCCCGACAGTCGGTGGGTGGCGGTGTCCTTGCGGCCCTCGCCCGTGGCGACGAGCACCTCGACGTCGGTCCCCTCGAGGCGGCGGTTCTCCGCCCAGGAGACCTCCTCCTGAACGGCGATCAAACGCTCATAGCGGTGCTGCACGACCGCCTTCGGCAGCTGGTCGGGCAGCTCGGCTGCAGGCGTACCGGGCCGGACGGAGTACTGGAAGGTGAAGGCGCTGGAGAACCGGGCGGTCCGCACCACGTCGAGCGTCTGCTCGAAGTCCTCCTCGGTCTCACCGGGGAAACCCACGATGATATCGGTGGTGATCGCGGCATCGGGGATCCGGGCGCGCACCGTGTCGATGATGGCGAGGAACCGGGCGCTGCGGTAGGAGCGACGCATCGCCTTCAGCACGCGGTCCGACCCCGACTGCAGCGGCATGTGCAGGCTCGGCATGACGTTCGGCGTCTCGGCCATGGCGGTGATGACGTCGTCGGTGAAAGCGGCCGGGTGCGGGCTGGTGAACCGGACCCGTTCCAGGCCGTCGACCTCGCCGCAGGCGCGCAGCAGCTTGCCGAACGCCAGCCGGTCGCCGAACTCGACACCATAGGTGTTGACGTTCTGCCCGAGCAGCGTCACCTCGACGACGCCCTGTTGGACCAGTGCCTCGACCTCGGCGAGAACCTCCCCGGGACGCCGGTCCATCTCCTTGCCGCGCAGGCTGGGCACGATGCAGAACGTGCAGGTGTTGTTGCAGCCCACCGAGATCGAGACCCAGCCGGCATACGCGCTGTCCCGTCGGGTCGGCAACGTCGACGGGAAGGTCTCGAGGCTTTCGCGGATCTCCACCTCGGCGCGCCGGTTGTGCCGGGCGCGCTCGAGCAGCACCGGCAGTGACCCGATGTTGTGCGTCCCGAAGACAACGTCGACCCAGGGAGCCCGCTCGACGATCGTCCCCCGGTCCTTCTGGGCAAGACAGCCGCCGACCGCGATCTGCATATCCGGGTTGCGTTGCTTGGCCGGCCGCAGCTGTCCCAGGTTGCCGTAGAGCTTGTTGTCCGCGTTCTCCCGCACGGCGCACGTGTTGAAGACGACCACGTCTGCCGTCTCGGGCGGGTCGGTGAGGCTCTTCACGTCGATGTAGCCCGCCGTCTCGAGCAGCCCGGCGAGGCGCTCGGAGTCATGGACGTTCATCTGGCAGCCGTGCGTGCGCACGTCGTAGGTCTTCATCTCGCCCCACAGGGTATGCCGCCACGGCTGATGGTTCCGCGGTGCCAGTCCGTCAAACGGGAGTTGGTCGCGTGCGGTCGCCGTTTCGGGCCGGAATCGCGACCAACTCCCGTTCGGGGGGCGGCCGAACGCCGCCACACGCGCTGAGCGCAGCCGGATGAAGGCGACCTCGACGGTGAGTGTGGAGCGGCGGTCCCCGGAGTAGACCCCCGTGGAAGCTGGGTCACTCGACGTCAAGGTTCGAGTGGTCGCCGATGGTCTCCATGGTTTTCCAGGCGCAACCGACCACACCCGATCGTGGCAGGCGGTCAGTCGCGTTGATGCTCGGGAGCTGCGTTGACCGCGTCGCGCACGACGGCATAGACGACCGAGGGCGGGTAGCCCTTGCGCGCGAGCGCCCCCGCCAGCCGACGCGACTGGACCTGGGGGTCGAGCCCGCCCATCGTGCGCATCTTCTTCGCCGCCACCTGCTCGGCGAGGGCCCGCTCGGACTCGGCATCGATCGAGCCGAGTGCCCCTTCGATGGTCTCGTCGTCGACCCCTTTGCCCCGTAGCTCCTGGGCGAGCGCACGCTTGGCGAGTCCACGGCCGGCCTGTTTGGAACGGACCAACATGGCGGCGTACGCGTCGTCGTCCACCAGCCCGACGTCGGTCATCCGGTCCAGCACCCGGCTGGCGACGTCCTCGGGACAGCCGCGCTCACGCAGCTTGTCAGCCAGCTGCCTGCGGCTACGCGGCGCCATCGTCAGCTGGCGCAGCACAATCGCCCGGGCGATGTCCTCCGGGTCGGGCTCACGATCGGGTTCCTGGTTTCGCGGTTCTCGGTTCCGCGGTTCTCGGTTCCGCGGTTCTCGATCCCGCGACTGCCGGTCCCGGCCGCGGCCCCGCGGCCTTCGGTCACTGGGCTGCCCACTCCAGGTCGGGCCCGGACCCGCCTGGATTTCCGGGCCCGACCTGGACTGAGCTAGCCCGTCGGTGTGGGTGTCATCCACGGGCGGGTCAGAAGTCGACCGGCACGTCCGCGACCGCCGGGGTGTTCACCTGCGGCCCGATGCCGAGCTTCTCCTTGATCTTCTTCTCGATCTCGTCGGCGAGGTCGGGGTTGTCGCGCAGGAAGGATCGAGCGTTCTCCTTGCCCTGCCCGAGCTGGTCGCCCTCGTAGGTGTACCAAGCGCCGGCCTTGCGGACGAACCCCTGCTCCACACCCATGTCGATGAGGCCACCTTCACGCGAGATGCCGTGCCCATAGATGATGTCGAACTCGGCCTGCTTGAACGGCGGGGAGACCTTGTTCTTGACCACCTTGACGCGAGTCCGGTTGCCGACCGCGTCGGAGCCGTCCTTGAGCGTCTCGATCCGACGCACGTCGAGCCGGATCGACGCGTAGAACTTCAGCGCTTTGCCGCCCGTGGTCGTCTCGGGCGAACCGAACATCACGCCGATCTTCTCGCGAAGCTGGTTGATGAAGATCGCCGTGGTGCCCGTGTTGTTGAGGGCGCCGGTGATCTTGCGCAGCGCCTGCGACATCAGCCGGGCCTGCAGGCCGACGTGGCTGTCGCCCATCTCGCCCTCGATCTCCGCGCGGGGCACCAGTGCGGCCACGGAGTCGATCACGATGATGTCGATAGCCCCGGAGCGGATCAGCATGTCGGCGATCTCGAGCGCCTGTTCCCCCGTGTCGGGCTGCGACACGAGCAGGGCGTCGGTGTCGACGCCGAGCTTCTTCGCGTACTCCGGGTCGAGCGCGTGCTCGGCATCGATGAACGCCGCTATGCCGCCGAGCTTTTGCGCGCTGGCCACCGCGTGCAGGGCCACCGTCGTCTTGCCGGAGGACTCCGGACCGTAGATCTCCACGACCCGTCCTCGGGGCAACCCACCGATCCCCAGGGCCACGTCGAGAGCGATGGACCCGGTCGGGATCACCTCGATGGGGGGCCGCGTGTTGTCGCCGAGGCGCATGATCGCACCCTTGCCGTGCTGCTTCTCGATCTGGCCGAGAACCGTCTCGATCGCCTTCTCGCGATCCGGTCCGCCTGCTGCCATGTCACCCTCCGTGCTTTCGTCTCGAAGTCTGCCGTCCACCTGCGACCCGCCACCGTGTCCGGACTGATCTGGCCGGTCGGACGTGTTGGGTCAGACGTTAGGAGCGAGCACCGACATCCCGTGAGGGCGCCAGCCAGCCTGTGGATCGTGGGACGACCGTGCTGCACCGTGTGGACAACGTACCGAACATCTGTTCGAGATCGGCGTCGACACGCGCGACGCGCCGATCCGGGCGACACACGTCCGGGCATCCGGAAGGTTGTGTCTCGACTGCACACCGATGTGAGGGTCTCGTCCTCACCCGCCGTGCTGTCGAGGTGACGGGTCTAGGGTCGAACGGAACCTTCCAGCGTACGAGGGAGCCCCCATGACGAAAAGCACTCCCCGCCTGCCCGAGCTGCCCGAGCTGCCCGAGTTGTCCCAACTGCCCCAGCTGTCCAGCGGCCCTCTGTCAAGGCGCCAGGCGCTCGCCCTGTTGGCCGGCACCGGAGCGACCCTCGGGCTCGCCGCCTGCTCGAGCAGCGGGGACGCCTCGTCCAAGCTCGGTGGCGGTGCCACCGCATCGGCGTCCTCGAGCGCATACGAGGCGATCATCACCAGCGCCCCCAAGGCCGACGACGCCACGATCAGCGGCAACGCCTGGGCCAAGGCGATCAAGGACCGCGGGACGCTGCGCTGGGGTGGCACCGATGCCAACCCCTTGTTCTCGCTGCTGGACCCGACGACGGGCAAGACCCAGGGCTTCGACGCCGGAATGGTCCAGATGCTGGCGCAGTACATCGTCGGTGACTCGACCAAATGGGCGATGACGCAGGTCACGGTCGACACTCGGGAGACGCTGATAGAGAACAACTCGGTCGACGTCGTCGTCGCGACCTACTCGATCACCCCCAAGCGCGCCGACAAGGTGGCGTTCGCCGGGCCCTACTATGCCTCGGGCTCCTCGATCATGGTCAAGGCGGACAACACGACTATCACCAAGGTCGACGACCTGGTCGGCAAGAACGTCATCACCGAGTCGAACTCCACGGCCATCACCGCTCTCAAAGCCCACGTGCCCTCGGTCCAGCCGATCCTGTTCACCGAGAACGCCCAGTGCGTCGCCGCCCTGAAGCAGGGTCGGGGCGACGCCTATGTTCTGGATCAGTCGATCCTGCTCTCGACCGCGGTCAAGGACACGTCGGTGAAGGTCGTCGGAGAGCCGTTCTCCACGGACAGCTACGGCATCGGGTGCTCCAAGTCGACACCGGACGCCAAGGCGTTCATCAACGCCTGGCTGAAGACGATGGAGGACGCCGGCCTGTGGGAGAAGCTGTGGGCCGCGACAGTCGGCACAGTCCTCAAGTCGACGAACACCAAGCCGCCGGCGATCGCCGCCTGAGCCGGCCCCGGTCTCCACCCGGCACCCGGTAGCAACAACGCCCCGCAGGTCTGCGTGGACATCTTCCTCGACCACATCGCTGAGTTCGGCCACTCGCTGCTGCTCACCCTCGCGCTGACCGCGATCGGGTTCGCCGGGTCGCTCATTCTCGGGACCGTCACGGCCGTCTGCCGCGTCAGCCCCGTCACGCCGCTGCGCGTGGTCGGCGCGGTCTACGTCGAGATCTTCCGCAACATGCCGTTGTTATCGCTGCTGATCGTCGTGGTCTTCGGCCTGCCGGACGTCGGACTGCGGCTGTCGCTGTTCAACTCTGCCGCGATCTGTCTCATGCTGATCGGTGGGGCCTTCACCTGTGAGGCGCTGCGTTCGGGCATCAACGCGGTGCCGGAGGGCAACGCCGAGGCGGCCCGGTCGATCGGGCTGACGTTCACCCAGTCGATCCTGTTCGTCGTGCTCCCGCAGGCGCTGCGCTCGATGATCCAGCCGCTCGTCAACATCTTCATCGGGCAGCTGCTCGGGTCCTCGCTCGCGGCCGCCGTCAACGTCGACGAGCTCACCTACCGCGTGCAGTTCCTCAACCTCCAGTATGCCGGCGGGTTGGCCCTGTTCGGGATCGCCGCGGTCATCTACATCGTCATCGCCCTGCTGAGCGGGGCCGTCGGCGCCCGGCTCGAGAAGACCCTGGCGGTGCACCGGTGAACGCCACCCGAGTGCTCTTCGACGAGCCAGGACCCAAGGCCAGAGCCCGCATCCGGATCACCACGGTGGTCGTCATCCTTGTGATCCTCGGGGTGTTCGCCCTCGTGCTCGTCCAGTTCGGCTCGCACGGTCAGCTCGCTCCCGAGAGGTGGACGCAGTTCACCGAGGGCCCCATCATCCGCTACATCGGGACCGGCCTCGTGAGCACGCTGCAGGCTGCAGCCGTCGCCGCCGTCGTGTCGGTCCCGCTCGGCGCACTCTTCTCGGTGCTGCGACTGAGCCGAAGCAGGCCGGTGCGGTGGCTGTCGACGGCATACATCGAGATCTTCCGCTCGACCCCCCTGCTGCTCCTGGTCTATCTGTTCGTCGGCGGACTGCCCGCGATCGGCTGGAACTTCCCGATCTTCTGGAAGCTCGTCATCCCGATGATCTTGGTCAATGTCGCGGTGTTGGCCGAGATCTTCCGCGCCGGGGTCGCCTCGCTGCCGAAAGGCCAGTCTGAGGCCGGCCTGAGCATCGGCCTCACCTACAGCCAGAACCTGCGCAGCATCGTGTTTCCACAGGCGATTCGGCTGGTGATCCCGGCGTTGGTCACCCAGCTGGTGGCCTTGCTCAAGGACACGACCCTCGGGTATGCGGCCAGCTATCCCGAGCTGATGAAGACGGCGACCAACCTGACGGCGTTCACCGGTTACCTGATCCAGACCTACCTGGTGATCGCCACGCTCTACGTGGTACTGAACTTCCTGATCTCCAAGCTCGCCGAGCTCCTCGAGCGCCGGATCAACGGAGGCGACCGGACCGCCGCGGCCGTCGCGAAGGTGACCGTTCCCGCCGAGTGAGACGGCGACAGCGAAAGGTTGCGACAGCGAGAGGCCGCGACAGCAGGAGGCTACGAGAGCAACAGGCGCTCGAAGCGGCGGGCCGTGCCGAGCAGCCCGAGGGCACCGAGCACGACGAAGTAGAGCACGTGCCACTGCAGCCCGGGCGAGACCTCCGCCAGCATGAGCGCCCGCTCGAGCGCGACCCCGTGGTAGAGCGGTGTCACCTCGACGAGCCACTGGACCGGGACCGGGTAAGTCGAGAGCGGGAAGAAGGTCGCCGAGAACAAGAACATCGGCAGCAGCGCCAGGTTGACGTAGTCGAAGTCGACCCAGGACCTCATGAAGGTCGTGAAGAACATTCCGACCGCCGAGAACGCGAACGCGACCAAGGTCGCGGCCGGCAGGGCCAGCAGCGCCCACCACGTCGAGACGGCCCCGGCCGCCCAGGCGACGGCCAGGAAGGCCGCCGAGTAGAACGTGCCTCGCATCAACGACCACGTCATCTCGCCCACCGCGATGTCGCGCGGACCCATCCGGGTGGCGAGGACGGAGTCGTAGAGCTTGCTGTACTTGAGCTTGAAGAAGACGTTGAAGGTGGCGTCGAAGATCGCGCCGTTCATGGCGCTCGTGGCGAGCAGCGCCGGGGCGACGAACGCGGCATACGAGACCGTCGTCCCGTTGTCGGTGGTGACGGTGCGGATCAGCGCTCCCAGGCCGATCCCGAGGGAGAACAGGTAGAACACCGGCTCGGCGAACCCGGTGAGCAGGGTCAGCCAGCCGTGTCTGAAGCTCGTGACGTTGCGCTCGACCAGCATCCGGGCCAAGCCCGCTCCGGCCGGGATCGGCACCATTCTGGCCAGCTTGGACGGCCGGGGCGACACGTCGGCGCTCACGGGACCAACCGTCTCTGCAGTCCTCGCAGCGCCAGAACCCAACCCAGCACAGCAAACCCGACCAGCGCGGCCAGGTGGCCGAATACCCCGGGCAGGTTACCGGTGCCGAGGGCGAGCGCGCGGTTGGCCTCGACGCCGTGCCAGAGTGGCGTGAACCAGGCCAGCGGCTGCATCCATCCGGGGAGCTGCGAGATCGGGAAGAACGTGCCGGAGAACAGCATCATCGGCGTCTGACCGAGACGGAAGAGCACGTTGAAACCGCCGTCGTCCTCGAGACGAGCGGTGAGCGCCACGACCAGGGTCGTGAACGCGACGCCGAGCAGCACCGACACCGGAAGGCACCAGAGTGCGGACCAGGACGGGAAGCCGCCGAAGACCCCGGCGACGACCATGAAGATCGCCGCAGCCATCGCCACCTGGGTCGCGACGTAGGCCACGTGCGCCTTGAGGATGTCGATCACGCGGGCCGGGGTCGCGAGCATCGCGTGGTAGCCGCCGAAGAACTTGATGGCGCCCAGCACCGGCCAGGACGACTCCCCCATGCCGGTGGTCATGCTCTGGACAGCGAGGATCGCCGGCACGACGAACAGCAGGTAAGGCACCATCCGGTCACCGACCTGGATGCCGCCGTTGGCCTTGTTGACCAGGGTTCCCAGCCCGATGCCCATCGCCAGCAGGAAGAACAGCGGCATGAGCAGCCGACTGGAGATGCTGGCCCGCCAGAGCCGCCGGTAGACGAGCACCTGGTACTCGTAGATGAAGACCCAGGGCCGGTGTGGTGGCGGGGGTGGCCCGTCGCCGGTGACGAGCTCGGGAGGCGTGGTGCGGCTGACGGTGGTCATCAGTCGATCAGGCTGTGGCCGGTGAGCGTGAGGAAGACGTCCTCTAGCGAGGACCGCCGCACGAGAGCGGAGACGGCTTCGAGTCCGCGGGAACCCACCGCGGCGAGCGCTGCGTCGCCGTCGTCGGCGTAGAGCAGGACGCGGTCAGGAAGCGCCTCGGCGCGGTCCCCGATCCCCTCGAGCCGGACGGCCAGTGCTTCGTTGTCCTCATCGAGCTCGAACCGCAGCTCGACGACCTCGCGGGTGCAGTGCCGGGCGATGAGCTCGCGCGGTGAGCCTTCGTCGATGATTCGGCCCCGGTCCATCACGACCAGGCGGTCGCACAGCTGCTCGGCCTCGTCCATGTAGTGAGTCGTGATGATCAGCGTGACGCCCTGACGCTTGAGCCGGAACAACCGGTCCCAGAGGATGTGTCGGGCCTGGGGGTCGAGGCCGGTCGTCGGCTCGTCGAGCAGCAGGATGCGGGGCTCGTTGATGAGCGAACGAGCAATGGTGAGGCGGCGTTTCATGCCACCGGACAGCGGTTCGACACGGTCCTTGGCCCGGTCCGTCAGCTGGGCGAACTCGAGCAGCTCCACCGCCCGGCGGCGGACCTCGGCCCGAGCAATACCGAAGTAGCGGCCGTAGAGCCAGAGGTTCTCCTCGACGGTGAGCTCCTCGTCGAGGTTGTCCTTCTGGGGGACGACCCCGAGCTGGGAGCGGATCGCAGGACCGTCGCGACCGGGATCGAGCCCGAAGATCGTCAGCTCCCCCGCCGAGACGGGGGACACACAGCCGATCATCTTCATCGTCGAGGACTTGCCTGCGCCGTTGGGGCCGAGGAACCCGAACGCCTCCCCGTGCCGGACCTCGACGTCGATGCCGTCGACGGCCGTGAAGTCACCGAAGGTCTTGGTCAGACCCCGCGCCCGCAGCAGCACCTCGCGGGTGTTGGTGTCGGGCTGCGCGCCGAGGGCCACGCGGTCGACAGGGTCGTCCACCCGGCTCGGTCCGCCGCTCCCACTCACCTGGCCCACGTTAGTGAGCGGCACCGACAGGTGATCAACCGGTTTTCCGCGCCGGGATGTCCCGACCGTGCCGCCTCGCAAGCGGGACGTCGAGCGCGTCGCATAGCGCCAGCCATACCTCACGAGGCGGTATGCCGTTGCCGAGGGCCTCGTCGGCGGTCCGGCCACCCAGTGCGTCGAGGGACTGGTCGCGGGCCAGCGACGCGGCATACGAGCGCCCGAACTCGTCCTCCATGAGGGTCCAGAACAGGCTCAGCCGCACGGCTGCGAGTGTGTCACAGCAGGTCTGGCCCAGAGTCTCGCGTGAACACGGATGACTCCAGCAGCCAGTCCGTCGGGTCCTGGACGAGCGGCAGGCCCATCCCCGCCACGCTCAGGTGGGGCCTGTCGGTGGCGGGTGGCAGGGTGGGACACCTGATGAGAGACGACGTCCTCGACCGGTTCTCCCCGGCCACTGCAGCGTGGTTCCGGGGTTCGTTCCCGATGCCCACCGCCGCACAGGTCGGCGCCTGGGAGGCGATCAGCTCGGGCATCGACGCCCTCGTCGTCGCGCCGACCGGGTCGGGCAAGACCCTGTCCGCCTTCCTGTGGGCGCTCGACCGTCTGGTCAGCGGCCCTCCCCCGGAGTCGCCGCAGCGGCGCTGCCGGGTGCTCTACGTCTCGCCGCTCAAGGCGCTCGCGGTCGACGTCGAGCGCAACCTGCGCTCTCCCCTCGTCGGCATCGGGCACGCGGCGGCCCGCCTCGGCCTGCCCCAGCCCGACGTCACCGTCTCGCTGCGCTCCGGCGACACCCCCGCGGCCGAACGCCGGCTCTTCGCCCGAGCGCCCTCCGACATCCTCATCACCACCCCGGAGTCGCTCTTCCTCATGCTGACGTCCAGCGTCCGCGAGGCACTGACGGGGGTCGAGACCGTGATCCTCGACGAGGTGCACGCCGTGGCCGGCACCAAACGCGGGGCTCACCTCGCGCTCACCCTCGAGCGGCTCGACGCCCTGCTGCCCAAACCGGCCCAGCGGATCGGACTGTCGGCGACGGTCCGACCGGTCGAGGAGATGGCCCGTTTCCTCGCGGGGGGCCGTCCCGTCGAGGTGGTGCAGCCGCCGTCGACCAAGGAGTGGGATCTCGAGGTCGTGGTGCCGCTGGCCGACATGTCGGCGCTCGGCGAGCTGACCGAGGACCTGAGCGGTCCGGCCGCCGGGGAGCAGCGCCGGGCCTCCATCTGGCCACACGTCGAGGAACGCATCGTCGACCTCATCGCGCGGCACCGGTCCACGCTGGTGTTTGCCAACTCGCGACGGCTCGCCGAGCGGCTGACCACCCGCCTCAACGAGATCTGGGACGAGCGCCTCACCGCGGCCGCTGACGCCGAGATCACCGGGGAGGCAGAAAATACTCCCAACGCTGGGGATCTTCGTGTCCCGAGGGGCGGGCCCGCGCGAACCCCCGCCGAGATGATGGCCCAGGCGGGTTCGTCCTCGGGCGCGCCGGCGGTGCTGGCGCGGGCGCACCACGGCTCCGTGAGCAAGGAGCAGCGCGCGGAGATCGAGAACGCCCTCAAGGCCGGGCTGCTTCCGGCCGTCGTGGCGACGAGCAGCCTCGAGCTCGGTATCGACATGGGGGCGGTCGACCTCGTCGTCCAGGTCGAGTCGCCCCCGAGTGTCGCCAGCGGACTGCAACGGGTGGGCCGGGCCGGGCACCAGGTCGGCGCCGTGTCGCGAGGCGTGCTGTTCCCCAAGTTCCGCGGCGACCTCGTGCAGACCGCAGTCGTCGTCGAGCGGATGCGCGCCGGGGCGATCGAGTCGATGCGGGTGCCCACCAACCCCCTCGACGTGCTGGCCCAGCAGATCGTCGCGATGTGCGCGCTCGACGACTGGGTGGTGGACGACCTCGAGACCTTGGTACGCAAGGCCGCACCGTTCGCGGGGCTCCCCCGCTCGGTCCTCGAGTCGGTGCTGGACATGCTCGCGGGGCGCTACCCCAGCGACGAGTTCGCCGAGCTACGACCCCGGGTGGTCTGGGACCGGGTCACCGGCGTCCTCACCGGTCGACGCGGCGCCCAGCGGCTCGCCGTCACCTCCGGGGGAACCATCCCCGACCGCGGCCTGTATGCCGTCTTCCTCGCCGGTTCCGAGGGCGCCGGACGGCGGGTGGGTGAGCTCGACGAGGAGATGGTCTACGAGTCCCGGGTCGGTGACGTGTTCACCCTCGGGACCTCCAGCTGGCGGATCGAGGACATCACCCACGACCGCGTCCTGGTCTCACCCGCCCCCGGCCTCCCCGGCAAGCTGCCGTTCTGGAAGGGAGACACACTCGGTCGACCTTCCGAGCTCGGGCAGGCTGTCGGTGCGTTCGTGCGTGAGGTCGGCGCGATGGCTCCGGCGAAGGCTCGCGAGCGCGTGGGCAACGCCGGGCTCGACGAATGGGCGACCGACAACCTGCTGGCCTACCTCGAGGAGCAGAAGGCCGCGACCCGGCACCTGCCGAGCGACCGGACGATCGTGGTCGAACGGTTCCGCGACGAGCTGGGCGACTGGCGGGTCGCTGTGCTCTCGCCGTTCGGGGCTCCCGTTCATGCCCCTTGGGCGCTCTGCGTGTCGGCGCGGATGCGTGAACGTTTCGGGGTCGACGTCCAGGCCATGCATGGCGACGACGGCATCGTCTTCCGCCTCCCCGACCTGGAGTTCGACGCGTTCGACGACCCGGAGGCCGACTCCGGCGACGGGACGGCGGGCACTAAAGGACGAAGTGGAAGCGGGCGAAGCGGGGGTGCCCGCGGCATCGGCGACGAGCTGCTCGCCTTGATCCTGCTCGACCCCGACGAGGTCCACGACCTCGTCACCGAGCAGATTGGTGGGTCCGCGCTGTTCGCCTCCCGGTTCCGCGAGTGCGCGGCCCGCGCCCTGTTGCTCCCGCGCCGCCGACCCGACCGACGCCAGGCTCTCTGGCAGCAACGCCAGCGGTCGGCTCAGCTGCTCGAGGTCGCCAGCCAGTTCCCGTCCTTCCCGATCATCCTCGAGGCGGTTCGCGAATGTGTCCAGGACGTCTACGACGTGCCCGGGCTCAGCGACCTCATGCGGCGCATCGGGTCGCGCGAGGTCAGCCTGCTCGACATCGAGACCGCGCAGCCGTCACCGTTCGCCCGTTCTCTTACGTTCGGCTACGTCGCCCAGTACATCTACGAAGGCGACTCCCCGCTCGCCGAGCGGCGCGCGGCCGCACTGTCTCTCGACCCGACCCTGCTGGCCGAGCTGCTCGGTCGCGGCGACGGGCTCAGCCTCCGCGATCTGCTCGACCCCGAGGCGGTCGCCACAACGGAGTCCGAGCTGCAGCGGCTCGAGGAGTCTCGGCGGGCTCGTGATGCCGAGGACGTGGTCGACCTGCTGCGCAGCATCGGGCCGCTTTCACTCGATGCGGTCGTCGCCCGGACCCAGGATGGTGTCGACGTGCGCACCGTCGGAGGCTGGCTCGTCGAGCTCGAAGGGTCCCGACAGGTCATCCGGCTTCGCGTCGCCGACGAGGAGCGCTGGGCGGCCATCGAGGACGCGGCTCGACTACGCGACGCGCTGGGCTCGTCACTACCCGTCGGGGTCCCCGACGTGTTCCTCCAGCCGGTCGAGGACCCACTCGGGGATCTCGTCGCCCGTTACGCCCGCACCCACGGTCCGTTCCCGGCCGTCGACGTCGCCCACTGGTACGGGCTGGGCCAGGCGGTCGTGTCCGACGCCCTGCGCCGACTGGTCGGCGCCGGCCGTGTCGTCGAGGGTGAGCTGCGACCAGACGGGTCCACGTCGGGCGGAGGCCTGGACTTCTGCGACGCCCAGGTGCTTCGCACACTACGCCGCCGCTCCCTGGCCGCTCTGCGCGCCGAGGTCGAGCCGGTCACCGCGGTGGACTTCGCCCGGTTCCTGCCGGCCTGGCAAGGAGTCGGCGGGACGTTGCGGGGGCCGGAGGGCTTGTTGCGGACGGTCGAGCAGCTCTCCGGCGCGGTCCTGCCGGCGAGCGCGCTCGAGGCGCTCGTCCTTCCCTCGCGGGTAGCCGGTTACACGCCGTCCATGCTCGACGAGCTGATGTCACGCGGCGAGGTCGTCTGGCGCGGACACGGTTCCCTCCCCGGCGACGACGGCTGGGTGTCGCTGCACGTGACTGACCTCGCGCACCTGACCGCCCCCCCGCCGGACGCGAGCCTGGACCTCACGGATCTGCACCACGCCGTGCTCGAGGCGCTGGCCGGTGGAGGTGCCTACTTCTTCCGCACCCTCGGCTCCAGCGTGGCCAGCCTCGGCAGTGCTGATGACGCGTCGCTCCTCGATGTCGTCTGGGACCTCACCTGGGGCGGGTACCTCACCAACGACACCCTGGCCCCGTTGCGCGCCCTGCTCTCCGGCGGCCGGGTCGCGCACCGCCGCACCGCCACCGGACCACGACGCGGCAGGTATGCCGGTCGGCCCGGAGCGCTCGGCGGCCTGGCTGGGGGGGCCAGCCGTGGTGCCCGGCCTTCGATGACCGCCCGCTCGGGTCCGGCGTCGGCGGCCGGACGATGGAGCCTGTTCCCTACGACCGAGACGGACGCCACCGTCCTGGCCTACGCCACGGCCGAGGTGCTGCTCGAGCGCTACGGAGTGGTGACCCGCGGAAGCGCGGTCGCCGAGTCCGTCCCGGGAGGGTTCGCCGCGGCATACCGGGTGCTCGCGGCCGCGGAGGAGTCGGGCCGGGTTCGGCGTGGTTATTTCATCGAGGGCCTGGGGGCTGCGCAGTTCGGCACCACCGGTGCAATCGACCGGCTGCGGGCCCAGAGCCGTCCTCTTGACGCCCCCCGACGGGCCGACGAACGTCCACTCGCCCTCGTGCTGGCCGCGTGCGACCCCGCCAACCCCTATGGGGCTGCCCTCCCGTGGCCCGAACGTCCGTCCAGCCCCGACCCGAGCCCGAGCGCGACGCGCGGCAGTGTCGGTTTGGTCCGGTCGGACCTCGACGGCTCCTCAGCCCCGACCGGACGACCGGGGCGTGGTCACCAACCGGCCCGTAAGGCCGGGGCGCTCGTGGTGCTGGTCGACGGCGAGCTCGTCCTCTACGTCGAACGGGGTGGCAAGACTCTGCTCACCTGGACGGAGCAGCCCGACCCCCTCCAACGTGGGGCGGACGCCCTCGCCCTCGCCGTCCGCGAGGGTGCGCTCGGGCGGCTCACCGTGCAGAAGACGGACGGCAGCCAAGTCCTCAGCTCCGGCCAACCCGTGGTGGAGGCGCTGGCCCGAGCCGGCTTCCTCGCAACACCACGCGGCCTGCGGCTGCGGCGGTGACGGCGTGCCCGAGGGTGACACCGTCTACCGCACCGCACACCGACTCGACCAGGCGCTGGCCGGCGCGCCTCTGACCAGGAGCGACCTGCGGTGGCCGGACCTGTCGACGCTCGACTTCCGGGGCGTGACTACCACCGAGGTCGTTGCCCGCGGCAAGAACATCCTGCATCGCCTGGGCAACGGCGTGACCATCCACTCGCACCTGCGGATGGAAGGTCAGTGGCGGATCGAGTCGACCGCCTCGGTCACGGGGCGCACCCTGGCCAACCTCCAGCTGCGGGCCGTCCTCGGCACGCAGGCCTGGACTGCGCTCGGTGCCCGGCTGGGGGACCTGCACGTGGTGCCGACCGCGCAGGAGCACCAGCTGGTCGGTCACCTCGGCCCCGACGTGCTCGGTCCCGACTGGGATCCGGGCGAGGCGGCACGGCGGCTGGCGCTCGGCTCCACCACGATCGGAGCCGCCCTGCTGGACCAACGCAACCTCGCCGGCGTCGGCACGCTGTATGCGTCGGAGACGCTCTTCCTCGAACGCCTGGGTCCCTGGACGCCGGCCGCCGACGTCTCGCCCTCGACGATGACCTCGCTGGTGGAACGCGCGCACCTACTGCTGGACCGGGGCAGGCGGCACGCCATCCAGTCGACGACGGGCAGTGACCGGCTCGGAGAGACGGCATGGGTGCACGCTCGGTCGGGCCGCCCGTGTCGCCGCTGCGGAGACACGGTGCGGGTCGCCATGATCGGGGAGGCCCCCCGGGACCGGACGATGTTCTACTGCCCGGTCTGTCAAGGCGGTCTGGGACCGACGGACGATGGTCGCCGTCAGCAGCCGCTCGGGTCGGGGGCCGCCATCGGACCTCGGCGCGGGCCGGTCCAGGGTGACCGCGCACGTCGGGGCCGCTGACTGAAGGTGGGACGGATCAGACCAAGGTCTCGGTCAACGCCGAGACGCCGAGTCCCGGCTGGTCCGACAGGACGAGCCGGTCGCCGTGATAGGTCGGCCCGCCGACCACCGGTGACGATGCGGCCCACCAGGCAGCGTCCAGGTCGTCGACGAGGGACGTCGGCTGCGCCGCGACCAGGCTCCCCATCGCGCCGAGGCCGATAGGTGTCTCCATCATCGACCCGACCATCGTCCCGAGCCCGTTCTGGGCCGCCCGGTCGAGCAGCTGCGCTGCGATGGCGAGCGAGCCGCACTTGGCGAGCTTGACGTTGACCAGGTCGGCGGCTTCCAGCCGCAGGATCCGTTCGAGGTCATAACGGCTGTAGAGCGACTCGTCAGCCATGATCGGGAGTCCGACCCGCTGGCGTACCTGCGCAAGGCCTTCGACGTCCTCGCCGGCGACCGGTTGTTCGACCAGCTCAACGCCCAGGTCGGCTGCCTCGAGCGCGCGAATCACCTCGACTGCCTCGTCCACGGTCCACCCCTGGTTGGCGTCGAGCCGGATGGTCACGTGGGGTCCGACGGCGTCGCGCACGCGGAGCACCCGCTCGACGTCCGTCCGCGCGTCGGTGCCCACCTTCATCTTCAGCGTCCTGAACCCGTCGGCCACCCGAGCCGCTGCCGAGGCAGCCAACTCCGGTGCGCTCCCTGCCGACAGGGTGACATCGGTGCGCACCTCGCTCGGTCTGGGTTCACTGTCGGGTTCACTGTCGGGTTCACTGTTGGGTTCACTACCGGGACGTCTCCCATGACGGACCCCGAGGAGCTCGGCCAGGGTGACCCCGGCACGCCGGGCGCTGAGGTCACGCAGGGCGACGTCCACGGCAGCCTTGGCACCGAAGTTGCGGGCCACCGCCGCCTGCAAGGATGCGGCGACCTCCTCCCAGTCGTCGGTGTCGCGGCCCACGACGAGCGGTCCGAGCATCCGCTCGACGCAGGCGGTGGCACCCATGAGGGACTCACCGGTCACCTGCCAGGCCTGAGGGGCCTCACCCCACCCGGTGATGCCATCGTCGTCTGTCACGCGGACCACGACCGTGTCGGTCGTCTCGGTGCGCCGCAGGGCCGTGACGAACGGGGTGTGCAACAGCACGGACAGCTGGGTGCAGGAGACCGAGACGAACCGGCTCACAACGGCTGGGGCTCCAGCGGGCGAGGAGGGTCAGGCCGCGGAAGCGACGACGCTCGCGGCGGCGACCGGCAGCGTCACCGGGGCGGTGAGCGACTCCGTGATGGCCACCCGGGTCGAGACCTCGCGCAGCACCTCGGACAGCGGCATGCCCAGAGCGCCGCAGATGGAGCCGAGCAGCTCGGAAGAGGCTTCCTTCTCGCCGCGCTCGACCTCGCTGAGGTAGCCGAGTGAGACTGCGGCCGATGAGGAGACCTCACGTAGGGTGCGTCCCTGGTGCTGTCGTTCCTCGCGCAGGACGTCACCCAGCTCACGTCGCAACAGGACCATGGTCGCCTCCTTCGCCGTCTCTCGATGGGATCTGCCGTCAGTCACGCCGATGAACCGGTTCCACCATAACCCGTGACCCCCGCAGGCCGCCGTCCGGTTGTGTCGTTTCGCCGTGAGCGGACACCCGTCGCACACGTCAACAGCGCGAGCCGAACGAGGCTTCCCGGACCGTCTGTACGCGTGCGGACGCGTGCGGGGACGCGTGACCACACCGCTGCTCAGGCGCGCAGCTGGTCGGCGAGCAGCCCCAGCGCTGCGTCCACCGAGGCCACCCGCACCATTGCCCGGCCCCCGTCGAATCGGTGCTGATGGACAACAGGGACGACCCGGACGGCTGGCCCGGCGGGGACCTCTGGGCCGGCGACGGCGACGTAGACCAGGCCGACCGGCATACCGTCCTGCGGGTCGGGTCCGGCGACGCCGGTGGTGGCGACCCCCCAGTCAGCACCGAGGACGCGCTGCGCCCCGACGGCCATCTGAGCCGCGACCTCCGCGTCGACCGCGCCCCGCGCGGCGAGCAGCTCGGCGTCCACGCCGAGGAGCTCGTGCTTGAGGTCGGTGGCATAGCTGACGACCCCTCCGCGTACTACCGCGGAGGCACCGGGCACGTCGACGAGCCGCGCCGTCAGCAGCCCCCCGGTGAGCGACTCCGCGCAGCCCACCGACTCGCCGCGTTCGAGAAGCAGCGCCACGATCTCGGCTGCGGTCACACTCGACCGTCGCGGCGGCCGGCTCTGGCCCGGCGCTTCTCGGCCGTGCGGGCGCTGGTGCGGCGCAGCTCGCGGGCCTGGTTGAGGTAGTCGACCCCGGTCACCAGCGTCACGACCAGGGCTGCGCCGAGGACGACGTAGGCCACCGTCAGCCATACCGAGCCGCCCGGCAGGGACTCGAGAGGAAACAGCAACAGGGTCAGCGCGGCCGCCTGGAGCATCGTCTTGAGCTTGCCACCGCGGCCGGCGGGCATCACCCCGTGCCGGATGACGGCGAACCGCACCACGGTGATGCCCAGCTCCCGCACCAGGATCAGCGTCGTCACCCACCACGGCACGATCCCGATGATCGACAACCCGATCAGCGCCATGCCCGTGAGCGCCTTGTCGGCGATGGGGTCGAGCACCTTCCCGAGGTCCGTGACCAGCCCGTGGCGGCGCGCGAGGTCGCCGTCGATGCTGTCGGTGACCATCGCGACCACGAAGACGGCACACGCGGCCAGTCGGTAGGCCCAGGTATGGCCTCCCTCGGCGAGCAGCAGCCACCCGAGCAGCGGAACCATCAGCAGCCGGATCACGGTGAGCGCGTTCGCGACGTTCCAGTTGCTGGGAGTCGGGCGTCGCGCCTGACCCGTCCCGGTCTCGCCCGGGGTGGCGCTCATCGTGACCTGGCGACCAGGTCAACGCCCTTCGAACCGACGACGGTCGCGCGGACGATCTCGCCGACCGCGGGACGCGGCACTCCGGGAGCGAACAGGACGGTGGTGCTCCCGTCGACGTCGGGACCCTGGTATGCGGTCCGACCAGTCACCGACCCGGCACCCGTCTCACCCGCTTCACTGACCTCGTCATCCAGCTCCTCGACCAGGACCTCGACGTCCTCCCCGATCCGCTCGGCCGCACGCTGCGAGGTCAGCTCCTCGACGAGGTCGGTGATGCGGGCGACCCGCTCGGAGACGACGTCGTCCGGCAGGTGCCCGTCAAGGCGCTCCGCCTCGGTCCCGTCCTCGTCGGAGTAGCCGAAGACGCCGACCACGTCAAGCCGCGCCTGGCTCAGGAAGGCCTCGAGCTCGTCGACGTCGGACTCGCTCTCGCTGGGGAACCCTAGGATGACGTTGGTCCGCACGCCAGCCGTGGGGTTGCCCTCGCGCACGCGTCCGAGCAGGTCGAGGAACGCCTCCCGGCTGCCGAACCGGCGCATCCGCCGCAGCAGGGGTTCGGAGGCGTGCTGGAAAGAGATGTCGTAGTAGGGAACCACGCGAGTCGTCTCCGCCATAGCGCGCAGCAGCCCGGGCCGGATCTCCGCCGGCTGCAGGTAGGACACGCGCACGCGGTCGATCCCCTCGACCTCACCCAGCTGCGGCAGGAGCTTCTCCAACAGCGCCAGATCGCCGAGGTCCTTGCCGTAGGACGTGGAGTTCTCGCTGACGAGGAACACCTCCCGAACGCCTCGCTGCGCCAACCATTCTGCCTCGGCCACGACGTCCTGCGGCAACCGGGAGACGAACGCCCCCCGGAACGACGGGATGGCGCAGAACGCGCATCGGCGGTCGCAGCCGCTGGCGATCTTCAGCGGGGCCCATGGCATCCCGGAGAGCCGAGCGCGGACGGGACGCGGTCCGGACGCGGGAAGCCCGGGGATCGCCACCGTCGACAGCTGCGCGGGCCGGTGCACGGGTGCCAACGGCAGCAGCTTGCGCCGGTCCGACGGGGTGTGCGAGGCGACGTGCCCGCCACCGAGGATCGCAGTCAGATGGTCGGACATCGTGGTGTACGAGTCGAACCCGAGCACCGCATCGGCCTCGGGCAGCTGCGAGGCCAGCTGTTCGCCATAGCGTTCGGCGAGACAGCCGACAGCCACGACCGCACGCGTACGGTTGCTGCCGTCCTTGAGGTCGGATGCCTCCAGCAGCGCGTCGATCGAGTCCTTCTTGGCCTGCTCGACGAACCCGCAGGTGTTGACCACCGCGACGTCGGCGTCGGCGGCGTCGTCGACGAGCTCCCAGCCTTCGTCCTGAAGCCGCCCGGCCAGCTCCTCGGAGTCGACCTCGTTGCGGGTGCACCCCAGGGTGACCAGAGCGACCCGGCGGCGGGGCGTGGTGGAGACGGGCACGCCCGGAGTCTACGGCGCGGGCGCGATCTCCCCTGCCATCATCGAGAGCATGACCCGCACCTCCGTTCCCGTGATCGACGGCCACAACGACCTCGCCTGGGAGCTGCGCCGGCAGGTCGGCTACGACCTCGACCGCATCGACGTCGGTCGGCGCCAGACCTCGACGGCCACCGACCTCCCCCGCCTGCGCGAGGGCGGGGTGGCCGGCCAGTTCTGGTCGGTCTACGCCCCCAGCAACCTCCCGGGCGACCTCGCCGTCACCCAGACCCTCGAGCAGGTGGACTTCATCTACCGTCTGGTGGGCCGGTATGCCGGCGACCTCACCCTGGCGCGCACGGCAGACGACGTCGAGGCCGCCATGACCTCCGGCCGGATCGCGTCACTACTCGGCGCCGAGGGCGGGCAGTCGATCGGTTGCTCGCTGGGTGCGTTGCGCGTGCTGCACGGGCTGGGCCTGCGCTACCTGACGCTGACCCACAACGACAACACGCCCTGGGCAGACTCGGCAACCGACACCGCGGTGCACGGCGGCCTCTCGCGGTTCGGTGTCGAGGTGGTCCGTGAGATGAACCGGCTCGGCGTGCTTGTCGACCTCTCCCACGTCTCGGTCGACACCATGCGTGCAGCCCTCGTCGCGAGCGAGGCCCCCGTCATCTTCAGCCACTCCTGCGCACAAGCCGTGACGGACGTGGTCCGCAACGTGCCGGACGACGTACTCCTCTCGATGGCGGCGGGCGGCGGGGTCTGCATGGTCGCCTTCGTGCCGGAGTTCCTTACCGAGGAGGCCGCGGCGTGGCGGGCCGAGGCGGTCGCGCACGCTGCAGGCGACGGCATCTCCGCATCGGACTTCCCGAGGTTCATGGCGTGGTCCGTCGGCTACGCGCGTGCGCATCCGAAGCCCCTCGCGACGGTCGACGACGTCGTGCGGCACGTCGAGCACGTCCGCGATGTGGCGGGTATCGAGCACGTGGGACTGGGGGGCGACTACGACGGCACCGACACGATGCCGGTCGGGCTGGAGGACGTGTCGGCATACCCGCGGCTGCTGGACGCCCTTGACGAGCGTGGTTGGTCCGACGACGATCTAGCAAAGCTGGCGCACCGCAACGCGATTCGCGTGCTTCGTGACGCCGAGTCCGTTGCCAGGGACCTGTCCGCACTGCGGGCGCCGTCGCTCGCCACCATCGGTGAGCTGGACGGCATACCCGCCGCCGTCGGAAAAGACAACACCGTCTGCCCCGTCTAAGGGCGGACATGCCGGCGCCGGCGCCCCCGGGCGTGCGTCAAGATCGCGTCAAAGCCCGTCAACCGCACATCAACACCAAGGGCCGCCGAGCCGGGAGCGCGTTGACTCGCTGACGTGATCGAGAACATCGTTGCGGGGCTCCTGGCCCTGGCCCTCATCGGCTACCTCGTGTACGCACTGGTCAGACCGGACCGTTTCTGATGAGTGACGCCGTCTCCGGGATGCTCACCATCGGCGTTCTGGTCGTGCTGCTCGCCGTCACGCACGCCCCCCTCGGCGGGTGGCTGGCGCGGGTCTTCACCAGCGAGAAGCACTGGCGCGTCGAGCGGTTCGCCTACCGGCTCTGTGGAGTGAACCCCGACAAGGAACAACGCTGGCAGGTCTATGCCGCCTCCGTGGGCGCCTTCACCATCCTCAGTTTCGTGCTGCTCTTCGTCGTCATCGTGGGGCAGGGGGTTCTCCCGTTCCACCACGGTGAGTCGATGCACGTCGACACCGCGGTCAACACCGCGGTCTCGTTCGTCACCAACACGAACTGGCAGTCGTACGCCGGTGAGGCGGGCGCGTCGCAGTTCGTCCAGGCATTCGGGCTCACCGTCCAGAACTTCACCTCGGCCGCGGTCGGCATCGCCGTGGTGGCCGCACTGATCCGAGCCATCGCGCGGCAGCAAGGAACGACGATCGGCAACTTCTGGGTCGACCTGGTCCGCACGACTGTCCGGGTGCTGCTGCCCCTCGCCGTCGTCGGCGCGGTCCTGCTCGTCGTGGGCGGCGTCGTGCAGAACCTCGCCGACCCGACGACCGTCACGGGGGTCACCGGGGCGACCCAGGTCATCCCCGGCGGCCTGGTCGCCTCACAGGAGGTGATCAAGGAGCTCGGCACCAACGGCGGCGGCTTCTTCAACGCCAACAGCTCGCACCCGTTCGAGAACCCCAACGCCCTGACCAACCTCTTCGAGATCTTCCTCATCCTCGTCATCCCGTTCGCACTTCCCAGGGCCTACGGCATCATGGTCGGCGACCGCCGCCAGGGCCACGCGATCACCGCGTTCATGGGGCTTCTGTGGGGCACCTCCCTCGCGCTCGTGACCTGGGCCGAGGTCGCCGCGTCCAGCGGTGTCGCCGGGAGCATGGAGGGCAAGGAGACGCGGTTCGGCATCTGGGCGTCGACGCTGTTCGCCGCCTCGACCACCTCGACGTCTACGGGCGCCGTCAACTCGATGCACGAGAGCTACAGCCCCGCCGGCGGCGGGGTCGTGCTGCTCAACATGATGCTGGGCGAGATCTCCCCGGGCGGCACCGGCTCGGGGCTCTACGGCGCGCTCGTCGTGGCCATCATCACCGTGTTCATCGCGGGCTTGATGGTAGGACGGACACCGGAGCTGCTCGGCAAGACCGTTGGCCGTCACGAGATCACCCTCGCAGCGCTCTACACCCTGGTGACCCCGGCCGTGGTCCTCGTCCTTTCGGCCATCGGCATCGGACTTCCGGTCAGCCGAGACGCGCTGCTCGGCTCGGGACCGCACGGGCTGACCGAGATGGTGTACGCGTACACCTCCGCCGCCAACAACAACGGGTCGGCCTTCGCCGGTCTGAGCGCCGACCAGCCCTACCTCAACCTGACGCTGGCGCTCGCCATGGCACTGGGGCGCTTCGCCCCCCTCGTCCTGGTCCTGGCCCTGGCCGGACGGTTCGTCGTCCAACGACGTCGACCGGTCACCGCCGGGACCATGCCCACCCACACACCCCTGTTCGTCACTCTGCTCGTCAGCGTCGCGCTGGTCGTCACCGGGCTGACGTACTTCCCCACCCTGGCGCTCGGCCCGATCGCGGAGGCACTGCAGTGACCGTCCACTCCATCGTGTTCAGCCTGCCGCAGGCGTTCGTCAAGCTCGACCCCCGACATGTGTTCCGTAGCCCCGTGATCTTCGTGGTCTGGGTCGGGTCGGTGCTCACCACCGTGCTGGCCGCCGTCAACCCCGGGGTGTTCACCGTCGGCATCGCGGTGTGGCTGTGGATCACCGTCTTGTTCGCCAACGTGGCCGAAGCCGTGGCCGAGGGTCGCGGCAAGGCCCAGGCCGCCACCTTGCGGGCGACCCGCGTCGACACGATGGCGCGTCGCCTCACCTCGGACGGACGGACCGCGGAGGAGGTGTCCGGCGCGCAGCTGCGGCTCGGCGATCTCGTCGTGGTGGAGGCAGGACAGGTCATCCCCGGTGACGGTGACATCGTCGAGGGTGTAGCCAGCGTCGACGAGTCGGCTATCACCGGAGAGTCGGCACCGGTCATCCGGGAGTCCGGCGGCGACCGGTGCGCTGTCACCGGCGGTACGACCGTCCTGTCGGACCGGATCGTCGTGCGAATCACCACCAAGCCCGGTGAGACGTTCATCGACCGGATGATCGCCCTGGTCGAGGGCGCGTCCCGCCAGAAGACGCCAAACGAGATCGCGCTCAACATCTTGTTGGCGACCCTGACCATCATCTTCCTGCTCGTCGTCATTGCGCTCCAGCCGATGGCGGGCTACTCCGGGGGTCTTCAGCAGGTCGTGGTCCTCGTCGCGCTGCTCGTCTGCCTGATCCCCACGACCATCGGGGCGCTGCTCTCCGCAATCGGCATCGCCGGGATGGACCGCCTGGTTCAGCGCAACGTGCTCGCCATGTCGGGCCGCGCCGTGGAGGCGGCCGGGGACGTGTCGACGCTGCTGCTGGACAAGACCGGCACGATCACCCTCGGGAACCGCCGGGCGACCGAGCTCCGCGCGGTGGGCGGGGTCAGCTCGTCGCAGCTGACGCACGCCGCATACCTCAGCAGCCTGGCCGACGAGACCCCCGAGGGCCGCTCGGTCGTCGAGCTCGCGACGGCGCAGGGAGAGTCGCACACCGCAACCGCGCTGGGGGACCTCCAGCACGACGGCGCCGTATTCGTGGAGTTCACCGCCCAGACCAGGATGTCCGGCGTCGACCTGTCTACCGGTCTCCAGATCCGCAAGGGCGCCGGCAGCCAGGTCGTCCAGTGGGTCCTTGCCGGCGGAGGTACCGAACCCGCTGGGCTTCATGAGGTCGTCGACGGCATCGCCGCCGCGGGCGGCACCCCGCTCGTCGTCGCCCAGAGACAGGACGCCCAGCCGGCCCAGGTCCTTGGTGTCATCCACCTGAAGGACGTCGTCAAACCCGGGATGACGGAGCGCTTCGACCGGTTGCGGGCCATGGGAATTCGGACGGTGATGATCACTGGGGACAACCCGTTGACCGCCGCTGCCATCGCCAAGGAGGCCGGCGTCGACGACTTCCTCGCCGAGGCCACTCCCGAGGACAAGATGGCCCTGATCCGCAAGGAGCAGGAGGGCGGCCGGCTCGTCGCGATGACCGGGGACGGCACGAACGACGCGCCGGCACTGGCCCAAGCCGACGTCGGCGTGGCGATGAACACCGGTACGTCGGCCGCCAAGGAGGCCGGCAACATGGTCGACCTGGACTCCGACCCGACCAAGCTCATCGAGATCGTCGAGATCGGCAAGCAGCTGCTCATCACCCGGGGCGCGCTGACGACCTTCTCCATCGCCAACGACGTCGCCAAGTACTTCGCCATCATCCCGGCCATGTTCACCGGGATCTTCCCGGGGCTCGTGGCGCTCAACATCATGCACCTCTCGACACCCAGCTCGGCGATGCTCTCAGCCGTCATCTTCAACGCCCTCGTCATCGTCGCGCTGATTCCGTTGGCCCTACGCGGTGTTCGGTACCGACCCTCCGGTGCGGCCACGATGCTGCGACGCAACCTGCTGGTCTACGGGCTGGGCGGCGTCCTCACGCCGTTCCTCGGCATCAAGCTCATCGACCTCGTCGTCTCCCTCCTGCCCGGAATGAAGTGACCTGCATGACCACCCTCACCCGCCAGCTGTCCGCTGCCCTGCGTACCCTGCTCGTGCTCACGCTCCTGTGCGGAGTGGCCTACCCGCTCGTCGTCCTCGGGGTCGGCCAGGCCGTCGACCACACGGCCGCCAACGGCTCGCTGCTCGAGCGCGGAAAAACCGTCGTAGGGACGAGCAGCTTCGGCCAGCAGGTCACCGGGGCCCAGTGGTTCCAGGGTCGGCGGTCGGCCAGCGAGTATGCCGGGACATCCAGCGGCGGCTCGAACCTCGGCCCCAACGAGGCGGCGCAGACCAAGGCCCTGGCAGACGCCCGCGCGGCGCTCGTGGCCGCCAACCCGCAGGCGTCGACGCCGCCACCTGCCGAGGCCCTCGCTGCCTCCGCGAGCGGCCTCGACCCCGACATCTCCCCCGCGTACGCGCGGTGGCAGGTTGCGCGCGTGGCCTCCGCCCGGGGCATGTCGGTCGGCTCGGTGCAGGCTCTGGTGGAAGCGCACACCAAGGGTCGAGTCCTGGGGTTCCTCGGTGAGGAACGGGTCAACGTGACCGAGCTCGACCTCGCCCTGGCCCAGGCGACGTCCTGAACGGGCCTGAGATGCCGCTGCCCAGAGGACAATGACGTCATGGCCCGTGGACGACTGCGCATCTATCTCGGTGCCGCGCCCGGTGTGGGCAAGACGGTCGCGATGCTGGCCGAGGCTCGACGGGGGGTGGACCGCGGCACCGACGTCGTCGTCGGCATCCTCGAGACGCACGGCCGCTCGTTCACGAGCTCGGCGGCCGAAGGCCTCGAGGTCGTCCCGCGTCGGCGGGTCGAGCACCGCGGCTCCACGCTGACCGAGCTCGACGTGGACGCTGTCCTGGCCCGCGCGCCGGAGGTCGTGCTGGTCGACGAGCTCGCGCATACCAATGCCCCCGGGTCGGCCCGCGCCAAACGTTGGGAGGACATCGAGGTCCTGCAGTCAGCTGGCATCGACGTCATCTCGACCGTGAACATCCAGCACCTGGAGTCGCTCAACGACGTTGTCGAGTCGATCACGGGTGTGCTGCAGCGCGAGACGGTCCCCGACGACATCGTCCGCGCCGCCGACCAGATCGAGCTCGTCGACATGTCGCCGGAGTCCCTTCGTCGTCGGATGGCCCACGGCAACGTCTACGCGGCCGACCGGATCGACGCGGCGTTGACCAACTACTTCCGGCCAGGCAACCTGTCAGCCCTGCGCGAGCTGGCGCTGCTCTGGCTGGCGGACCGCGTGGACGAGACCCTGGAGCGTTATCGCGCCTCCCAAGGGATCTCCGCCCCCTGGCCGACCCGCGAACGGATCGTGGTCGCCCTCACGGGTGGTGAGGAGAGCGAGACGGTGCTGCGCCGCGCGGGCCAGATCGCGTCCCGCGGCGCCGGGAGCGAGCTGCTCGCGTGCCACGTCACCCGGTCGGACGGGCTGGTCGACGCGGACCCCGAAGCCCTCGCCACCCAACGGCGGCTGGTCAAGGAGCTCGGTGGTGTCATGCACGAGGTCGCCGGCAGCGACGTCGCCCAGTCCATTCTCGACTTCGCGCGCGGAGCCAACGCCACCCAGATCGTCATCGGGACCAGCCGGGGTCCGGTGCTGTCCTCCCTGCTCCGCCGCGGTGTCGGGCAGCAGGTTGCCCGAGACGCCGGTGACATCGACGTCCACCTCGTGGGACACGCGGTGGGGCGCAGCGACACTCTGGCCCGACCGGCATACGGGCTCGGGCGGGCCCGCCGGATCTCCGGGTGGCTGCTGGCGACGGTCGGGGTCGCGGCCGTGACGCTCGGTCTCAGCCTGACCCGCCCATGGCACCAGCTCCCACTCGAGGTGCTCATCTTCCTCACGTTGACCGTGGCCACCGCGCTCGTCGGAGGGTTGCTTCCGGCACTCGTCTGCGCGGTCGTGTCCTCGCTGGCGATCAACTGGTTCTTCACCGAACCCGTCGGCACACTGACGATCCAGAGTCCCGAGAACGCGGTAGCGCTACTCGTGTTCGTCGTCGTCGCCGCGGCCGTGGCGTCCGTGGTGCACCGGGCCGCGCGACGACGTGACATCGCGCTCCGCTCCGAGCGAGAGTCGCGCATCCTCGCCGCCCTGTCCCAGTCGCTGCTCGCCGAGGCCGACCCCGTGCCGGCGCTCCTCGAACGAGCCCGGTCGACCTTCGCGATGACTGCGGCAGCCCTGGTCTCCCGAACGAACGTCCGTGAACCGTGGACGGTGGTTGCCGCCGCCGGCGACTTCGCCGCCGACGACATCGGGTCGGCGTCGGTGCGTCAGACCGTCGACGAGCAGACCGAGCTCGTTCTCGTCGGGCCAGTCCTTCCCGCCGACGAGCAGCGTCTCGTGGTGGCCTTCACCTCGCACGCCGCGTCGTTGCTGACCCGGGACCGCCTCGTGGTGGAGGCCGCTCGAGCTCGCGGCCTGGCCCGCGACAGTCGTTCTCGCACCGCGCTTCTCGCGGCGGTCTCGCACGACCTGCGTACGCCGCTGGCCGGGATCAAGGCGGCGGTCTCGAGTCTGCGCCAGCAGGACGTCCAGTTCTCCCCCGAGGACGAGGCACAGCTGCTGGAGTCGATCGAGGAGTCCAGTGACCGGCTGGGGTCGTTGATCGGCAACCTCCTCGACATGTCGCGCATCCAGACGGGCACCATCACCGCGCACCTCGGAGAGCTGTCGCTGGACGACGTCGTCGACGCGGCCCGGAGCCCGCTCGCGGACGGCGGCCGGGTGCGCACGAGGTTCGACCACGACCTCCCCCTCCTCCGTGCGGACGCCGGACTGCTGGACCGGGTACTCGCCAACGTCCTCGAGAACGCGTTGCGGCACTCACCGGGCCGGCGCGAGGTCGTCGTGCAGGCCAGTCGCCTCGGCGAACGGGTTCAGGTCCGCGTTGTCGACCGCGGTCCTGGAGTGAGCGACGCGGCCAAGGAGCAGATCTTCGCGCCGTTCCAGCGCGGGGGTGACACTCCGCGAGGCGACGGCGTGGGTCTCGGGCTCGCGGTGGCGCGCGGCCTGACGGAGCTGATGGATGGGACGCTCTGGGCTGAGGACACCCCTGGAGGCGGGCTGACGATCGCCATCGACCTGCCCATGGCGTTCGACACCGAGGGTGCGACGGACTCGAACGACACCAGGGACGTGAGAGACACGAGCAGCTCGAGCAGCTCGAGCAGCGCCGTGGCCAGCACCGTGGCCAGCACCGTGGCCAGCACCGCGCAAGGGTCGCGCGGGTGACCTTCGTCCTGGTCGTCGACGACGAACCCCACATCCGCCGCACCCTGGGCATCAACCTGCGCGCGCGGGACTACGAGGTCGAGATGGCCGGTGACGGCCGGTCGGCCTTGCAGATCGTCGCCGAGCGGACGCCGGATGTCATCGTGCTCGACCTCGGACTGCCCGACATCGACGGGGTGGACGTCCTGCGACGGTTGCGCGCCGTGTCGACCGTCCCGGTCGTCGTGCTCTCCGCGCGCCACGACTCAGACGACAAGGTCGAGGCCCTGGATGCCGGAGCGGACGACTACGTGACGAAGCCTTTCGGCATGGACGAGTTCCTGGCCCGGATCCGGGCGGCTGTGCGGCGTGGGGCCGGCGAGACCCACGAGCCGCTCGTCGTCACCACCGACGACTTCATCCTCGACATCGGCGAGCGGCAGGCCCGCCGCCGCACCGACGGCACGGAGATCCGTCTCACCCCGACCGAGTGGCGTCTGCTCGAGGCGCTCGCCCATCGGGCCGGCCACCTGGTCACGCATGCCGAGCTGCTGCGCGCGGCATGGGGACCGGCTTACGGGCGCGAGCTCAACTACCTGCGCGTCTACGCCAACCAGCTGCGTCGCAAGCTCGAACCCGATCCTGCCGCGCCCCGCTACCTCCTCACGGAGCCCGGAGTCGGCTACCGGCTGGTGGTCTGACGCCCAGTCAGTCCCGGCCCGTCAGACCCCAGGCGTCTTCTCCGTCTTCTCCGTCGACCTCCTCGTACCGCCGCTCGGGCCCGTCCGCGGAGCCCACCACGTCGTCCTCGAACGGCGCCTCGACGGGGATGTCGTCACCGCGCAGCAGCGCGATGGTGCGCGGCAGGTCGTCGGCCCTGACCAGCACGTCACGCGCCTTGGAACCCTCGGACGGACCGACGATCCCGCGCGACTCGAGCAGGTCCATCAGCCGCCCGGCCTTGGCGAAACCGACCCGCAGCTTGCGCTGCAGCATCGACGTGGACCCGAACTGGGTGGTCACCACGAGCTCGGTTGCCTGCAGCAGCAGGTCGAGGTCGTCGCCGATGTCGTCGTCCACCTGCTTGTGCGCGACCGCCACGATCACGTCGTCCCGGTAGGTCGGCTTCAGCTGCGCGGTGACGCTCTTGACGACCGCGTTGACCTCGGACTCGGTGACCCAGGCGCCCTGGACGCGGATCGGCTTGCTGGTGCCCATCGGCAGGAACAGCGCATCCCCTTGACCGACGAGCTTCTCGGCACCGGCCTGGTCCAGGACAACCCTGGAGTCGGCCAGCGACGACGTCGCGAACGCCATCCGTGACGGCACGTTGGCCTTGATGAGTCCGGTGACGACGTCAACCGACGGGCGCTGGGTCGCCAGCACGAGGTGGATCCCAGCGGCCCGGGCGAGCTGGGTGATCCGCACGATCGACTCCTCGACGTCGCGCGGAGCCACCATCATCAGGTCGGCGAGCTCGTCGACGATGACGAGCAGGTAAGGGTATGGCTTCAGGACCCGCTCCGAACCAGGCAGCGGTGTGGCCTTGCCGGAGCGGACCGCCTTGTTGAAGTCGTCGACGTGCTTGAACCCGAACGCCGCCAGGTCGTCGTACCGCGTGTCCATCTCGCGAACCACCCAGGCCAGGGCCTCCGCGGCCTTCTTGGGACTGGTGATGATCGGGGTGATGAGGTGCGGAACCCCCTCGTATGCCGTCAGCTCGACCCGCTTCGGGTCGATGAGGACCATCCGCACCTCGTCGGGGGTCGAGCGCATCAGGATCGAGGTGATCACCGAGTCGACGAACGAGGACTTGCCGGCGCCCGTTGCGCCGGCCACGAGCAGGTGCGGCATCTTCGCGAGGTTCGCGACGACGTAGCCGCCCTCGACGTCCTTACCGACTCCTATCACCATGGGGTGGTGGTTGTCCCTGGCTGCCTGGCTGCGCAGCACGTCACCGAGCGACACGGTCTCGCGGTCGGTGTTGGGGATCTCGATCCCGATCGCGGACTTGCCCGGGATCGGGCTGAGGATCCGGACGTCGGCCGAGGCGACCGAATACGCGATGTTCTTGGACAAGGCGGTGACCCGCTCGACCTTGGTTGCCGGGCCGAGCTCCACCTCATAGCGCGTCACGGTGGGACCCCGCATGAAACCCGTGACCTGGGCGTCGATGTCGAACTGGTCGAAGACGCGGGTCAGGGCCTCCAGGACGCGGTCGTTGGCGACGCTGCGGGTCCGGTGCGGAGCGCCGGGCGTCAGCAAAGCCTGGGCGGGAAGGGTGTACGCGATGTCACCGGTGAGCGCCAGCTGCTCGACCCGCGCCGGGAGTGTGGACGTGGGCAGCGGCATCAGCTCCTTCTTGGCGACGAGCCCGACAGCCGTGTTCGGGTCGCCGGGCTGCAGACCTCCGGTTCCGGTGAGGCTGGTGGCGTCGGTGAGGCCGGTGGCGTCGGGGGCGTCGGGGGCGTTGTCGGGAGCGGGGCGACGTTCGCCCGGGCGCAGGCGGCGCCCGCCGCCCGAGTCAGGGGCGACGACGGCCGCCTGCTCGAACGCCTCGTCGCCAGAGCGCCCTTCGAGCAGATCGACGGCCCGCCGACGTCCGCGAGCCGGCATGCCGGCGCCGGCCTGGGTGGCCCCGGTGTTCTCGCCGCCGGCGGGCTCGTCTTCAGGAGCCGCACCGACCAGCCGGTCGCGCAGCTGCACGAAGCGGTGCGGGATCTCGCGAACCGGGGTCGCGGTGACGACCAGCAGCCCGAACACCGCGAGCAGGACCAGGATGACGACGGCGCCCGTGCTCGACACGGCGGCGGCCAGCGGGCTCGAGGCGAGGAACCCGACGATCCCCCCGGCGGCGCGCATCTGGTTCGCCCCGCCCGGCGGGTTGGGGATGCCGTCGGCGATGTGGGCGAGACCGCACGCAGCGAAGGTGAGCGCCGCGGTGCCGAGCAGGATCCGGTTCGTCGCGGCCTCGTCCTGCGGCGCGCGCAGCAGCCGGAGCGCGAACGCCAGCAAGACGAGCGGCAGCGCGTAGGCGACCCGTCCGAGCGTCCCCGCGACGACCGCGTGGATGACGTCGCCGACCGGTCCGGGCACGCCCCACCATTCGCGGGCCGCGACGACGACGGCGAGCGCGATCAGTCCGAGCCCGATGCCGTCGCGCCGATGCTCCGGCTCGAGGTCGCGGGCCGTCGAGCCGACCCGGCGTACGGCGCCTCCGGCCACGTGCGACACCCCGAGCCAGGTGCCGCGCACAGCGCGCAACGGGAGCGGAAGGCCGCCCGAGCGGGCCCTCGAGGATGTCGATGACGTCGCGGAGGTCGACCTACCCCGGGCCGGCCGTCGAGGGCTCTGTCGGCCCCCACGCGAGGTCGCCGGGCGCGACGACGCGCCCTGTGACGAGCCCGAGCGCGCAGGGGTCCGCGCAGGATTCGACGACGGTCGCGACGGCATGGGTGGCACGTTACGCGAAAGTCCCGCCAGACTCACGTGTCACACGCGTCACGACTCCCAGCGGCGGGCGGCGGCGGCAGCGGCAGCGGTGGGCAGCGGCAGCGGTGGGCAGCGGCAGCGGTGGGCAGCGGCAGCGGTGGGCAGCATCCCCGCCGCAGGCGTCAACGACTGATACGGCGCGCCGACCACCACTGTTGGACGGGCACCCTTTCCACCACGTATTCTCTTCACCAACGGGCGCCTTCCCACGAGTAGAACCGGACGCCTTCGACAGCTCGAGTTCTCTTGCGGGACAGGCACCCTGTTCACGTCAACACGCCGCCGCAGCCAACAACGACCCGGCTAACAGCGGATCTGGGTCGGAAGACGCCCGAAGGAGCAGTCAAGGTGCGGCCCGGGCCGGATGATCTCGCCGGAAACCCCGTGTGACAAGAGTTTCCTATGCTTGCTGCCGCCTTGTAGGAGCGGTGACAGATACCCGCACCTCGGCGATGCGCTCGGAGTTAGCGCGGTCACGTCGCGTCAGGCACTCGCTGGCACTGCCATCCCTACGTCAGGCTGGAGCGCGATGCGGCGTTGGCGTCGATGTGTAGCGTGGAATGAGGGTGGCCGCGGACGGCGGACGAGGGACACCTCTCGCTTATTTCCCCGTCGACGAGGAGTGCCACGGCGTCAGCCTTGTGAGAACCGATAACGGTCCCTGTCATGGCCGCCGAGCGCAGCAGCCGCGGCACGGTCAGCGTGAGGGCAGTCTTCGGTACCTCGTCGAGTGAGGTGAACAGGCCATCATGCACCTGCTGGCTCCGGCTGCTCTTGTCGAGAGTGACCTCGACGACGTCATCCGGGTCGTCGAAGCGCGTCACACCGGGCTCGTTGAATGCCAGGTGGCCGTTCTCGCCGATGCCGTAGCAGACGAGGTCGATAGGAGCCTCTGCGAGCAGCGCCGCATACCGGTCGGCCTCTCCGTGCCGTTCGGGACTCAGGCGCTCCACCCGGACCGGGTGCACCCGGTTGAAGATCGCGTCGTCGAGCCACTTCGCGAACCGGCGCGGATGGTCGGCTGGGAGGCCGCGGTACTCGTCCATGTGGAAGCAGGTGACCGCGCTCCAGTCGATGCCGTCGGCGGCAGCGAGCACGGCGAGGGTCACCGCCTGAGACGGTGCGGCCGCGAACACCACCCGAGCCTCGCCCTCGGCGGTGAGAAGCCGGAGGAGCGCCGCCGCCTCATTTCCCGCCGCGACTCCCGCAGCCTGGGCGTCGGAGTGGACGGTGACGGTGAGCTGGTCAACGGATGTCATGGTTGCCTCTCGGTCGCGGCGCGAACGGGATAGAGCTGCAGTGCGCGACGCCTAGGATGATGAGCGTGGCGACGGGCGAGCTGAGGGGCCGGCGATACCCGACGGACGAGCGGATTCGCGTGACCTGGCGCCACGGCATCCTCACCGACGTTGTGGTCGAGGGCATCGGCAGCGACCATGACCCGTGGCTGCTGCCGGGTCTGGTCGACCTGCAGGTTAACGGCTACGGGGGCTTCGACGTCAACGGCCCGGACGTGGCGCCGGACTCCGTCACCGGTATGGCGGCGGCCCTCGCCGCGGCCGGGACTACGACCTTCGTACCGACGGTCATCACCGCCTCCGATGACGCCATCGAGCACTCGTTGCGGGTTATCGCACGAGCCTGCGAGGCTGACCCGGAAGTCGCCGCCTCGGTGCCGTGGCTCCACGTCGAGGGGCCACACATCAGCCCGGAGGAGGGAGCCCGGGGCGCGCATGCACTCGACCAGATCCGGCCCCCGAGCGTCGAGGCCTTCGACGCCTGGCAGGAGGCAGCCGGTGGTCGCATCGGCATGGTGACGATCTGCCCGCACCATGAGGGCGCGATCGCCTACATCGTCGCCCTGACACGCCGTGGGGTTCGGGTCTCGATCGGCCACACCTCCGCGACCGAGGCCGAGATCACGGCGGCGGTCGACGCCGGGGCGCGATTCTCCACGCACCTTGGAAACGGCGTCCAGGCAATGATCCCCAGGCACGCGAACCCGATCTGGCCGCAGGTCGCCGATCGACGACTCACGGCAGGTCTCGTCGTCGACGGCCACCACCTGCCGCTCGCCGTGCTGGCGTCGCTCGTGCGCGGCAAGGGGGTCGACCACGCCTTCGCAGTTTCCGACTCGGTGGCGCTGGCAGGCATGCCGCCCGGGCTGTACGAGGCGCCGGTCGGCGGGATGGTCGAGTTGTCGGCCGAGGGCCGGCTCAGTGTGGCCGGGACCTCGTATCTGGCTGGAGCGGCCTGTGCCCTGGTGGCCGGGCTGTCGGTGCTCGATCACGCGGGCATCAGCCGGGCCGACGCACTCCGTCTCGTCTGCACCAACCCCGGCCGTCTCGTCGGCGACCGCGGCGAGCTGGAGCCAGGGCGGCGCGCTGACCTCGTGCTGCTCAGTCCGGAACGAGAGGTCGTCCAGGTCGTGCGTGGCGGTCACCGACTTCTCTCACCCACGACCGTCTTTAAGAGCCGATCGACGGCACCCATGACGGCCGCTTCCGTCCCAGGCGCAAAGGGTGCCGCTAGAGCGAAGTGCGGCAACGAGCCGACGGCTTCGTAGCCACCCTCTGCGAGCTGCTGGTCAGTCGGCAGGTAGGCGAGGATGCCGTTGGTATAGCCCACTGGCCACACCTGCGGCCACCCGTTGCGGATGAGTCGTCCGTAGCCGCTCACTGGCTCGACGTTCATCCCGAGCAGCAACAGCTCGTCGGCCAGGCGGAGCGCGCCGAGAGCAAGATCGACCTGGCCGCCGTTCGCCAGCGACAGGGGCACAAGCGCCGCCGCGGCCCTGGGGACGCCCCAGTCGATCTCCACGGCCGAGGCCATTGCCTCGTGTACGGCGTCGGTGAGCTGACGTCCGAGCCGATCTACCTCGGCCTCATCTCCCAGCCGGAACAATCCGTCGGGCCCGACCAGATGGGGGCGGACGTCGCCAGCGCAGCCCTGCAGAAACAGTGTCGTGCCCCCCAGCTCGCGGTCGAGCCGACGCGCAGCCGCCCCAGGGTAGTCGGCCGACACCCGGTTCTCACCGCTCGTCGTGGGGTGACACGCGAACTGGACGAGCGTGGCCACGGGGCCGTCGTGAGTTTCCAGGGAGGCGACCCGCACCCTACGGTCGACAGGCACGGCCGGGTCGGGAGCCATGCGTATTTTACCGTCGACGAGCCGTCGTCGGTATACGCCGATGTCGCACGCAGCCTCCCCCAGCCGGAGCGTCACCGGCGTCAATGACGCCACCGCCTCCGCACACGCCTCGGCCGCTGCACTGGCGAGCGAAGCGGCGAATGCTTCGTCGTACGGGCCAAGGCTGGGAGCAAGCGTGGTGGCTGTCTGCGCCGCATTGTGCGTGTGGGTGCCGACGACCCAGACCGCCTCGACACCGGTCCCGAGCCGGCGCGCCAGGTCGGCGCGGACAGCATCGGCGAGCGCCGGGCCCCACCACAGGACGTCCGCGACCACGACCGCAAGGCGCAGTTCCTCGTGCTCCAGGCAGACGGCTCGCACCATGAGCGGGGAGGCGACACCCTCCGATGGCGTCGTCCGCGACGCGTGCCCGGCCAGCCGCACTCTCCGATTGGGGGTCACGTCGCGCCGGGCGGACCCGGCACGAACGCTCATCTGAACTCCGGACGCACCGTCGTGCCGGTCCGGCTCGCCTCGTGAACGGCGGCCACCAGGGCCGCCGTCCCGAGACCGTCGAGACCGGCGACGATCGGCTGCTCCCCGGACTTGAGCGCGTCGATGATGGCCCGCCACTGCCGCCGATGCCCCTCCTGGCCGATCGCGCTCGGCGCGGCGGAGCCGCTGCCGACCCGCGACAAGGCGTTGGGACGGTCCACGCCGGGCACGACCCACTCAACTACCTGGTCGTCCGCGAATCGGATCGCGCCTTGCTCGAAGAACAGGTTGAGCTCGGCTGGATGACCGATGGCGGTGCCGCTCGTCACTGACACCACCCCGAGCGCGCCGCTCGCAAACTCAAGCGTGGCGGCGGCGGTGTCCTCTGCCTCGATGTCGTGCACGAGCCTGGCGGTATGCCCAGTAACGGACGCTACCGGGCCCAACAGGTAGCGCAGCAGGTCGAGCACGTGGATGGCCTGGTTGAACAGGGCGCCGCCGTCGAGATTCAGGGTGCCGCGCCACGGTACGTCGGCATAGTAGGCGGCGTCGCGGTGCCAGCGTAGGAGGCACTCGCCGAGCAGCGGTTGGCCGAGGGTGCCGCCGCCGATGGCAGCGTGCGCGGCCCGGACGGCGGGCTCGAGCCGGCGCTGCGAGATGACCGCCACGCGAACCCCGGCGGCCGCCGCTGCGACGACGACCTCGTGGCCCGCGCCGACACTGAGGCTGAGCGGCTTCTCGACGACGACGTGCTTGCCCGCGCGCACCCCGCGAAGCGCCTGCTCGGCGTGCAGCCCGTTCGGCGTGCAGATCGCCACGACCGCGACGTCGTCCCTGGCCAGCAGAGCATCCGCTCCGTCACGCCCGGCGACCCCGACCACGTCTACGTCGTCGAAGCCGGCGAGCACCTCGCTAACCGTGGTGCCGATCGACCCATGGCCGACGATGCCGACCCGGACGGGTATCGGCAGAGGGGCGACAACTGCGTCCACGACCCCACCCTGACCGTGACCCCTCGAAGTGTCAAGCATTATAACAAACAATATGTTAATCATTGCCAGAGCGTTATGGCGGTGGCATAGTGCCGATCATGACAGGCACCGTCGGCGACCGAGCCGCGAAGCGCGTACAGGTGCTGCACGCCGTCCGTCGTATCAACGAGGCGTCGCGCTGGGATCTCGCGCGAGAGCTCGACATCAGCCTTGGAACGGTGAGACTTGTAGTCGACGAGCTCGCTGGGCACGGTCTCGTCGTCCCTTCCGGAAGCTCCCAAGCCAAGGTCGGTCGCCCGAGTGCGCACTGGTCGCTGAACCCCGACGGGCCGGTGGCGGTCGGGGTCGACCTCGCCGAGGTAGAGCTGAGGATCGGCGTCTACTCGCTGGGCGGAAACGCCCTGGAGACACTGCGCGTCCCGTTCCGCCGCACTGGCGGCAACGCCGACCCGCAGCAGGTGGTCGAGGCAGTCCGCTCTCTCGAGTCGTTCCGCACCCTTACCGTTGCCGGCGTCGGTCTCGCCGTGCCTGGCCAGCTCGACATCGCGAGCGGGCGGGTCGTCCTGTCGACCAACCTCGGCTGGCGCGACGTGCCGTTGCGCGACCTCGTCGCCGAGGCCGTGGACGTCCCCGTGTCCATGGACCGCAACGCCAACGCCGGGATGCTGGGCGAGGCGTGGTGGGGGCCTCGCCTGGACCACGCCGTCTCCGTGTTCGTCACCGTTGGTTCTGGTGTCGGCGCCTCGGTGCGGGTCGGTGAGCACATCGTCACTGGCGAGAGCGGGCTCGCCGGCGAACTGGGGCACATGGTCATCGACCCCGGCGGCCCGCGGTGCCGCTGTGGCCAGCGGGGGTGTCTCGAAACCTTCGCTTCGGCGACGGCCATCCAGCGCCTCTACGACAAGCGGCGCGGACCGGTCGATCCGCCTGACGTCACCACGGCTATCCGCGCTAGAAACCCGGCCGCGATGGAGTGCCTTGGCACTGCCGTCGACCACCTGGCGCTCGGCCTCGCGGGCCTCGTCAACCTGCTCAACCCCGGCCTCCTCGTCGTCGGCGGACTGCTGCTCGAGGCGCCGGTGGAGATCTTGGACCGGCTGCGCCGTCGAGTCCGCGAGGGTTCCCTCACCTCCTCGGGCCGCGATGTGGAGATCACCGCGTCAAAGCTCGGCCCGGACGGCGTCCTCCTTGGTGCGGCCAGTCTCGTGTTCAGCGCCCTGTTCGCCGAAATGCTCGCATCATGAACGGTCTGGCGCTCACCGGAGGCACCCCGGTCCGCACTCGTCCCTGGCCAGCGTGGCCGGTTTGGGGCGAGGAGGAGGAGGCGCAGCTGCTAGACGTGCTCCATTCGGGAGTCTGGGGCGGCTATTCACCGCAAGTCGCTAAATTCGAGAGGGTGTTCGCGACGACGGTGGGCACCCAGCACTGCGTGTCGATGGCGAACGGGACCGTCACGCTGGTAGCCGCGCTGCGGGCTCTGGGCGTCCGCCCCGGCATCGAGGTGATTGTTCCGACCTACACCTTCTTCTCCACCGCCAGCGCCGTCGTCCTCGCCGGAGGCACGCCGGTTTTCGCCGACATGGAGCCCGACACCTGGAACATGGACCTCGGTCACGCCGAGTCGCTCATCACCAGCGACACGTTGGTCATCGTGCCGGTGCACTTCGCCGGTCTTCCGGTCGATCTCGACCGGCTACTACCGATGGCCCAGCGGCACGGCCTCAAGGTGCTTGAAGACGCGGCTCACGCGCTCGGCAGCACGTGGCGCGGCCGGCAGGTGGGTACCTTCGGTGCGCTCGCGTCGTTCAGCTTCCAGGCAGCTAAGAACGTAACCGGAGGCGAGGGTGGCGCTCTCGTCACCGATGACGACGCCCTGTGCGAGCGGGTCTGGTCGATCGGCAATCTCGGCCGACGCCGAGGTGGCGACTGGTACGTGCACGACGAGCCCGCTGCGAACTACCGGATGACCGGCTGGTCAGCGGCCGTACTCAACGCCCAGCTTGGGCGACTCGACGACCAGGTCGAGGCGAGGATGGCCGCCGGCGGCTACCTTCGCGAGCAACTCGCAGGCAGCGGGCTCGTCCCCGCCGCCTGGGACGCTCGGGCCGAGCGCCACGCCCATCATCTACTGCCGCTCCGCTACCTGCCCGAGGAGTTCGGCTGGCTTCCGGTCGAGCAGTTTGCCCGCGCACTCGTGGCCGAGGGGGTGCCGGTAGCCCTGGGCTACCCGATGCCACTGAACCGGCAACCAGCATTTGGCGGCCGGCTCGGAGAGTGCCCCGTCGCCGACGCGGTCTGCGCCTCTTCGTTGTGGCTGAGCCAGTGGATGCTCCTCGCCGACCGGGCAGACCTCGACGACATCACCGAAGCGGTCCACAAGATTCGTACCCACGCCTCCTCCCACTCATCGACTCCAATGAGGAGCTAACATGGCCACCTTCGATCCGATCGCGGGCTCCGCTCTCACCCGTCGCCAACTTCTTGGCGGTACCGCTGCACTCGGGTTCACCTCCCTCGTCGTGGGCTGCAGCGAGCCGCCCGCCCCGGGCACCCAGAGCGCCACGGGTGGCTCGGGCGCTCCCGTAGGCGGCAAAGAGCTCGCCCAGATCGTGCTGGCGACGAAGATGACCGAGTTGGCGGACCTGAATCCGCTGAGTGCGCGAGGGTCGCGCGGCATTGCAGTAAGCAATCACGTCAGCGAAGGGCTGACGAAGTTTGCGCCCGACTTCTCCGTCGTGCCGGGCCTGGCCAAGGACTGGAAAATCAGCGACGACGCTCTAACCTATACGTTCAATCTTCGCCCGAACGTTGAGTGGCATGACGGGACCAAGGTCACCGCTGACGACGTCGTCTTCTCGTTCGACACCGCCATGGCGACGAACTCGAAGGCGGCGTCAAAGACTGTTCTGAACACCTACGTCGCCTCTGTGGCGGGAACCGCCGACAAGATTGTCGTCACGCTGAAGAAGCCGTACGCGCCGATGCTGTCGACTCTCGCCGGCCAGGTGCCGATCCTGCCCAAGGCGGTCCTCGGCAATGACCCCTACAAGGCCTCGTTCTCGGCCATGCCCGTGGGCACGGGCCCGTACAAGGTCACCAAGCGAGACACGACCACGCTCACGTTGGAGGCGTTCGGTGCCTACTGGGGGACCAAACCGAAGATCGCGAAAATCGTTCTGTTCGACTCGACCGACCCCGCGGCGCAGTACGCGGGTCTGCTGACGAACCAGATCGACGTCGTCGAGTACGACCCCAATGCCATGGGCGGCCTGGAATCCAAGGGCGCCAAGGTGTGGACCGGGGCGGCCGGTTCGGTTCACGGCATCTGCCTCGACCTTTCCGTACCCCAACTCGCACAGAAGGAGGTCCGCCAGGCGCTCCGGCTTGCGCTGGACCGGCGACGCATCAAGCAGGCAGGATACGCCAACGGCACCCTCGCGGAGGCATTGGTGTCGACGGCATTCGTGGGCTTCCACGCTGATCTGCCCGAGGTGAAGCACGACATAGCGGCAGCGGGGGACCTGCTCGACAAGGCCGGCTGGGCCAAGGGAGCCGACGGGATGCGTACGAAGGGTGGCCAGCCCCTCAAGTTCACGATGTACGCATGGCCAGCCAAGCAGTGGCAGGACATGGCCACCATTGCTCAAGCGAACTGGAAAGAGATCGGCGCCGACGTGGCGCTGACCACCGTCGAGAACGCGCGCATCGCCGACGTCCTGTCCGCGAGCTTTGGCGCAGCCCCGATCGGCTGGGGACTCACGGCCAATCCGCTCGTCGGAATGAATCTTCTTCTGCACACCACAAAGAGCACCTTCAAGCAAGGTGGCACATTTAACGTCTTCCACTACTCCAACCCAGCCGTCGATAAGGCTCTCGAGGATGCCCTCGCCACGGCTGACACCGATAGACAGAAGGAGTTGCTTAAGCAGGTTCAGCAGGCTGCGTACGACGACGTGCCCTTCATTCCTATTGCATACCCGGCCTACGAGCTGGGCGCGCGAGATGGCGTAGTCCTGGACGAAACCGGCAAGGGCACCTTGTCAGGTGTGGGCGAGGCATGGTTCATGGACCGCTGGAGTGGAGCTTAGCGATCATGGGCGCCGTTCTGGCTCGGCGACTGCTGCGAGTAATTCCGCAGATGCTGGTACTCGTGACGATCGCGTTCGCGCTGGTGCACCTGACACCGGGGTCGACCGGCACGGTCAATGTCCAGACCGGCATGAGCCAGAACCTGGAGCAGTTGCGAGGTGACCTCGGTCTTGACAGGCCCCTGAACGTGCAGTACCTGGACTGGCTGGGGCGGGTAGTACGGCTGGATTTCGGCATGTCGTACGTAGACGGTAGGCCTGTGCTCGGCAAGATCCTCGAGCGGCTACCAGCTACCCTGCTGCTCACTGCCACCGCACTGGTGCTGTCCACGGTGCTGGGGATTCTTCTGGGCATCGTGTCGGCCCTAAGGCAGAACACCAAGGTCGACTACGCCGCGACCGTGTTCGCGTTCTTCGGACTGTCGATCCCATCATTCTGGGCGGGGCTCCTGATGATCCTGCTGTTCTCAGTGACGCTGCGGCTCCTGCCCGCACAGGGCATGGAGTCGATCGGCGGCGGCGGGCCGCTCGATGTGCTGAAACACCTCATCATGCCCGCCTGCGTCCTCGCGCTCGAGGCAACCGCGGCGATGTCAAGGTACGTACGTTCATCGATGTCCGAGGTACTGCACGAGGATTACATCCGCACGGCTCGGGCGAAGGGGCTCCCCGAGCGGGTCATCATCGGGCGCCACGCTCTACGCAACGCGCTACTGCCGGCTGTGACCATCCTCGGCCTGCGGCTGCCGGTCCTGGTGGGTGGTGCCTTGCTCATCGAGACCGTGTTCGCCTGGCCCGGCATCGGACGCCTGGGTTACGAGAGCGTCACCCAGCGCGACTATCCCGTGATACTTGGTCTCTTGATCTTCACTGGTCTACTGACGATCCTGGGCAACCTGCTCGCCGATGTGACCTATGCCATCGTCGACCCGCGGGTAAAAGTGGAAGGCTGATGTCCACCGCCACCGCACCGGAGCGCGCGCATCGCAGGGCCGCCTCGCCTGCCCGCCTGACGTGGCGCCGCTTCGCCAAGAACCGACTAGCCCTGACCGGAGCAGTTTTTCTGATACTGCTGGGCATTGTGGTCGTCGTCGGGCCGACGATCTATCGTGCCCTGGGCGGCTACGGCCCCTACGAGATCACGTGTCCAGCTTTCTCGCCGCCGATCTCGGGCCACCTGCTCGGCTGCGACGCCCTCGGCCGTGACTTCTTCGCGCGCCTGCTCGACGGGGGCCGGGTGTCGCTCACCGTCGGCGTCGCGGTCGCCGGACTGACTACGATAACCGGTCTCGTCCTCGGAGCGGTAGCTGGCTTCTACGCCGGCAGAATAGACAACCTGCTCATGCGATTCACCGACACCGTCATGGCATTGCCCTCACTGTTCCTCATCCTCGCCGCGGCCGCGATCCTCGGGCCGTCGCTAACCAACACGATCCTGGTGCTGAGTTTCATCGAGTGGACTACGCCAGCCCGACTCGTCCGAGGCGAATTCCTCACGTTGCGCGAACGAGACTTTGTGCTGGCGGCCCGCTCACAGGCACTGCCCGGGTGGCGGATCATGCGGCAGATCCTGCGCAACATAGTCCCGACTATCCTTGTTGCGGGCACTCTGGCGATGGCGATGGCGATCCTCGCGGAGTCCGGCCTTTCGTATCTCGGCATGGGTACCCAGCCGCCCCAGGCGTCGTGGGGGTACATGCTGAGCGACGCCCAGACGTATTTCATGAGCCGTCCCCGGCTCGCTGTCTGGCCCGGTCTTCTCATCATGTTGACGGTGCTCGCGGCGAACTTCGCCGGCGACGGTCTCCGCCAGGCACTTGATCCCCGGCTCAGGGGGCGGTGACATGGCACTGCTCGAGGTCGATAATCTGCGCACGACTTTCCAGACCGACCTAGGAGAGGTCGTCGCCGTTGATGATGTCTCGTTCTCGGTCGAAGCTGGCAGTACGATCGGGCTTGTTGGCGAGTCGGGGTGCGGCAAGTCAACCGTCGCGATGAGTATCCTGCGACTGATCCGGGATCCCGGCAGGGTTGCGGGTGGGGAAATCCGGTTCAACGGCCAAGACCTAGCGAGGCTCCCGGAGGTCGAACTCCGCAAGGTACGGGGCGGCTCGATCGGTATGGTGTTCCAGGAGCCGATGAGTTCGCTCAACCCCGTCTTGAAGATCGGTGACCAGATTGCGGAGTCGCTGCGGCTACACCGTGGGATATCGCGCCAGCAGGCGCGCACTCGCGCCATGGAACTCCTCGACCTTGTAAGGATCCCCGAGGCGTCCAGCAGGCTCAACGACTACCCACATCAGTTCTCGGGCGGGATGCTGCAGCGGGTGATGATCGCGATCTCACTCGCCTGCGACCCGAAGTTGCTCATCGCCGACGAACCAACCACCGCTCTCGATGTCACGGTACAAGCACAAATCCTCGAACTGATACGCGACCTGCAGGGCGAGTTGGGGATGGCCGTGCTGCTCATCACCCATGACCTCGGGGTAATCGCGGCGACCTGCGACGACGTCAACGTCATGTACGCCGGGAAGATCGTGGAACGGGGAGCGTGGCACGATCTGTATGCGCACCCTGCCCACCCGTACACCGCAGGCCTGTTACGCGCGATGCCGGGAAGTGGCCGGCGCACGACAGCACGCCTGGGCGTCATCCCGGGCGAGGTGCCTGACCCGCTGGACTGGCCGACTGGTTGTCGGTTCGCCGACCGTTGTCACGCGCGGTTCGAGAAGTGCGACCAGCAGCCGCCTCTCTTCGAGGTGGGCGGACAAACGGCTGCGTGCTGGTTGCACAGCCCGCATTGCGGTGGACTGGCAGCCGTCACCCCACCCGCGCTCCCGAAGCCCATCGGCGATGTGGCACCGGTGCCTGAGGCGGGTGAGGCGTTGCTCACGCTCGAAGGCGTCGAGATCCATATCCCGGTACGGCGAGGGCTGCTGCGGCGACAGGTGGGCGCGATCCGGGCGGTAGATGGAGTCGATCTGACGGTGTATAGAGGCGAGACGCTTGGGCTGGTTGGCGAGTCCGGGAGTGGCAAGTCGACCCTCGCCCGCGGCGCGTTGAGGCTCCAAGAGATCACTGCAGGACGCATCAGGTTCGGCGACACCGACATCACCACCCTGTCGGCCTCCAAACTGCGGCCGATGCGGCCGAAAATGCAAATGGTGTTTCAGGACCCGGTGTCGTCGCTGAACCCACGCATGAGGGTAGGCGACATCATCGGCGAGGCGCTGACGGTGCACGGGACACCCGACGGCAGGTCGAGACGCGACGTGGTCGGCGACGTGCTGAAACGGGTAGGTCTGCGGCCGGAGTACATGACACGGTTCCCCCACGAGTTCTCCGGCGGGCAACGGCAGCGGATCGGCATCGCCCGCGCGCTCGTGCTCAACCCTGACCTCATCGTCGCCGACGAACCGGTCTCGGCGCTTGACGTTTCGGTGCAGTCGCAGGTGCTCAACCTGATGGCGGACCTCCGCGACGAGTTCGCCATGACCTACTTGTTCATCGCGCACAACCTTAGCGTCGTGCGACATGTAAGCGACCGAGTCGCCGTCATGTACCTGGGACGTATCGTCGAAGTCGCGAGAACCGAAGAGCTGTTCGACAGGCCTGCCCACCCGTACACCCGCGCGCTGCTCTCCGCCGTGCCCGACCCCGATCCGGCCGCCAAGCACGACGTCCAGAGTCTGCCGGGCGACATCCCCAGCCCAATGAACCCCCCGTCGGGCTGCCGGTTCCACACAAGGTGCCCGCTCGCGAAAGCCAAAGGCACGGCAGACGGGATCTGCGCCGAACAGGAGCCGCCGGTCGTCACGCTCGCCGACGGACACACGGCCGCCTGCCACTTCGCCGGTGAAGCGACCACGATCGACCCATGATGATCAACGAGACCAGCAAGCGGAAGATCCCCTTCCAGCATCGCGACGCGCGGACGGTCGGTGAAGGCTGCTACTACATGGACCTCATCGTCTGGCTCAACGGTAACGAGATCGACATGGGGGACGAAGTGAAATTCAACTACGGGTGCTACGTCAACGGCTACGGCGGAATGTGCGTCGGCGATCGGACCGGGTTCGGCCCGTATGTCATGATCCACACCGCCAACCACGTGACGAGCGACCCGCATCTACCAATCCTTGAGCAGGGATGGAAGAAACGACCCGTTGCGATCGGCGCGGACTGCTGGATCGGGATGGGTGTCTGTATTTTACCTGGTGTGACGATCGGTGACCGGGTGATCGTCGGTGCGGGCTCGGTCGTCACACACGACCTGCCGTCAAACAGCCTGGCGGTCGGCAATCCGGCGAAGGTGATCCGGTCCCGACCTACCCTTGAGGAATCCTGATGCTGATCGGCGCGACCAGCCTCGGCTTCGGTTCAGTCACCTTGGAGGAGGTCTTCGACGGCCTCGCCGCCGTCGGCGGGGAGTGCACGGAACTCAACGGACTCCCCGGCCGGCACGGTGGGGTGACGCTCTCGGGTGCGGAGGTAAAGCGGGTGAAGGCGCTGTCGGCGTCGAGTGGTGTGCAAGTAACATCGGTCGGGGGCTACAACGACTTCGCGAAAGGTCGCGACCATCTCGACGAGGAAGTCGGTCGGCTGCTCGACGCGTGCCGTATCGCCCACGAGCTTGAGGTTCCGGTCGTGCGGGCGATGGTCGCCGACGCCGCTCCTGGCGTGACCTTGGACAACATCCGTCCCGACGTCGTTGAAGGATTCAGGCGAGCCTGTGCGCGCGCCGGGCAGTTGGGAGTGACGCTCGGCATCGAGAACCACGGCCGCCTAGCGAACAACGGATCATGGTTGGCGTCCGTCGTTGACGAAGTCGACGCGCCAAACCTCGGCTTTACCGTGGACACCGGCAATTTCGCGTGGGCCGAACGCACGCCCACGACAGTTCACGCTGATCTGGCATGCGTGCTTCCGCAGGCGGTCAACGTCCACGTCAAGGACGTCCGCTGGGACGGCGAGGGCCACTTCGAGAACTTCGTTACCGCAGGGACAGGTGCGATCGACGTTGAGGGGATCTTGGCAACCCTGAGGTCGCTGGGCTACCTCGGTCCCGTCGTGAGCGAGTACGAGGGCCACGGCAGTCACCGTGACGGCACGGCCGCTTCGATCGAGTACCTCAAGAGGATCCGCAACACCTGATAACTCGGATGGGCTATCCACCGCCGTCCCCGCCCGGCGACCCGAACGCAGACGCACTCTGCGCCGGAATCCGGGCGGCTCGCCCCCCTCGAGGGCGCTCGCGCCCGATCCCCCCCGGGGGTGGCAGGGGAGCCGGCGGCCAAGACCGGGACGGCCGGGCGGCGGGCGGCGGCGCACGGCGCATACCGCTCCCGTACGCTCGCCGTCTCAGCCTTGATCCACCGATTAGTGGGTGGGCGTGGCGGGTCGTGACGCGCGGATACCCCTGTGGGGCGGGAGGATTGGACTTGCTAAGGGTCTGATCCGTGCCGTCCGGAGGGGCATCCGACAAGTGCAAGCATCGCATAAGGTTTCCGCTGTTTTCGATGACCCGAACCTGATCGGTTCGGCGAGTCTGGTTCCGGTGTTGCGGCTGGCCGAGCGCGCCGGGCTGCATGACCTGCTCGCGGCGCACGTGAGTGTCGCGTCGCCGAACGCGGCGGTGAAGGCGGCTGGGGTGGTCGCCGGGATGCTGGCCGGCGCGGACAGCATCGACGACCTGGACGTGCTACGGCACGGCGGGAACGGCAGAGTGTTCACCGGGGTGCGGGCACCGTCGACGTATGGCACGTTCCTGCGCGCGTTCACCTTCGGACACGTCCGGCAGCTGGACGCGGTCGCCTCCCGGACCCTGGCCGGGCTCGCGGGGGTGGTGCCGCGGCTGCTGGCCGGGACCGAGGTGATGGCGTACGTCGACGTCGACGACACCATCCGGCAGGTGCACGGGTACGCCAAGCAGGGCGCCGCGTACGGCTACTCCGGAGTCAAGGGTGTCAACGCCCAGGTCGCAGCCTTGTCGTCCCCGATCTGTGCGCCGGTGATCGTCGCGGCCCGGCTGCGTAAGGGCAACGCCGTGTCCGGGCACGGCGCCGCCCGGCTGATCGGGGACGCGGTCGCCGCCGCCCGAGCCGCGGGAGCAGGCGGGCAGGTGATGGTCCGGGCCGACTCCGGGTACTACCGCCAGGACGTCATCGCCGCCGCAACCAGGGCCAATGCGTGGTTCTCGGTCACGGTCCGGATGGACCCGGCCGTACGGCAAGCGATTACGGCCATCCCCGAGCCGGCGTGGACCACGATCCGGTACCCGCGCGCCATCTGGGACGAGCAGGAACAGCGGTGGGTCTCCGAGGCCCAGGTCGCCGAGACCACCTTCACCGCGTTCACCTCCCACCCCAAAAAGCGGCAGGTGAGCTGCCGGCTGGTGGTACGCCGGGTGCCACGCCTGGGCCGGGCCACCATCGCTGCCGCCGCGGCCGGTCAGGACGAGCTGTTCACCACCTGGCGTCACCATGGGTTCGTCACCAACTCCGCCCTGGCCACGGTCGCCGCCGACGAGACCCACCGCGACCACGCCATCATCGAGCAAGTCATCGCCGAGCTGAAAGACGGCCCACTCGCGCACGCACCGTCCGGGGCCTTCCAAGCCAACGCAGCCTGGCTCGCCCTGGGCTGCCTCGCGTTCAACCTGCTCCACGCCGCCGGCGCCGCCGCCTCGGCCCGGCACGCGAAAGCCCGATGGGCGACCCTGCGCACCCACCTCATCACGGTGCCCGCCCGGATCGCGTACTCCGCCAGAAGCCTCGTGCTACACCTACCGACCGACTGGCCCTGGGCACCCGCCTGGCAGGACCTCTGGGCCACCGCCACCACACCCTGACCACCTCGGCCCGACCGGCCCCCCAGGAACCACCCGACGTGGAAGAACCGGACAGACCGGCCGATCAACCACGCCCACAAGCCAAACAACAAGAAATCATCCGCTGAAATCACCAACCGGCACCCCGGAAATCAACCACGGTGGATCAGGGCTCAGATGACGGAACGTGTGTCTGGGTGTTGGACAGGCCCGACCCACCTCGCTACCGTCTCTGCCTAGGTCATGAGTGCCAGCGCACAGCCCCGGCTTGCTGGCCAGCAACCCTCCTCCGCGGTGGGGTGCTCCGGGTGACGACCCGGCCCAGCCGCCGGTTCACACCGAGCGACAACGGGCAAGCGCGGACCCGCATCCGGTGGGTCCCAGGGACCCCAGGAGCACCAGATGTCCGTCGCCAGCATCGAGAGTGGGACCACGACGTCCACTCCATTCACCACCTCCACCACGGCCACCAGTCGCACGAGCACCGCCCCCCAAGGGCGACTGCACGTCGTCCGGCCCGGCAGCGCCCCTGAGCTGCCCGCCGTGGTGGGTGCGGGACTTCGGGTCCCCACCCTCACCGGCGAGGTCGACTACGCGAACCTCGACCACGCCGCCTCGACGCCGTCCCTTGTCTGCGTCAAGAACGCGGTCGACACGGCGCTGCAGACCTACTCGTCCGTGCACCGCGGCAACGGGTATGCCAGCCGGGTCACCAGCGCCTGGTACGAGCAGGCTCGCGACGAGGTGGCCGCGTTCGTCGGTGCGCGGGCCGACGACCACGTGATCTTCACCCGAAACACCACGGACTCCTTCAACCTGCTCGCGAAGGTCCTGCCCAGCGGCACCGAGGTGTTCGTCTTCGAGACCGAACACCACTCGACACTGCTGCCGTGGCGGGGCCACCCCGTGACCACGCTGCCGGTGCCGTCTTCGGTCGACGCCGGCCTCGAGGAGCTCGGGCAGGCCCTGGCCCACTCGGGAGCGCGGCACCGACTGGTTGTCGTCGCCGGTGCGTCCAACGTGACCGGCGAGACCTGGCCACTGGGCCGGGTCGTTGCGCTCGCCCGACGGTACCGCGCGCGGGTGGCACTCGACGCGGCTCAGCTGGCACCGCACCGCGCGATCGACATCGCGGCAAGTGGCGTCGACTATGTCGCGTTCTCCGGCCACAAGCTCTACGCCCCGTTCGGTGCGGGCGTGCTCGCCGGCCGGGCCGACTGGCTGGACCACGGCGCGCCCTACCTGCGCGGCGGTGGTGCGACCAGCCGGGTCACCACGAACGGCGCGACCTGGGCTACCGGCCCGGCCCGCCACGAGGGCGGCAGCCCGAACGTCATCGGCGCCATCGCGCTGGCAGCCGCGTGCTCGGCGATCAGCGGCTCGCGGCCATCGATCGAGGCGTATGAGGAGGCCCTGTATGCGCGTCTGTGCGACGGCCTCGACGCGATCCCCGGTGCTGACACCTGGTCGATCTTCGGCGACTCCAGCGAGTCCGCCGCTGCTGCGGCCGGGGACGGCAAGCGGGACACGTATCCGGATCGGGTGGCTGTCCTGCCGTTCACGATCGACCGCTTCGACTCGTCCCTCGTGTCCGCGATCCTGTCAGCCGAATACGGCATCGGGGTGCGCCACGGCAAGTTCTGCGCACACATCCTCGTCGACGAGCTGCTCGAGGACCCGTGGGGCGAGGTCCCAGCGACCGCCGTCCGCGTGAGCCTCGGACTGGCCAGCACCCCGGAACACGTCGACCGGCTTGTTGCCGCCGTGGCCACACTCGCCGCGCATGGACCCTCCCGCCGCTACGTGCGGACGGAGCAGGGCTGGGTCGCCGACGACGACACTCGAGAGGCGCTGCCGGCTCGCCCCTGGTGACCCGCATACCGGTGACCTGGGCGCTCTCGTGTATCGGCGCACAATCCACACCCGACCCTGACCTGCCTCGAACACTCCTGTCCCATCGTGGTGTGCAGAGGGTTCGCCACCTGCGGACCCGTGCACGACGAGGAGCAAAACCCATGTGGAGCACCAAGCAGAAGGCAGCCGTCGGTGGGGTTGTCGCGGCCGTGGTGATCGGCGGCGGAGGCGGGTTCGTCGTTGCGCACGCATCGGACGCCACCCGCACCCCGACAGCCACCGCGACCTCATCGCCGACGGGTTCGGCGACGACCGGCACCACAGGCAAGGCCACCAAGGCCACCAAAGCCAAGGCCGGCGCGAAGGACGCTGTTATCGGCAACCTCAAGGACTTCCAACACGCCGAGTGGGTGTCCAAGAGCGCGAACGGCTATGTCACCCACGACGCGATCTTGGGCCAGGTCACCGCCGTGTCCCCCGCTTCGGTCACGGTCCAGGCGGCAGACGGGACGAGCCTGACCTATTCCGTCGCGTCCACGACGAAGGTCCACCAGGCCGGTGCCGCCGGAGGCGGGAAGGCTAAGGCCACGGCAACGTCCACCGCGAGCCCGACGGCCACGGCAACCACCCCCACGACGGCTCCTGCCACTCCGACGGCCGCCACCATGGCAGACGTCACCGTCGGTCAGACGGTCCTCGTGTCCGGCGCCAAGTCACCCGACCTGGTCGCCTCGACGGTGATGGTGCGGGCGTCCTGACGCGCGTATCAACGTCGGGATCACCGGCCCGGTCCTCGGCGCAGCTATCTCGACGCGGAGGAACCCTCGTATACCGCGATCGAGGACGACCCCGCAGACCGCGCGGAGATCGAGGCGATCCAGGAAGAACTGGCCGCGCTACAAGCGAGGTCATAAAGGGGTGAGGTCTGCCGACTGCCCACTCGTGGCGAAGGTCACGAGTAACAGGGCCGCCGGTACGCCGTCCTCCTCCCAGCCGGACTGGCTCGCACTCAGCACGTGGGTCGCCGCCGTCACCAGTGCCCGCGAAACCACCTTCCGGCCGCCGGTCGAGGTCCACGGTCGCCGCACGCTGGTGATGTGCGACCAGATCGCCACTGTGGACCTGAACCGCCTCGCCGAGCCCGCAGGCTTCCTGCCCCTTGAGAGACGCAGCGAGTCGACGAAGCACTCTCATTGGTGCTCGATCTGTGACCAGGGCGGTCAGCGACCACGCGTCGGTATGAGGCCGAGCATGCGTCGGCCCGCGCTGACACCGGGTGCATTGCGCGCCTCGAGTCGACGCAGCGGGGGATACAGGGCGCGGATGCCGGCTTCCAGCCGCTCGCTGAGGGTGATGTCGGACGCCGGGCAGTGACGGCATGCGCCGCTCAGCTGCAGCTGCACGTCGTGGTCGTGAGCGCGCAGCAGCTCGACCTGGCCGCCGTGGGAACGGATATAGGCACCCACCTCACCGTCGATCACCTGTTGCACGGCAAGACGTAGCGCGTCATCGTCCGGCGTGCCACCGGGTGCCGGTCGCCACTGCTGCGGGGTGCACAGGGCGGCCTGCAAGGCCTGGCGGACTCGAGCGCCGTCTTTTCGCCAGGATCGCGCCGACCCCAGCATGGTCAAGACCCCAGCCGGTTCGACCGACACGGACTCGAGCACACCCTCGTCGAGCAGGGACTGCACGGCCGTCGGCAGCTGAGCGGGGACTCCCACGAAGCCGAGTATGTCTGCCGGGCAGCTCCACCTCAGGGTCCGCTCGTCACCCAAGACCGACTCGGGATGCACCGGTACCAGCGGCGAGTCCGGCATACCGGGCACTCCAAGGCTGTGGTCCTGTGCCAGGGCCACTCAGACCACCGCCCCGACGATCAGGCGAGCGGCCAGCGCCATCATCCACGCCAGCACGAACATATAGCCGAACGCGATAGCCGGCCACCGCCAGGACCCCGACTCGCGGCGCATCACCCCGATGGTGGACATGCACTGCAGCGCGTAGAGGAAGAACGCCATCAGCGCGGCCACCACGGGCGGGGTGAACAGCGCCTGACCGGCGCGCGGGCCTTCGTCCACGGTCATGTTCCGCAGCGCCGACTGCGGGTCCTCCGGGTCCTCCGCTGCGGCTACTTGGCCGAGGGTGGCGACGAAGACCTCCCGGGCCGACAGCGAGGCCAGCACCCCGATGTTGATCCGCCAGTCGAAGCCAAGCGGTGCGAAGACGGGCTCGACGAGGTGCCCGGCTGCCGCGGCGTAGCTGTGGTCGATCACGTAGGACGACACCGCTGCGTTGTCCGCGGTGTCCACCCCGGCGGCCTGGAGGTCACCGGGGCTGCGAGCGGGGAGGTTGAGCAGCAGCCAGAGCACGATCGTGGTGACCAGGATGATCTTGCCGACCTTGCGCAGGAAGGTGCGAGCGGCATCCCAGACCGACAGGGCCACGGAGCGGGCCGCGCCGACGACCGAGCCGGGAGAAGACCCATGCGGCGACCATCGCCGAGAGTGCGCCCACGAGGTAGAGGCCGAACATCGTGGCGCCCTGGGCACTGACTGGCCCCCACCGCGCCTCCGAGGGCACGACGAGCCCGATGAGCAGGACGTAGACCGGCAGCCGCGCCGAACACGTCATCAGCGGCGCGCCCATCATGGTGGCGATCCGGTCTCGGGCCGACGGCAGCGTGCGGGTCGCCATGATGCCGGGGACGGCGCACGCGACGGAGGAAAGCAGCGCCACGAAGGCGCGGCCCTCCAGCCCGGCCTTGGCCATCACCCGGTCCATCAGGAAGGCGGCCCGGGCCATGTAGCCCAGTCCCTCGAGCAGCGAGATCATCAAGAACAGCAGCACGATCTGTGGCAGGAAGACCAGCACCCCGCCGACTCCGCCGATCAGCGCGTGCGAGATGAAGCTGCTGACCCATCCGTTGGAGACATGCGAGTCGGCAAGGCCGCCCAGCAGCCCGAAGAAGCTCTGGATGGCGTCCTGGATCGGGGCCGCCGCGGTGAAGATGACCTGGAAGAACCCGAACATGGTGGCGAAGAACACCAATGTGCCCCAGACGGGGTGCAGCAGCACCGCGTCGATGCGCCGGGTGCGGGCATCGCTCTCGGGCAGCCGGTAGCCGGCCGCGACCAGGACCGAGGCGATCCAGCTCCCTACCTCCGCCGGGGCATCGGGTGGCAGGACCGGAGGCTGCGGCCATGACTGCGGCCCGGCCATCAGCTCACGCAGGGCGACCAGGTCCTGGCGCCGGCCGGCGGTGACCGCGATGACCGGGACGCCGAGAGCGCGACTCAGGCCGGCGGTGTCGATCGCTCCCTGCCGGCGGGTGAGCTCGTCCGTGAACGTGAGCACGACGCATACGGGCAGCTCGGTGTGCAGCACCTGGGCGAGGATGCCGAGCGACCGCTGGAGCGTGGTGACGTCGAGCGTGACCAAGAGGCCGTCGGGGGTCTGCACCTGCCGTAGGAGCGGGTCGAGGACGTCGGTGACCACCTGCTCGTCGGGGGCTGATGGGGTCCAGGCTGTAGGTGCCCGGCAGGTCTTCGACCACGACCCGAGTGCCGACGACGTCAGCGGTGCCCTCGTACCGGGACACCGTCACACCCGGGTAGTTGCCGGTTTTGGCCCGCAGCCCCGTCAGCGCGTTGAAGAGCGTTGTCTTGCCCGAGTTGGGGCTGCCGACGAGAGCAAAGCGTGGGGCGGTTCGAACCAGCTCGACAGCTGCCGTCGGGCCTGTCCCAGGGTTCACTCGACCGCGCATACGCGGACGCACCGTGCCTGGACACGGCGCAGGGCCAGCTCGCACCCGGCCACCCGGAACACGATGGGGTCGGCCAGCGGCGCCCGGCGCACCACCGTCACATCGGCGCCAGGGGTGAAACCCAGGTCGAACAGGCGCCGGGCGGCTGCCGGAGCCATGTCATCGCGCACGTCGACGATGCGTGCGCGGCTTCCCGGTTTCAGGTCCGCCAACGTGCTGTCGACCTGCCCCGCCTCGCAGTAGGCGGGCGTGATCCTGCAGTCGTGCAGGAGGGCAGACAGCTGGGACATGGAACCTCATCGGAACGAGCACGGGAACCGGCCTACCCTCAGCCGGCACGAAGTAATGTAAGGCTTACCTTATCCGGATGGCAAGACGCCCGGGCCAGATCGGGTGCGAATCGCCTCGGACCGATGCGTGACGGTCGTAAGTCGGCATTCCGGCTGCAATAGGGGCCGGGAAGCCGACTTGCGGCCGTGTTGGTGAGTCAGGCCTCGATCACCACTGGAATGATCATCGGACGGCGGCGGATCTTGGCGCCGACCCAGCCGCCGATGGTGCGTCGGATGATCTGCTGCAGCTGGTACTCGTCGCGCACCCCGTTGCCGGTTGCCTCGGCGAGCGCCTGCTCCACCTTGGGGATCACGTCGTCGAAGATCCGGTCGTCCTCGGCGAACCCGCGTGCCGTGATCTCGGGGCCGGACGCGATCTTGCCGGTGGCCGCGTCGATCACGACGATGCAGGTGATGAACCCCTCGTCGCGCAGGATCCGGCGGTCCTTGAGCAGCGCCTCGGTAGTCCCTCCGACTGAGGAGCCGTCGACGTAGATGTATCCGCAGGGGACCGCGCCGACGAGCTTCGCCCGACCCTGGACGAGGTCGACAACCCCACCGTCGCGGGTGACCATGATGTTGCGGCGCGGTATGCCCGTGGCCACGGCCAGCTCGGCGTTGGCGACCAGGTGACGCCACTCCCCGTGCACGGGCATGACGTTCTTGGGCTTGACGATGTTGTAGCAGTAGAGCAGCTCGCCGGCGCTCGCGTGGCCGGAGACGTGCACCTTGGCGTTGCCCTTGTGGACGACGTCGGCGCCGAGCATCATCAGCCCGTTGATGATCCGGTAGACGGCGTTCTCGTTGCCGGGGATGAGCGAGCTGGCGAGCAGCACGGTGTCGCCGACGCCCACCTCGATCCGGTGGTCCCGGTTGGCCATCCGCGACAGCGCCGCCATCGGCTCGCCCTGGCTGCCGGTGCAGATGAGCACCACCTTGTCGGGCGGCAGGTCGTCGAGCTTCTTGACGTCGACCAGGACGCCGTCGGGCACGTGCAGGTAGCCGAGCTCGGCGGCGATCCCCATGTTGCGCAGCATCGACCGGCCGACCATGGCGACCTTGCGACCGGACTTCTGGGCGGCGTCGAGGACCTGCTGGACGCGGTGCACGTGCGAGGAGAAGCAGGCCACGATGATCCGGCGCTGTGCGTCTCGAAAGACCCGGTCGATCGCCGGGGCGATCTCCCGCTCGGGCGTGGTGAACCCGGGGACCTCGGCGTTGGTCGAGTCGGTGAGGAAGAGGTCGACCCCCTCCTCGCCCATCCGCGCGAACGCCCGTAGGTCGGTAAGCCGACCGTCGAGTGGCAGCTGGTCCATCTTGAAGTCGCCGGTATGCAGCAGCGTGCCGGCCTTGGTGCGCACGAACACGGCCAACGCGTCGGGGATCGAGTGGTTGACGGCGACGAACTCGAGGTCGAAGACGCCCAGCTTCTCGCGCTGCCCCTCCTTGACGGTGAGGGTGTAGGGCTTGATCCGGTGCTCCTTGAGCTTGGCCTCGATGAGCGCCATGGTCAGCCGAGAGCCGATCAGCGGGATATCGGGCTTGCGCTTGAGCAGGAACGGCACGGCACCGATGTGGTCCTCGTGCCCGTGGGTGAGCACGATCGCCTCGACCTGGTCGAGTCGGTCGTCGAGGTACTCGAACCCCGGCAGGATCAGGTCGATCCCCGGGTGGTGGTCCTCGGGGAACAGGACGCCGCAGTCGATGATCAGCAGCCTGCCCTGGGTCTCCAGGACGGTCATGTTGCGGCCCACGTCGCCGAGCCCGCCGAGCGCGACGATACGCAGGGCGTTGCCCGGGATCGGAGGCGGTGTGGTCAGCTCGGGCAGCGGGATGGGAAGTGCGATGGACGGGGCGTTGGTCAAGGTCTTCCTGACGGGGTGTTGAGGGAGAGCGCGTGGCGAAGGATCGCGAGGTGCTCGGGTGGGGACTCCACGAGGGGGAGCCGGACAGCTGCGGAGTCGATGACGCCGAGCTCGTGCAAGGCGGCTTTTGCCATGATCGCGCCCTGCGAGGTGGTCATCAGGGCGTCGACGAGCGGAATTAGCCGGCGGTGGATGGCGACTGCGGTGGGCAGGTCGCCGGCGTCGACGGCGGCGAGCATCGCGGCATACTCGCTGCCGGCGACGTGCGAGGTGACCCCGACATACCCGACCCCACCCTGCGTGAGGTGGGCGAGGGTGAGGACGTCGTCGCCGGAGTACCAGACCAGGTCGGTGACCGCCATGACGTGCGTAGCGGCCCACAGGTCGCCCTTGGCGTCCTTGACGGCGACGATCCGCGGGTGCTCGGCTAGCCGGATCAAGGTGTCGGTGGCGATGGCCGTGCCGGTCCGAGCGGGGATGTCGTAGAGCATGACGGGCAGGTCGGTGGCGTCCGCGACGGCGGCGAAGTGCGCCACCAGACCCGTCTGGGTGGGCCTGTTGTAGTAAGGGGTGACGGCGAGTATGCCGTGTGCCCCGGCGTGCGCTGCCTGGCGTGCCTGGTGCACGGAGTGCGCGGTGTTGTTGGTGCCGGCCCCGGCCACGACCACGGCCCGGTCGCCGACCGCCTCCAGAGCTGCCTCGATGACGGCGACCTTCTCGTCGTCGGTCGTGGTCGCCGACTCGCCGGTTGTGCCGTTGACGACGACGCCGTCGTGGCCGGTGTCGAGCAGGTGGCTGACGACCTTCCTCAGCCCGTCGAGGTCGAGGCTGCCGTCGGGGCGCATCGGCGTCACCACGGCAGTCAGCGCTCGACCGAAGGGGGAGCGGGTGCTGCTCGGGTGCAGGCCGGTCCCACCAGGCTGGAGGTGCTCGGTCATGAGGTCAATCTATCGCCAGCACCACCCTGCGGACGGACCAGGACCTGGACCTGAATGTCGTGGCGCTACCCGCTCGGGGGTCCGGGTAGCACCACGACACCTGGTACATCGTCGCCCAACCGCCGGCGTTACATCTCACAAAGCGAGATGAGTGTGACGTGAGTCACAGCAAGGCCCTCCACCCCGCAGTGGCTCCGGTCAGGGACGGCGGCCCGGTGCTACCTTCCCGGGATGCGCCAGTACCTCGACCTCCTCGACCGCGTGCTGGCTACCGGCGCTGAGAAGTCGGACCGGACCGGGACCGGCACTCTCAGCGTCTTCGGTCACCAGATGCGGATGGATCTGGCCGACGGCTTTCCCGCCCTCACCACGAAGAAGCTGCACCTCCGGTCGATCATCGGCGAGCTGTTGTGGTTCCTACGCGGCGACACCAACGTGCGCTGGCTCCAGGAGCGAGGCATCACGATCTGGGACGACTGGGCCGACGAGCTGGGCGACCTGGGTCCGGTCTACGGGTACCAATGGCGGTCCTGGCCGGCACCGGGTGGCGAGCACATCGACCAGATCGCCAAGGTGGTCGAGTCGATCCGGACCAACCCCGACTCCCGCCGGCACATCGTCTCTGCCTGGAACGTCGCCGACGTCGACGCCATGGCCCTGCCTCCGTGCCACACGATGTTCCAGTTCTACGTCGCACCGGCCGCGGAGGACGGCGGCCGCAGACGGTTGTCCTGCCAGCTCTACCAACGCTCTGCGGACGTCTTCCTCGGTGTGCCGTTCAACATCGCCTCCTACGCGCTCCTGACGATGATGGTCGCCCAGGTGTGCGACCTCGAGCCGGGCGAGCTCGTGCACACCCTCGGAGACGCCCACCTCTACCTCAACCACGTCGAGCAGGCCCGCCTCCAGCTCACGCGGGAACCGGGTCCCCTGCCGCGAATGCTGATCGCCCCCGGCAAGGACCTCGACGCGTTCGAGCTGGGTGACTTCGAGCTCGTGGACTACGTCGCGCAGCCGACGATCAAGGCGCCGATCGCCGTATGACGGTGGCGCCGCGCGTCTCCCTGATCGCCGCAGTCGGTCGGGGGGGTGTGATCGGGGCCGCCGGCCAGATGCCGTGGCACCTGCCCGCGGACTTCGCCTTCTTCAAACGCACGACGATGGGTCACACGCTCGTCATGGGTCGCGCGACGTTCGACTCGATCGGGCGGCCGTTGCCCGGGCGACGGACCGTGGTGATCACCCGCCAGCAGTCGTGGAGCTCCCTGGGCACGATGGTCGCGCACTCGCTGCCAAACGCTCTGCAGCTGGCCGGGGAGGGAGGCGAGGACGAGGTCTTCGTCGCGGGCGGCGGACAGGTGTATGCCGAGGCGATGCCGGTCGCGGACCGGCTGCTCGTCACCGAGGTCGACCAGGATCCGGACGGCGACGCATACTTTCCGGAGATCGACCCACACGTCTGGCGCGAGGCTCGGCGAGTGCTGGGCGAGGGGCTGGCGTGGGTGACCTATGAACGACGATGAGAGGCGCGAGCTCGGGCGGTCGGGTCCGGTGGCCCGGGGCGACGAGTCTGCGACCTTGCCGACCCCGTCGGGTGTCGTGGTCGGGTTGCGTGTTCTCGGCGCCTGCCTCGGCTGGGGCACGCTGACCGGGGTGGTCGCAGCGGTGGCCTACCTGGTCCTGGTGATGCTCACGAACAGCGACGTCCCGTTGGACGGCGGAAGCCTGTTCGTGCTCGCGGTCGTCTACGGCAGCACGGTCGGTCTCGCCGCCGGCGTGGTATTCGGGCTCGGAGCAGGTGTTGCCTCGGCCGTCGCCACGTTGCCCCGCGCTTCGTCTGCTACCAGATCTCGAGGCACTCGGCGTGTCGACGCGTCGAGCCCGGCCCAGCGGGCCGCCCTGGCCGCCCGGGCCGGGGTGCTCGTAGTCGCTCTCGCGGTGTTCGCGGTGTGGCGGCTCGGGTCGGCGGACTCGGTCCGCTGGCTGTCGTCCTGGGAGCTCGTCCTGACCGTCGGCGTGTCGGTGGCCTTCGCGGTCTGGCGCGCCGGAAGGTCTGCCCGGCGCGCGGTTCTCGGTCCACGCGCCGCGGGATCGGCCGACCCACGCACCTTCTGAACGCGCGTCGATCGGGCCTGGCGGGGCTACGGGCATCGGGAGGTCTCGCCGCAACGATCGACCCCATGGGCGGCTGTTGCGGCCGATCGACCGGTTCGGCCCCGACGAGTGACCGTGTGGTCGGCAGTTGCGGCCGCTCCACCCCGCGCCGTTTCGACAACGTTCTCGCCCCCATTTGGGACACCGCAGTTCGACACGCCGCTGGGCTGGTTCGCTGGGGTGGCCCTTGGGCTCACATTGTGACCAGAGCCGCCGGCGGGATATGCCGTCCCAGGGTGACGAGGGTCTCGTCTACACCGTCGAGGGTGGAAAGCGCCGCGTACACGTAGAGGGCCGCGTACACGTAGAGGACGGCGTTGTCCGGTGTCAGGCCCCACGGTTGCAGCAGCTCCCAGGCCTTGTCGGCGCGGTTGAGGTCTTGGATGTTCTCGCCGGGCAGCGCCATGAACTCCCAACGGCGCGTCCCGGGCCACCGGGCACGATCGTGGTGGGACGGGCCGGGTCGCACAGCTGCCAGGCGGTCGGGTCGAAATGCATCGGCTCGTTGGGGATCATGTCGACAATGAGCCAGTCGAAGGGGAACCCGACGTCTGTCGTCGTCAGTCCGGTCAGCTCCCGGACCGCGCTGTTGGCGCCATCACACCCGACGACGTACCGCGCGCGCACCCGTTGTTCCCCAGGGATCGAACCGTCCGTCGTCGACGTCGTCCCGAGAACGGTGACGCCGTCGAGGTCCTGCTCCAGCCCCCTGACGGTGACGCCACGCATCACCGTGACCGATGCCTGCTTCTCTACGCGTAGGTCGAGCTCGCGCTCCAGCTCGGGCTGAGAGAAGAAGTTCGAGGTATGCCACCAGGACGGTCCGACGCCCCTCCAGTCCACGTTGAGCAGCGTCTTGCCGGCCGCGTTGCGCCACTGGTACAAGTCGTCATACGGCTCGATCGCCGCGTCTCGGTCTGAGCGCACGTCGACCGACTGCAGGATGCGGGCCACCTCATGGTCCAGGTGGACCGCCCTGGGCAGTGCCTACGCTTCCGGGAACCTCTCCAGCACAGCGACGCGATAGCCCCGCTGACCGAGGAGCAGTGACAACAGCTGCCCGACAGGTCCGTAGCCGACGATGGCGACGTCGTATGCGTCCATGACTCTCCCTCTTTCGTTACCCGGTGGGACGACGATGGCCGGCCGCCGTATACGGCGAGCTGCCACAAGGTGTCGCCCGGTGGGCAGCCGGGGCTGTGTGAACCCGTCATCAGGCCGGCCAGGTCTTCGAGTGCCAGGGAGGACGGCGGTGGCGGTGGACCCCATCTGTAGAGGCCTTTGGCGCCCTCCCAGACTCCGGGCTCCCACAGCTGGTCGTCGATGATGCAGTCGATGTCGCTGTAGTACTCGGAGAAGTTGCCGGCCGGGTCTTTCAGGTACCAGAAGAAGTTCGACCCGACGTAGTGCCGGCCGAGACCCCAGACGTGCCGGCCCGGGTCCTTCTCGAGCATCGCGGTGGCGCCGCGGCCAGGAACGGCACCCGGTCGCTGAGCTCGAACCCGAGCCCCTCGGTGAAGAACTTGGTGCTGGACTCCTCGTCGGTAGATCCGATGACCACGTGGCCGAGCTTGCGGGGATGGACCCCACCCTCACGCAGGATCCCCGCAGCCCGCGTGTTCGTCCGATCCGTGCGGCCCGGCCCGTTGGTTGCGGGCCACGGCACCGGCTACTGCTCGTATGCCGGCGCGATCTCGTCCACGACGCGGACCTCACTGCCTGGGTCCTCGACGCTGAGTGAGGTGTCGTCCCGTTCGACCGTTAGCACCAGTCGCTCGAGGCTGCCGGTGATCCGGTCCAGGTCGTCGGGGTCCTCGGCGCCGACGCCGAGCTGCAGTAGGCGCCGCCTGGGGCTGTGCACGATCCGAAGCTGCTCACCCCCGTCGGGGTTGGAGAAGCGGTACTCCGGGGCGTCGATCAGCTGCTCACCGGCATACGCCGAGGACACCTGGTCCGTGCTCGGCAGGAACCCGAACTCGGTGTAGATTCCGCGGTCTCCCGCACATTCGGGACGCCGAGGGTGATCGACGTCAGGCGGTGCAGCGCCATCGCTGTCTCCTTGGGGCTGATCGGTCAAATGCCCAAAAGAACAGTGAGTGACTAGGACGCCGCGACGAACCGGTTGCGGAGCTCGCCGAGGCCCTCGATCGAGCTGACCAGCTCCTCACCGGGCTGCAGCCACCGTTGCGGAGACTGTCCGAGGCCCACACCCGACGGCGTGCCAGTGAAGATCACGTCGCCGGGCAACAGCGGGATGCTGGCCGACAGCTTGGCCACCAGCTCGGGCACCGAGTAGATGAGCTCACTGGTGCGGCTGGACTGAACCTGCTGGCCGTCGATCGCACACCGCAGCCACAGGTCGTTCGGGTCCTCGAGCTCGTCCAGCGTGGTCAGCCAGGGTCCGACCGGCCCGAACCCGGGCAACGACTTGCCCAGACTGAACTGCGGCGGCGTCGCGGCCATCTGCAGCGTCCGCTCGGAGATGTCCTGACCCACCGCATACCCCGCGACATGCTGCAACGCATCCTGCGCCGACACCTGAAAAGCCCGCCGTCCCACAACCGCAACCAGCTCGACCTCCCAGTCGGTGTGCCCTCCTGGTGGAAGCGTCACCTCCGCATAGGGCCCCACGATGCACGAGCTGAACTTGGTGAACACCGGGGGCTCCCCCGTCGGCGCTGCGAACCCCGACTCGGCTGCATGGGCCCGGTAGTTGAGGCCGATCGCCAGCACCTGGCGCGGGGTGGGGGCCGGAGACCCGAGGTCCGCCGGGTCGAAAGCCTCCCCGGTGGGCAGCTCCGCCGTCGACGCCCACCCGACGAAGTCCTCCCACCGGTGGTAAATGGACTGCGGGTCGGCGGCGAACTTGCCGCCACTCGCCTTCTCGACGTCCACCGCCAGGTCGTGCGAACTCTGCGAGTCCCCGGAACCCCGGGAAACGAGGATGACCAGCCGATCGGCCAGGTTCGCGATCCGCATAATGCACAGTCCCGTCGACGTTGGAGCGCCATGGCCCAAAAACCATGATGATTAGGATGAATACTGGGCTGGTGTCTCGCTCAAGTCAAGGGGCCGGCGTACATTGATCATGATCATTTGCAGAAGGGAACATCGATGGCGGTCGACAGCGCTCTCGTCACCGGCGTCCGAGCCGGGGGCCGATCGGCTTCGCCTCGGCTAAGCCGCACCGACCTGGCCGCGGCGCGACTGGCGGCGATCGCGCAGCAGGTCGCCGCGGGCGAACGGATCGGGTCGAAGGACCAGCTGCGCGGCGACTGCGGTGTGTCGGTCGGCACGTTCAACGAGGCGATCCGCCTGCTACAGGCGCGCGGGCTCATCACCGTCCGTCCAGGACCCGGCGGCGGCCTCTTCGCGGCGGAACAGTCACCCATGGTCCGCCTCGGCAACTCCGTGCTCTCCCTCGACGCCGAGCAGACCCCGGTCGCGGACGCCGTCCGGATTCGCGACGCGCTCGACCCACTCCTCATCGAGGACGCCCTGTGGCACGCGTCACCGGCTGACATCCAGATCATGCGTCAGCACGTCGCGCGGATGAGTGATGCCGTCGGGGCACAGGACCCCACCGCGTTCGTCAGAGCCAACTGGGCGTTGCACGCCAGTATCGCCGCGGTCAGTCCGACCCTGGTCCTGCGGTCCATCTACACCAGCCTGCTGGAGCTCATCGAGACGCACACCCTGTCCGTGCTCCCCGTGTCCGAGCAGCCGCCGCTGGAATACATAGAGCAGCGCCGCCAGCTTCACAGCGACCTGGTCGACGCGATCGCCGACCGCGACGGCGACCGTGCGCAGCAGCTCATCACCGAGCACAACACCACCGACACGCTCCGCGACCACTGACGTCCAACCCCGGCTGACTCACGCGTCGTAGTCGAGCCGCACCGCTGCGGTGACCGGGTGCGACTGGCAGGCCAAGACGATGCCAGCCTCCATCTCCTCCGGCTCCAAGGCGTAGTTGCGGTCCATCCGGACCTCCCCCTCCACGAGCCGGGCGCGGCAGGTCCCGCAGACCCCTGCGGTGCAGGAGAACGGGGCGTCCGGGCGAACCCGGAGTGTCGCGTCGAGGATGGTCTCGTCGGCGCTCGGCATCGGCACCTGGGTGGTTCGTCCGTCCAGGGTGATGGTGACCACCGCCGCGGGGGGCGCCGTGGCGTCCACCACGACGGGAAGGCGGCGCGGCTGTGTGCCGTCGTCGACGTGGAAGATCTCGTGGTGCACGTGGTGCAGGTCGACGCCCAGCTCACGCAGCAGCGCCTCGGCATCGGTCACCATCCCGAACGGTCCGCAGAGATACCACTCGTCGACCGTCTCGACGGGGACCAGAAGGTCGAAGAGCCGACGCAGCCGGTCTGAGTCGAGCCGGC
>NZ_JBDTKA010000114.1:0-3361 GCF_039935575.1 Lapillicoccus sp.
CACCCAGATCTCACATGGATCGCACGACTGGCCGAGATGGCCGCTGCAGGGGCGTGTTTCCGCAGGTCAGAGCCGGCAAGCGGGGTGCGTGCACTAAGTCTTGTAAACAGGGGGTTGGGGGTTCGAGCCTCCACCGGCTCCAACTCTCCTGTCTCACAACAGGATTCGCTCCACCTATTCAATCTGGGCGCATCTGTTTCGAGAACAGGGGTCGATTCGAGGCCGACAGTGAGCTGACCCTGCTTCCCGATGGTGACGGGACTCGGGGCGTAGTGCAACGGCGGTTGAATGGCAGCAGGTTTCGGCCTGGTAGGGAAGGATGCCCTTATGGGTGCACAGAGGAAGAGTTACGCGAGCCCTCGTACCTACTCGTATGACGGTGCGGGCTACCGGGACGCGGCTCTCAGCTGATGCCACGCGGCCTGTCGTCGCGTGACCTTGACCTCGGCTGCTGAAAGGTCGGCGCGATTTACTCGGGCGCGTACGATCCGGCCGTGGACCCAAGGCAGTGGTACCTCACCGCGGGCGAACGGGGCAACACTTCGACCAGTCTTGATGCCCGCCATGACGATGGTGCCGCCTGGACTGCGGGAAACCTGGTGCGGCCACTGATCCACGGGGCCTCCTATTTCACCGAGCTGCACCACCGCGTGACGCGGATGCGAGCAGGTGACGTGATCCTCTTCGTCGACTGGCGAGGGGATCCCGACGAGGAGCTCACCGGTCAGCCTGGCAGTACGGTCGGTGCGGTCCTGGCCGACGCAGCCGGCCGCGGTGTGGACGTGCGAGGTTTGGTGTGGCGTTCGCACTGGGACCGAGTCTCATTCTCCGCGTCGGAGAACCGGCATCTCGGTGAGGAGATCAACGCCCGAGGCGGGCAGGTCGTCCTCGATATGCGGGTCCGGTTGGGTGGCTCGCACCACCAGAAGTTCGTCGTCCTCCGCCACCTCGGACGACCGGAGCGCGACGTCGCGTTCCTGGGCGGCATCGACCTGTGCCACAGCCGGCGTGACGACGTTCGGCACCAGGGAGACCCACAGCGGCAGGCCATGGCGAAGGTCTACGGGCCGACGCCGCCCTGGCATGACGTGCAGCTGGCCATCGAGGGACCCGCGGTGGGCGATGTCGAGACCGTCTTCCGGGAGCGTTGGCAGGATCCGCAGCTGCTCAGCCGGTCGCCCTTTCGGGTCGTCGCGGACCGCCGCCGGCGGGACCGTCCGGCGCGCACTCCACTCCCGCCGCAGTTTCCTGACCCGCCGATCGCCGGACCGCACCCCGTGCAGATCCTGCGTACGTACCCGCGCCGGCTCGGCGGCTACCCCTTCGCGCCCCACGGGGAACGCAGCGTTGCCCGGGCCTACATCAAGGCCATCGGGCGAGCCCGCCACCTGATCTACCTCGAGGACCAATACCTGTGGTCGAACGAGGTCGCCGCGGTGTTCGCGGCCGCGCTCAGTCGCAACCAAGATCTGCGCCTGATCGCCGTACTGCCGCATTTTCCCGACCAGGACGGCAGGCTGTCGCAGCCGCCCAACCTCGTGTCACGGCAGTCCCTGCTGGGGGTGCTCGATCGACTGGCTCCCTCCCGAGTGGCGGTCTATGGGATCGAGAACGACTCCGGGACACCGATCTACGTACATTCGAAGGTCTGCGTCATCGACGACCAGTGGGCGTCGGTGGGATCCGACAACTTCAACCGGCGTTCCTGGACCCACGACTCGGAAGCATCGGCCGCGGTCGCGCACGCCGGGTTCGCCTACAGCCTCCGGGAGCGGCTGGCGCAGGAGCACCTCGGGGCTGGACCCGGGATCGCCGTCCCCGCCGCGGACCAGTTCCGCCTGTTCGCCGAGTCGGCGGCTCGGCTCGAGAGGTGGCGGGCGGGCGGACATCTGGTCCCCCGGCCGCGGGGCCAGCTGCGGCCCCTGGAGTCGACGCCAGTAGGGCCGGCGACCCGCCCGGTCGCGACGGCGGCGTACCGGGCTGTCTACGACCCAGACGGACGGCCACTCGCGCTCCGGCTGCGTCGCTCGTTCTAAACGGCATACGCCGCCTCGCGCATGTCTCTGACAGGTTGATGGAGTCCCGTTGTGCCATGCCACCCAACCTCGCAACACCGGAACAGGGGGTTACGGCTGACCTCTCGTCACCGGCGGGGGCCAGACGGCTGAAGACACGCGTTCCGCATGTAGCCCGGGCCTGAGCAGGCGCGGAACCGGCGCATCAGCATCTAAGGATGGGGAAGACTGCCGGCTCTGGGCCGGACGGAGCGGCTGACTCTGGTCGCCGGGCCAACCAGCTGTTCCAACCTGTGGACGACCGGGGGGTTGAGGACGGGCGCGTCTGGGGTCACCTCGTGTCAGTGCCGATCGCGTATCTCAGCAACCAGCCATGTCTCCTTCGCATATCACCCTTGGCCGACTCGGCCGGCGGTCCGTCGAAGGAGCACATCATGACTGTTCCACCCAGCACCCACGGTAACCACCTCAGCAGCGATCACTGGGTCCACATCCAGGATCTCGCCGGCCAGGAGGTCTTCATCCTCTCCGGGACGGTCATCCTCGACCCGCCCCTCGTCGGCACGTCCGCCACCCGCTGGAACCGGGGCGCGACCGCATTCGATATCCCGCTGTACGGCCTGCCGGCCGGTCAGGGGCTCGTCATCGAGCAGTGGGCTCCAACGGTGCTGCTCGGTTCGATCCAGAACGACGGAGTCTCGAACAATGCCGGCTGGGCCGTCGACGACTTCAACGTCTATGCATCGAGCCAGCCTGTCACCGCCGTCGAGGCCCAGTTCAACTACGCGGTCGGCGACGGCGACGGCTACCTGATGCGCGTCTCGTACTCGGTGACCGTCGTCGGTCATTACGCCCCTGTCCCCGTCATTCAGTAGGCGACCGTCTCAGGCTCTCGCACAGCCCTTGAGGGAGCAGACCCTAAGTGGAACATGGCCCATACCGCTGGCCGTCGAATTCACCTTCGACGGCCACGAGGTCGGCCGAACCGGCACCCCCGACCCGGCCGTGGTGGGGGAGTGCAGTGTTGACTTTTCCGCGCCAGGGACGGGCCGCCGAAGCCGACCCGCACCCCGGTCCCCCTCGGCGCCGCCGAGGATCGCGACGCCGGCGACGACATCGGCATACCGGAGTGGAAGCCGAGGATCGTGCGTTTTCGTCGACGCGGACGATCTGGCAAACCCTCCGCGCCAGACCTCTGGTGTCGTCGTTCGCGTTGCCTCGCAGTTTGGCGAGGTCGCTGTACAGCACGTTGGTGCTAGCGAACGGCTCGGCATAAGACCAGTCGAGCCCGACCTTGTCCCAGAACCAGCCTCCGGTGAGGAACGCCTGCCCGAACCATGAGGAGA
>NZ_JBDTKA010000115.1:0-7210 GCF_039935575.1 Lapillicoccus sp.
GCATTGCTTCACGTTGGTCGACGGCCAACATAGCGAACGCGCCGCTCGGTCGGGCGATGGCGTCGAGGCCGTAGGCGACGGTGGTCGCGCCGGACGCGCTGTCAGTCATGGAGACTCCTGGATCGGGTTTTGGTCGGTTCTGGGCTCAGCGGACGGGCGCGGGTAGAAAGGACATGACCTCTGGCAGCCTGGGGATGGTGGACCGGCCGTCCAAGCCCCGACACGCCAGTGCGGCCGCCGCGTTGGCAAAGATGAGGCGTTGCTCCAGCGGCAAGCCGTGGATCTCGGAGGCGATGAGCGCGCCGTGGAACACGTCCCCCGCCCCCAAGGTGCTGACGATCTCGACACGATGGGCTGGAGCGAACGCCGCCTGACCGGTGCTCGTTCGGGCGTACGAGCCGTTGGCGCCGTCGGTGGCGACGACGATGTCGCAGCCGCCCGCGATTGCCTGAACGAGAAGGTCGTCGACGTCCATCAACCCGGAGTCCGACCGAAGCGCCTCGACGGTCGGGACGAAGAGCCGGACGCCAGCTTGGGTGAACCCGGGGATGGGGTTGCCGGCGTCGACCGACAGCCGTGGCCCGACATTCGGGAATGCCTCGGTGACGGGGCCCCAGCCGACGTGGTCCACGTGGACCACGGGAGCGGCAGCGAGCAGGGCCCGTCCCGCGGTGAGCTCGATGTCTGGGCCAGGGCGGTTACAGATCGCCCGAGTGCCATGGACCGCGTCGACCACGACGACGCTGACTGCGGAGGCGTGACCGCGGCGCACGCTGACCCCGCTGACGTCGACCCCTTCGGCCGTCAGCCCCGCCAGGATGCTCTGACCGTCGACGTCGTCCCCGACGGTCCCCACGAATGCCACGTGCATTCCCAGCCGGGCCGCGGCGACCGCTGCCGTCGCCGCGGGGCCGCCCCCGGCGTGTGCAATGGCGTCGGCAACCATCCGCTGGTCCGGCCTGGGGAAACCGCTCACCAGGGCAAGTGCATCCTGGGTTGCGGCTCCCACGAACACCGCGTCGAACGTGGTCCTCATGTCGCCACCGGGATCCCTAGTGTGATGTCAGTCTCGCCGTCTGACAGAAGATTAACATTCGATGGTGAAAAGTCAACATCTTCCTGGCCCTAGATCGCGTACTCTGGCGTGCCAGCGTCATCTGGTGGTGTTCGCGAGGGAGGGAGGCCCGTGGCCGATCAGCAAGGGCGCGCGGAGACATTGCGCTACGACAGTGCCCCGGCCCGGCGGCGCCGCATCCTGACCGCAGTCGCTGAAGCCGGCTTCATCTCGGTGACCGACCTGGCCCGGCAGCTGGGCGTGTCCGACATGACGGTGCGGCGCGACCTGCGCAAGCTGGAGCACCAGTCCAAGGTGCGCGTCGTTCATGGTGGGGTAAGCGCTTTGTTGGCCTCGCTGCACTCACCGGCTTTCGCGGGCCGGGCCGGGCTCCAGTCCGAAGGCAAACGGACGATCGCCGAACGGGCCGTCGGGAGCATTCCATGGGCCGCGACCATCGCGGTCGACGCCGGCACGACAACCTACGCCGTGGCACAAGCGCTCCCCGACAGCTTCACCGGGACGGTGGTGACGCATTCTGTCCCGGTAATGCAGCTGCTCCTGACCCGTGGCCTGGGGCGTGTCGTTGGTCTGGGCGGCGATCTCCTACGGGAGAGCCAGGCCTTCGTCGGTCCGCGCACCGTCGAGGCGACTCAGGGACTACGCGTTCAGACGCTGTTCCTGGGCGCGGCCGCTGTCGATCACAAAGGGCTGTACGTCTCGACCGACAGCGAGCGACCCACCAAGCTCGCACTGATGGACATTGCCGATCGCGTCGTCCTTCTGGTCGACAACGCGAAGTTCTCCTCGCCCGCCGCTGTACTCCTGTGCGGCTGGGATCGGATAGCCGAGGTGGTCACCGACCTTCCACCCGCTGATGCGATCCGCGAGCGGCTGACTGAGATGGGGGTGTCCCTCGAGGTTGCGCTCGCCCGGGAGCCCGCACGCGCCGAGACGCCATAGCGGAGCACGCTTTGCCGCCGCCGAAAGCGGTGAGGACACTCAGCCCGTGCTGACCTGGCCCGCTTGACCCTCTAGACAGGGCCTGTGAGCGCGTGATGGGCGAACCGCGGACGACTCGCGTACAGTTCCGGTCCGAGCAAGCCCGGGCGGGCTCGAGCGGGTTCGAACGCTTTCCCTCACGGCCCCTTCCTTGGGTCGCGAACGCACAGGTGCGCAGCGCTGCGGACCGCGACGATCGATATCTCACGCCTCTAGCGAAAGGTGGAGCGAGCATGGAAACTACCTCCTCCAACGATCTGGCGGTCATCGCGTCTCTGGCAGGGCAGGAGCTCTCCGAGCACCGCAGCCCCGGCGAGGACACCGTGGTCCTCCTGACGGTGCTGGTCCGATGAATTCGTCCGACACAGGGGCTGGACTTGCGGGTCCCAACCCAGACGTCGAGCGTCTGACGCGGTGGACCGCCGCCGGAGGCCGGTGGCGTGTGGTCGTCCGTACTCCTGCGAGCCTTACGGTGGCGCTCCTGACGTGCGACGGGGGCGAGGAGATGGAGCGCATCGTCTCTTCCGACTCCGCGTTCGTCGAGCACGTCGGCGCGTCGTCAGACAGTGAGTCTTGATGCATACAGGGCGCCTACCCGGCTCCCGGTTCCCGGTTGCACGGCGTGCCTGCCGAAGGGCGTGCCTGCCGAAGGGAGGTTGACACAACGTCTGAGAGGAGCAATATACGTGTTCTGGGTTGAGCTCATCCGGTGACTAGGCAACTGGGGGTTGCGATGGCTGATGACATGGATCGCAGCGCCTCTCGGGTCGACCCGCCGGCGCCGGACCGGACCAAGGTTCTGCGGATATCGTTGGCGGCGCTGCCCTTCATCGGCATCTTGGGTGGCGCCGGCCTTGCCAACCGGGCTGAGCCGTTCGTGTTCGGACTGCCGTTCCTCATGGCGTGGATTGTGGGATGGGTCGTGGCCAGCAGCGCGATCATGGCCATCGTCTACGCGCTCGACCCAGCAAACCGCGAACCGCAGCCCGACGACGAAGGGCGTCTGCCATGAACGCGGCGCTCGTCGTTCTCGCCGCTGGTCTGCTGGTGGCCCTGGCTTTGGGTCTTCGCGCTCGGAAGGGGCATGAGCTCAACCTCGAGGAGTGGGCTGTCGGCGGTCGCTCGTTCGGTGTCATCTTCGTGTTTCTGCTGCTGGCCGGTGAGATCTACACCACCTTCACTTTCCTTGGTGGCAGCGGGTTCTCGTATGCCAACGGCGGCCCAGCGCTCTACATCCTCGCCTACGGCTGCCTCGCATACATCATGTCGTACTGGTTGCTGCCGGCGGTGTGGCGCTACGCCAAACGTGAGCGCCTGGTGTCTCAGGCCGACTTCTTCGCTCGCAAGTACGCCAGCAAAAACCTGGGCATCCTGGTTGCGCTGATCGGGGTGCTCGCGATGATCCCCTATCTGATCCTGCAGCTGAAGGGCATGTCCATCATCGTGGAGGAGACCTCCTACGGGGCGGTAGGGCAGACGACGGCGATCATCATCGGCACGGCCGTCCTTACGGTCTACGTGATGGTGTCCGGGATCCATGGGGCCGCCTGGACCGCCGTCCTCAAGGACATCCTCATTCTGTCCGTCGCGATCTTCCTCGGCATTTACCTTCCCTGGCACTACTACGGGGGCATCAGCCCCATGTTCAGCTCGTTGCAAGCGAAGGACCCGCAGTTCCTCACCTTGCATACCCCCGCTCTCGGCGTCTCGTGGTTCATCAGCACCGTGCTGTTGACCGCGTTCGGCTTCTACATGTGGCCACACTTCTTCGGCGCGACGTTCTCGGCGAAGCACGAGCGGGCGCTGCGCCGTAACGCCGTGGTCTTCCCGCTCTACCAGCTGGTGCTGTTGTTCATCTTCTTTGTCGGTTTCGCCGCCGTGCTGAAAGTCCCGGGGCTCAAGGGGACCGACTCCGATCTGGCACTGCTGCGGCTTTCCCGCGACGCGTTCGACCCGTGGTTCGTGGGGTTGATCGGCGCGACCGGCATGTTGACTGCGCTGGTTCCGGGCTCGATGCTCCTGACCACCTCGGCCACGATGCTGGCCAAGAACGTGTATGCCGAGCTGCGGCCGGGGACGTCACCAGCAACGGTGATGCGGTTGGCGCAGCTACTGGTGCCGGTCCTGGCGATTGTCACCCTGCTGCTCACCTTCGGCGGCGGCAGCACCATCGTTGCCCTGCTGCTGCTCGGCTACGCCTTCGTCACCCAGCTGTTCCCCGCGCTGGTTGCGAGTCTGCTGCCACGGAACCCGGTCACGGTCAGTGGGGCAGCCGCCGGAATGGTGGTCGGCGTCGGAGTGGTGAGCTACGTCATCGTCGCCAAGCGCTCTGTTGGAGATCTCATGCCGTTCCTGCCCGAGTGGGCTGCCACCCTCAACGTAGGCATCATCGCCCTGATAGCCAACGTGGTCGCGCTTGCAGTCGTCTCTGCATTGACCAAGGGTGCGCGACGACCGCCGGCTGCCGACCCCTCCGGCCTTGAAGCGGCGCGTGGAGGGGCTCGATGACCGATGGGCAGACAACTGCCGTCCGGGTCGACGAGGCAAGGCTCGCCGGGCTCATCGAGCAGCTGGGCCGGGTGGGTGCGCAGCCGGGCGGGGGGATCATCCGGCCCCTATATTCGCCCGCGTGGCGTGACGCCCAGGACATGGTGTCGACCATCATGGCGGACGCCGGACTGGAAGTCCGCGAGGACGCCGTCGGCAACGTGTTCGGCAGCCTGTCCGGTGACGTCGCCGGACCCGTCGTCCTGACCGGGTCGCATATCGACACGGTCGTGCACGGCGGCGCCTACGACGGGGCGCTCGGCGTCCTGTCGGCGATTGTTGCCGTCCAGGCCTGCGCGGCGGCCAGCGGAGCGCCACGGCGCACCGTCGACGTGGTGTCCTTGTGCGAGGAGGAGGGCAGCCGCTTCAACGGCAACTACTTCGGCACCCGCTCCATCCTCGGTATGGTCGCAGCCGACGAGCCGATGCTCTTGGTGGACGCCGACGGTGTCACGCTGGCCGAAGCGGCACGCTCGGTCGGCCTGGACCCGGCCCGCTTCGGCGAGGCACGTCGGGAGGACTTCGACACCTTCCTCGAGCTACATATCGAGCAGGGTCGCACGCTCGTCGACTCGGACATCGAGATCGGGGTTGTCGACGTGATCACCGGGTTGGTCTGGGTCGAGGTGGTGGTCGAGGGGCGTACTGACCATGCCGGCGCGACGGCGATGACCAACCGCCGGGACGCACTTCAGGCTGGGGCACGGATGGTCGCCGCGGTCGAACGCGTGGCGCTTGACGAGGGGCACCCGGCGGTCGCGACGACCGGCGTCATGCGGGTCTATCCGGGTGGAGCGAACATCGTACCGGGGCGGGTGGAGTTCACCATCGACGCGCGGCACCCGCAGTCGGCCGTGCTCGACCGGATGGTGACGGCGATCCGCGGGCAGTGTCAAGCCATCGCCGACGATCGTGGAGTCGACGTCACGGTCCATCTGACGAAGGAGACGCCGCCTCATCACCTCGACGTCGGCCTGCGCAGCACGCTGCAGCAGGCGGCCGACGCGTGCGGGGCCAGCTGGCGGGAGCTGCCCAGCGGCGCCGGGCACGACAGCCAGACGATGGGCAGCCGGGTCGCAGCGGCAATGCTCTTCGTACCCAGCATGGACGGTCGGTCGCACAGTCCCGCCGAGTACAGCTCGCCCCAAGACTGCGCGCGAGGGGCATCTGTCTTGGCCACGGCGTTACACGCCCATGCCTGGGCCCCGCTCCGGACGGAGGCACGATGACATCCGACGAGCTCGTCACGAACGTCCACCAGCAGGTCGTCGACTGGCGCCGGCACCTGCACCAGAACCCGGAGCTGTCCTTTCACGAGCAGGACACGGCAATGTTCGTGCAGGAAACCCTGGAGTCAGTTTCCGGCCTGGACGTCACCCGTCCCACCGCTACGAGCGTCATGGCGCGCCTGCGCACCGGGCGACCTGGCAAGGTGCTCGCCATCCGTGCCGACATGGACGCCTTACCGATCCAAGAAGAGAACCAGTTCGAGTTCCGGTCCCAACGGCCGGGTGCGATGCACGCGTGCGGGCACGACGCGCACACCGCGATGCTGCTGGGCACCGCGAAAGTGCTCTCCGCCATGGCCGACCAGCTGTCCGGGGAGGTGCGCTTCATCTTCCAGCATGCGGAGGAGCTGTTCCCGGGCGGAGCGGACGAGATGATCCAGGCCGGCGTCATGGACGGCGTCGATCTGGTGATCGGCGCGCACGTCTGGGCGCCCCTAGAGGTCGGAAAGATCGGAATCGTGTATGGCCCCGCGATGGCGGCGCCTGACACGTTCTGGATCACCATCCACGGCACGGGTGGGCATGCGGCGATGCCCCACCAAACGGTCGACCCGATCGTTGTCGGAGCCCAGGTCGTCTCGGGACTCCAGCACATCGTCTCGCGCGCCGTCGACCCGCTGAGCACGGTGGTGGTTTCGGTGACGCAGTTCGTCGCCGGCACCACACACAACGTCATCCCGGGGTCGGCTCAGATGCAGGGGACCGTGCGCAGCTTCGACCCGGAGCTACGCGAGAGCGTGCCCGCGTTGATGGAGCGGTTCGTCAAGGGAATCACCCACGCGCACGGGGCGACCTACGAACTCAAGTACGAGCAGGGATACCGCGTCGTGCATAACGAGTCAACTGTTACCGCCCTCGTCGAGGACACCGTGCGCGAGGTGCTTGGCGAGGCCGCGATCGACACGATGAAACCCACTATGGGCGGCGAGGACTTCTCCGCATTCCAAGAGCGAGCACCGGGCTGTTTCTTCTTCGTCGGCGCAGGCAACCCGACCAAAGGAATCGTGCACCCCCACCACCACCCGCGTTTCACTATCGACGAGGACGCCCTCGACATCGGGGTGAGGGTCTTCGTCCACATTGCCGCCCGAGCATTGACCTAGGAGGGCCGAATCCAGCTGGTTGCGCGAAGGGCCTCAGGTCACGTCGCGACGTTGGAAGACCCATGCTCCGAGCAGGACGGCCACGCCCACGAGGACGGCGAGGTAGATGCTGCTGTGTCCGAGGCTGATGGTGTGCTGGGCGGGCTCACATGAGCCACCGCCACCGGCTCCGACGCACGGGTTGAAGAGGTAGGACCACCCGTTCTGGACGAAGG
>NZ_JBDTKA010000116.1:0-39896 GCF_039935575.1 Lapillicoccus sp.
CGGCGTCAGTCGCGGTCGAAGGAGCCACTCGCCGGTGTGACTTCGTCGAGGAGGAGGCCCGTGAACTTCGTGAGGCGGTCGAAGCGGGAGACGTGGTCGCCACAGCCGACGCTCTCGCTGATCTTGCCTACGTCGTCTACGGAGCGGCGCTGCACTTCGGTATCGACCTCGACCGGGTGCTAGCCGAGGTACATCGCTCCAACATGACCAAGTCTCCAGCGGGTGACGGCAAAGCCATCAAGGGTTTGACCTACGAGCCCCCCGACCTGACGCAGCTCCTCAATCCTGAACACGACCGCCTCGCTTAGCGGCGTCGTCGTACAGGTGTCGGCTGGACGTCCGCCGGTACGGGGAGGCGGAACTTTCCTCGAAACGCAGTATTGACGGCGTTTGGCCAGTCCTTGTCCTAGACCGAGACCGAGACCGAGCCAGTTGGCAGGCCCATGGCCGCGCGTGCTTGATCCACTACTGATCGGACGAAGCCGGTCTTGGCCAGGGTGTGAGCCCGGCCCCATACTCCGCCGTCGTACAGCTGCTGCTTCAAAGCTGCCTACGCTTCGCGGTCCGCGGGGTGCGCCCTCAACCACGCGGCGAACAGCCGCTGGTGCGCGGTGGGCCACATCGCCTCCGGGAAGAAGCGGACGATCGCAGTCCGCGCGTTTCCTTCGAGCCGGAAGGAGCAGTCGTGGCTGCCGATGATTTCCGGCACGGTCCACCCTGACGCCGACAGACTGCGCTGTCGGTCGGCTGCGTGCGATCCAGCCGGGACCCGAGCAGCGATGTCGATGACGGGCTTCGCCGCCAGGCTGGGGACGGACGTCACGCTTACTAGGCGGCAGCCTGGGTACACGATCCTGGCCACCTACAGGTCACGGTGTCCGGTAGGCCGGTGAGGCCGTCACAGACGACGAGGAACGCATTCGCCACGCCGCGCTCATCGCGTCCGCGAGTGCCGTCAGCCAGAATTTCGCCGGGCCCTCCACCTGCCCCTCGCGCAACCGGTCGTCGAGTGCTTTAGTGGCAAGGGCACCAGTTTTCAGACGGAGGCCGCATCACTAAGGGGGGCAGGATGAGTGCGACGGCGAGCGCTACACCGCGCACCAAATTGACCTCAGACCAACGCAACTCGTTCGTGGCGGCATACCTCGGTTGGGCGATGGACGCCTTCGACTACTTCCTGGTCGTGCTCATCTACGCCGACATCGCCAAGGACTTCGGCAAGTCGCTCAGCGAGATGGCGTTCATCACGACCATGACGCTGCTCATGCGGCCGGTCGGCGCGTTCATCTTCGGGTTCTGGGCCGACCGGGCCGGGCGTCGCATCCCGCTGATGACGTGCGTGACCTTCTACGCCATCGTGGGTTTCCTCTGCGCGTTCGCGCCGAACTTCTGGATCCTGCTGGTGCTGCGACTGCTCTACGGCATCGGGATGGGCGGCGAGTGGGGGCTGGGTGCCGCGTTGGCGATGGAGAAGATGCCCGCCCATCGGCGTGGGTTCTTCTCAGGGCTGCTCCAGGGTGGTTACTCGATGGGCTACCTGCTGGCGTCTCTCGCGTTCCTCGTCGTCGTCTCGTGGCTCGGGCTCAGCTGGCGGTGGATGTTTGCCCTCTCGATCATCCCGGCGGGCATCAGCCTCCTCATCCGGTCGCGGGTGCAGGAGTCGGAGGTGTGGCACCAGACGCAGGAGCGGGTCAAGCAGACCAACACGAGTCTGCGCGAGCTCTTGGCGAACCGCGCCATCTGGCGCCGGTTCGTCTACCTGGTGCTGCTGATGACCGCGTTCAACTGGATGAGCCATGGGACGCAGGACATCTACCCCACGTTCCTCAAGGCGACGAACGACCAGGGGGCCGGCATCGCGGCCAGCACGGCGGCGTGGATCGTCGTGATCTACAACATCGGCGCCATTGCCGGCGGTGCCATCGCCGGGTCGCTGTCCGAGCGCTACGGCCGCAAGGCGGTCGTCATCACCTGCGCCATCCTCGGTCTTCCGATCGTGCCGTTGTTCGCGTACTCGACGACGGTCGGTTTCCTCATCCTCGGCTCGTTCCTCATGCAGGTCATGGTCCAGGGAGCCTGGGGCGTCATCCCCGCGCACCTCACGGAGCTGTCGCCCGACGAGATCCGCGGCTTCTACCCCGGCGTCACCTACCAGCTCGGCAACTGCCTCGCGGCCTTCAACCTGCCGATCCAGCAGGCGCTTGCCGCCACCCACGGCTACCCGTTCGCCCTCGCCGTCACGATCATCCCGGTCTTCCTCGCGGTGATCTTGCTGACAGCGATCGGCAAGGAGCGCAAGGGAATTGCGTTCGGCACCGGGGAAGCGAGCCTCATCGACGCGCCCACAGCCAGCTCCGCCTGAGCAGGGTTCGGACGACGTCTGCGTTGCCGAACTCAGGGATGACCCGTTTCGCAGGCATACCGCGCGATGCCGTCGACTTCTACGTCGAGCTGGCCGACCACAACACCCGCGAGTGGTTCGCTCTCAACAAGGACCGGTACGAGCGCTCGGTCCGGGAGCCGGTCCTGGCGCTGACGGACGCGCTCGCCGACGAGTTCGGTGAGGCCAAGGTGTTCCGGCCGCACGTCGACGTGCGGTTCCGCAACGACAAGACCCCGCTCAAGACCGAGCAGGGAGCGGTGGCACAGCCCTGGGAGGGAACCGGCTACTACCTCTCGCTGAGCGCCGAAGGGCTGATGACAGGCGGCGGCTCGATGCACCAGCAACCCGACCAGCTGACGAGATACCGCACGGCGGTCGACGCAGACATCTCGGGTGACGAGCTTGCGCAGATCGTCGCCACGTTGCGCCGCAAGGGTTTCCAGATCGGTGGGGAGGTGCTCAAGACCCGTCCTCGCGGAGTCCCGGAGGACCATCCGCGGCTCGAGCTCCAGCGCCACAAGGGGATCATCGCGTGGCGCGAACGAGGCGTCCCGGACTGGCTGGACTCCCCGGCGGTGGTACGCCACGTGCGGGAGGACTGGCGTGCCATCCGTCCGCTGGCGGACTGGTTCGCCGCATACGTCGGGCCATCGACCCAGCCGCGACCGACCCGCGGGTCTGTCAGGGCTCGTTAGAGGGTCAGCAGCATCCGGCTGTTGCCGAGCGTGTTGGGTTTGACCCACTCGAGGTCGAGGAACTCGGCCACGCCCTCGTCGTAGGACTGGAGCAGCTCGGCGTACACCTGCGGTTCGACCGCCCGACCGTCGATCTCGACGAACCCGTGCCCACCGAAGAAGCCTGTCTCGAAGGTCAGGCAGAACACCCGGGAGACGCCGATCTCCCGGGCGTCGTCGAGCAGCTCGCGCAGCAGCGCCGAACCCACCCCGGTTCCCAGGTGAGCCGGCAGGACGGCCAGAGTGCGCACCTCCGCGAGGTCCTCCCACATGACGTGCAGGGCTCCGCAGCCGACGAGCTGGCCGTCGACCTCGGCGACCCGGAACTCGTGCACCGCCTCGTAGTAGGACACGTCGTGCTTGGCCACGATCCGGCGGTTCGCGCTCATCGGGGCCACGATCCGGCGGATCCCTCGCACGTCAGGCGTCCTGGCGCGGCGTACCGTCACCGACGGACGCGAGGACCGCGCCGCTGTGGTCTGGTCACTCACGTCAGCGGCGCACCGGGCCGGTCAGGGCCTGACGCAGCAGGTGCACAAGCGCGTCGAGCTGGACCGAGTCGCTCGAGGTGATCGCCTCGTCGCTGCCGTCGAGCGCGCGAGCGGCGAGACCCTGCTTGCTGTCGATGAGCTCGGCGATCTTCGCGTCGATGGTCTGCGCGGCCAGGATGCGCCACGCCGTCACGGGTTCGTCCTGGCCGATCCGGTGGACCCGGTCGATCGCCTGCTGCTGCTCCGCGGCAGTCCAGGACAGCTCGGCGAGCACGACGTTGGAGGCCGCGTGCAGGTTGAGTCCTACGCCGGCCGCCATCAGGGAACAGACCGCTACCGAGACGTCCGGGCTCTTCTGGAAGGCATCGATCGCCTGCTGTCGCTGAGTGCCGGTCTGGTCGCCCCGGATCGACACGGTGCGCAGGCCCGCGTCCGCGAGGATCCGCTCGGCCTGGTCCATGACGTCGATGTGCTTGGCGAAGAACACGACCTTGCCCACCGACCGGGCGAGCTGCGCCGTGTAGTCGGCCGCGAGAGCCGCCTTGGCCTGTCCGATCCGGCGGACCATGGTGAAGACATTCTCGCCGCCACCGGCGCCGCTCGTCTTGGACGACTCGAGCTCCTGCAGGGCGACGCGCCGCATCAGCTCCTCGTCCACCTCGACCGATTCGCCCACCGACACGGCGAGCGGCTCGTTGCGAGCGGCCGCCGTCCCACGGGCCGCGAGCTGCCGGCGGTAGCTCGTGAGCAGCCGCTGGCCGAGCTCGCGCTCGGAGGCGCGGATCGAGCGGCCAAGGTCGTCGTCGAGCTCGACGGGCAGGTCCGCGATGCGCTTGTCCGGGAGGTCCTTCGCGACGTCGACTTTGCGGCGGCGCACGATGCCCATGTCGATGACGGCGGACCGAGCCTCGGGGTAGAAGCCGCGGTCGGCCGGGGTGAGCCCGGTCTCCTCGAGGCGGCGCATCAGCTCCGGCGCCGGCCGGCTGCCCTTGACCCAACCAAGGAAGCGCCAGATGGCGTTGAAGTCCTCGACGTCGTTGATCAAGGGAGTGCCCGTAAGCGCGAGCAGCAACGGGTCGCCACCCGGGGAGCCCTCGCGGATCCGCTCGGCGAGCGCAAGCACGTGCTGGGAGCGCTGCGAAGTGAGGTTCTTGATGAAGTGCGCCTCGTCGACCACCATCGACCGGAAGCCGAAGGTGGACAGCCAAGACAGGTGCCGGTCCAGAACGGTGTAGTTCACGACGAAGATGTCGGCGAACGCGTCGACGTCGTTGCCGTCCCCGTGGATCACGGTGACGCGGCGGCGTGGCGTCCAGCGCTCGACCTCGCGTGCCCAGTTGATCTTCACGACGTTGGGCACGACGGCAAGCAGCGGGTATGCGTTCGCTACCGATGCGGCCAGCAGCGACTGCGCGGTCTTGCCGAGGCCGGGTTCGTCGGCGAGCAGGAAGGTACGGTGCCCCTCGCGGACCGCTTCGAGCATCCGCGCCTGGTGCGGCATCACCTCCAGGCCGGGCGGTGAGAACCGGTCGACCAGCGGAAGCGGTGGCAGCTCCATCGACGCCGCGGCACCACCAGCGCCCTGCTCGAACGCGCGGTAGAGCGGGTCCATCAGGTCCCAGCGGGCGAGCTGGCCGCTCATCCGCTCCTCGTCGCCCAGCCGCGAGGCCCGCCCGAGGTCCGGCGCGAGGAACGGGTTCGCCATGGCCCGGGCCGGCACCGAGGCCGGGACGACCTGCTTGGCGGCCAGCTCGGCAGAGACAGCTGGTCGAACGGGTCCGCTCGCCTCGATGACGAGGTCCTCGGGCGCGAGCTCCGCGCCGGACTCGATCAGCCAGTCACGGCGCATCCGCTGGGCCGCCGGGCCCGGCACGGCGCTCTCGTCGAGCAGGCGCAGCAGGCTGGTGTCGTGAGCGGCGGTTTTGGCCAGGATGGTGGCCACACCGTCGAGACGCTTGAGCAGCTCGGTCCGCGCCGCCCCCGGCAGCGCGGCGTCCGTCTTGATCCGGGCCCGCTCCTCGCGCACCAGCAGGGCGATGACCTGGAACTTGGTGCGCTTGGCCGGGCCGACCTTGCCCTCGAGCGACTTCGCCTCCACCTCGCGCACCCGTCGGGCGAGGATCGGGATGATGGGCGCCGGGTCGTTGGCCTGGTTCGGGCGCGACCCACGGGGGGACGTGCCGTTGTTCGCGCGGGACGACCCTGAGCCGGCTGACGGAGATCCGTTCGAGCCGCCCTGGCTGGACGGGCTGGACCCGTTGGACGAACGACGGGACGACCGACGGCGGTCGGTGGTCGGCATACTCCTCCTCGGTACGAGGGGTTCGCGGCGGCAGGTGACGCCGAGGTCGGTGGCCCTGGCGTTGCGTGCCGCCGGACATGGGGGGCGCGAGCCGCTGGACGCGGGTGCCTGCCGATCCATGCGGCGCTCCAAGGCATAGCCTACGACGCCGGCGAGACGTGCACGCACCAACCCGCGAGCCACGCAACAACCCGGGCCCGAGAATTGACCATCCGAAGGGCCTACTGGCAGCGTGACTGCGCTACTTTCAGCGTAAATGTCACCCTTTATGCCGCCGGACGACGACTCCCGCGCTCCGCTGGAGCGGACGCCCGGAGAGAGAGGACGCGCCGCCGCTGTCTCTCCGAGAACCGTCTCCGGTCTGGCCGGCGTCGTTGCGGCGATGGCTCTGCCGGTCGTCGTACTGCCGTTGGCGCTGCTCGCCGGCTGCGGATCGGCTCCGGAGGTGCCGTCGAACCGTGCTGCAGCAGTCCTGGAGGCGCCTGTTGCCAGCTCGTCCGGAACGCCTCGTCCGAGCGGAGGCTCGACGACTGCACCGAGGGCACCGGCACCGATGGTGGTCGTGACGTCGCTGCCGACCGGGCCGGCGACGAGCACCCGGACCGCACCCAAGCCCGCCACACCCTCACCGACCCGGACCCCGGCCCCCATCCCTTCTCACACGGCACCACCGGCACCACCGCCAGCACCGACCCCACCGGCAGCACCGCCAGCACCGCCACCGCCGGCAGTACCCCCGCCCCCGCCGACGTCGAGTGCTGACGCTGTGGCATACGAGTCCCGCATGGTGTCGCTCATCAACGCCCAGCGAGCGGCCGTGGGTGCGCGAGCGCTGACCGCCCAGGGCTGCCCCGACGGGTTTGCCGAACCCTGGTCGCCCCGGATGGCCGCCGCGGGAGGTCTCTCGCACCAGTCCCTGAGCCCGATCCTCAGCACCTGCCGGGCGCACCTGGCGGCCGAGAACGTCGGGATGACGAGCGACCAGACACCCGAGGCGATGATGAGCCTGTTCATGGGCTCGGCTCCGCACCGGGCCAACCTCCTCAACCCGGCGTTGTCCGGGGTGGGAGTCGCGGCATACCGGGACAGCCGAGGTCTGTGGTGGGTGACCCAGGACTTCGTGGGCTAGTCCTGGGCTAGTCCCGAGGGCCGGGCGTCACCACACGCGCGGGTGCCGCCCCTCCGGATCGGAGGAGCGGCACCGAGTGTCAGACCGAGTGTCAGCGGGAGCTAGCCGGTCAGGCCGACGCTGCCCCCGTCGAGTCCTGCGGTCCTGCTGACCCGAGCGTGCCGACGATGTCCACCGGGGGAAGGTCCGGGATCTCCGGGAGGGTCTCCTCGCGGCGCGACCCGGTGAAGATGAAGGTGGCGTCCTTCTCCTCGCCGGTGGCGTCGACGAGGACGAACTCGCCCGCCTTCAGCTCGCCGTAGAGGATCTTCTCCGACAGCACATCCTCGATCTCGCGCTGGATGGTGCGGCGCAGCGGCCGGGCACCCAGCACGGGGTCGTACCCCTTCTTGGCGAGCAGGTTCTTAGCCATGGTCGTGAGCTCCATGCCCATGTCCTTGTTCTTGAGCCGCACGTCGAGCTTGGCGATCTCGAGGTCCACGATCGACACGATCTCCGACTGCGTGAGCTGCGGGAAGACGATCGTGTCGTCGACGCGGTTGAGGAACTCGGGACGGAAGTGCTGCTTCAGCTCGTCCGTGACCTTGTTCTTCATCCGCTCGTAGTCGCTGCGCGAGTCCGGGCCGGCCGAGAAACCGAGGCTGCCCTTGGTGATGTCCCGCGTCCCGAGGTTGGTCGTCATGATGATGACGGTGTTCTTGAAGTCGATCATCCGACCCTGGGAGTCGGTGAGCCGGCCGTCCTCGAGCACCTGAAGCAACGTGTTGAAGATGTCCGGGTGGGCCTTCTCGACCTCGTCGAAGAGCACCACCGAGAACGGCTTGCGCCGCACCTTCTCGGTGAGCTGGCCGCCCTCCTCGTAGCCGACGTAGCCGGGAGGTGAACCGAACAGCCGCGAGACGGTGTGCTTCTCGGAGTACTCCGACATGTCGAGCTGGATCAGGCTGTCCTCGTCACCGAACAGGAACTCGGCGAGCGTCTTGGCCAGCTCGGTCTTGCCGACTCCGGTGGGGCCGGCGAAGATGAACGAGCCGCCGGGGCGACGCGGATCCTTCAGGCCGGCCCGGGTCCGCCGGATCGCCTGGGACAACGCCCGGATGGCGTCGTCCATGCCGACGATGCGCTTGTGGAGCTCGGCCTCCATGTTGAGCAGGCGGCTGGACTCCTCCTCGGTCAGCTTGAACACCGGGATGCCAGTGCTGGCCGCCAGGACCTCGGCGATCAGCTCCTCGTCGACCTCGGCGACGACGTCCATGTCACCGGACTTCCACTGCGCCTCACGCTCGGCCCGCTGCTGGGACAGCTGCTTCTCGTCGTCGCGCAGCCGGGCCGCCTTCTCGAAGTCCTGGCCGTCGATGGCGGCCTCCTTCTGACGCCGCACGTTCCCGATCTTCTCGTCGAACTCGCGCAGGTCTGGGGGCGCCGTCATCCGGCGGATGCGCAGTCGCGCGCCCGCCTCGTCGATGAGGTCGATCGCCTTGTCCGGCAGGAACCGGTCGTTGACGTAGCGGTCGGCCAGGTTGGCCGCGCTCACCAAGGCGGCGTCGGTGATCGAGACGCGGTGGTGCGCCTCGTAACGGTCCCGTAGGCCCTTGAGGATCTCGATGGTGTGCGCCAGCGTCGGCTCGGCCACCTGGATCGGCTGGAACCGGCGCTCGAGCGCGGAGTCCTTCTCGATGTGCTTGCGGTACTCGTCGAGCGTCGTCGCCCCGATGGTCTGCAGCTCGCCTCGGGCCAGCATCGGCTTGAGGATGCTCGCCGCGTCGATGGCCCCCTCGGCAGCACCGGCACCGACGAGTGTGTGGATCTCGTCGATGAAGATGATGATGTCGCCGCGGGTGCGGATCTCCTTGAGGACCTTCTTGAGGCGCTCCTCGAAGTCACCGCGGTAGCGGCTGCCGGCGACGAGCGCGCCGAGGTCGAGCGTGTAGAGCTGCTTGTCCTTGAGCGTCTCCGGCACCGTGCCGCGAACGACGTTCTGGGCCAGACCCTCGACGACCGCGGTCTTGCCCACGCCGGGCTCGCCGATGAGGACGGGGTTGTTCTTGGTCCGGCGCGACAGGACCTGCATGACGCGCTCGATCTCCTTCTCGCGCCCGATGACCGGGTCGAGCTTGCCCTCTCGAGCGGCTTGCGTGAGGTTGCGCCCGAACTGGTCGAGGACCAGCGAGCCGGCAGGCGTGCCTTCGGCCTGCCCGGCCGAGGAACCGACGCCCGCGCCGGCCTTCTCGCCCTGTCCGCCCTGATAGCCGGCAAGTAGCTGGATGACCTGCTGGCGGACCTTGTTGAGGTCGGCGCCCAGCTTGATGAGGACCTGGGCGGCAACGCCTTCACCCTCGCGGATGAGGCCGAGCAGGATGTGCTCGGTGCCGATGTAGGTGTGGCCGAGCTGCAGGCCCTCGCGCAGCGAGTACTCGAGGACCTTCTTGGCGCGCGGCGTGAAGGGAATGTGTCCGGTTGGGGCCTGCTGGCCCTGGCCGATCATCTCCTGGACCTGCTCGCGGACTGCGATGAGGGAGATGTCGAGGTTCTCGAGCGCCTTGGCGGCGAGCCCCTCGCCCTCGTGGATGAGCCCCAGCAGGATGTGCTCGGTGCCGATGTAGTTGTGGTTGAGCATGCGCGCCTCTTCCTGCGCGAGCACCACCACTCGTCGAGCCCGATCTGTGAATCTTTCGAACATCGCCAAAGCTCCCTACCTGTCGAGATACCTCGATGGTATCCGTGACGTCTGATAACGGCGCCCTCGCGACCAGTGTGCGGTCTCGTCGGGATGTTCCGTGTGCTTTGGCTAACGCCCTGGTCAGCAGGCCTGTTCCCCCGGTTGAGCGGGGTCGGCGCAGGTTTCGCCGTGAGCGGAACAGCCTCGGGTGCGCCGGTCAGCGCCGGTCAGCGCCGGTCAGCGCCGGTCCTGCGGCGTGCCTTGGCTACGACGGAACACCGGGAACGCGCTCGACGCGCCTCCCGGAGTGGTGGTGGTGTCCCAGAAGCCCAGCTGCCAGCCGACGGACTCGATGGCGTCGATCGAGTCCATCCAGGCCCCCATCTGTCCGGCAGGGAAGCCCCAGGCGCTGGACTTCAGGCAGGCGACGAAGGTGGGGCGGCCCTGCTGATAGGCGGCGTATGCCTGCGCGTGGAGGTCCTTGATGTCGGATTCGGCGCTCATCACGCAGAGGCTATCCGGCGCCACGCGCCAGAGAGGGGGCCACTATTGGTGCTGACGGCTCGGGTTATCGCGCGTTGGCCACCATCAGTGGCGCGGCAATGCGTGACATGAGGAAGGCGTGCGCCTCGCAGATCTGGTCGAGGAAGGCATTGGCCTCCACACGGAGACCGACCAGGTCGATCCTCAGGACGATGTCTCCCAACAGCGTCACCCTGTTCTGGCGGAGGTTGTCATCAGTCACCGCCAGCCCGACGCGATGGCCCGATCCGTCGATCTCGACGACCAGACCCACGTCTGACCATCTGACGTCGAGATACACGCGACCCCTCGTCGTGCGCCTGATCACCTGCCGGTCTGGCGGCGGCAACTTGCGTCGACGGCAGAGACGTGCGAAGTCCAGCTCACCCAATGACTGAGCGCCGTCGGCGATGTCGCGTACGAGCTGGGCAATCAAGCGTTCGCGTCGCCGCACTGAGAGACGAGAGTTGGCCGTCTGGAGATGCGATCCATCGATGACGCGTTGCTGCACCGGTAGAGCGAGCAGCAGGGCAGCCTGTCGATCGGAAACCGCCCATGAAGCAGCGCGAATCGCTGCAACCGCTGGCCGAGTGCGGGGAACTCCGATACCCACGCGTTCGTCAGTGAGCCTCGCTACGCGGTGGATGCGCACACCCGATACGGGCGCGTGATGAACGGCGCGCGGCACAGACACGTGCACCACGTTTTCGTCGAACCCCCTGGTGCCCGCGGCCGCGAGTGCGCTGACACCGTCCAGGGTGGCTACGCCGAGACCGACCTCCCAGATCGCCCGCCACCTCAGGCCGACGTCACCGAGCGGGAGTGTATGCACTGCCACGGTCTGCTGCCCGTGCAACTGCCACCGGTCGGCGGACACCTCCCTGGAGACCACGTTGCGGTCGGCGCCGAGAGCCCGCAGCATCGCGCGCGACATGACGCCTCCCTGCGGCTCAGCGGCCGCGGTCACGATCTGCCGCCGATCCCGGGATGTGGTCATCAGAGAACTCTGGGGCGGCACCCTGGCCTGGGGGGCTACGGGGCTGAGACCTGTGGATCCCGTGACAGGCGGGTCACGGGGTGTGGACAAACACTGATGGTGTGGAGCGCGCGGCTTCCCGAGCGTTCGACACCATTAGTGGCGCAGCTTCTAGCGGCGGCGCTGGCAGTTGCCGCACCAGAACAGGTTGCGGCCGGCGACCACCTTGGTCCGCACCCGGGAGCCGCACACCCGGCACCGCTCCCCCTGGCGCCGGTAGACGTAGTAGCGACGCGGCATACCGGCGAACTTCGCGCCCACCACACCGCCCTCGTCCTCCTCTGTGTCCTCGATGTCGGCCAGCTCTTGCCCGTCGACCACTGGAGCAGCGACCACGCCGGCGGGCCCGGGAGTGGTGCGCCGCGCCGAGTCGGTCCAGGTCGAGGTGAGCTGCGGTATGCGTCCGGCCGCCGCGAGCGCCGTGGCCTGCTCGACCTGATCCTCCATCGTGAGGATCTGGTTGAACGTCACGCCAAGCGGCATCAACCGCACCAGGTCGTCCCAGATCGCCTGCCAGGTCGACTTGCGGATCTCCTTGCCCGGCCGAAACGGGTTGACCCGGTGCCGGAAGAGCACCTCGCAGCGGTAGACGTTGCCGACGCCGGCGAGGACCGACTGGTCCATCAGCAGCTCGGCACAGGTACGTCCCGACTTCGCGATCCGGGCCCAGGCACGGTCCGGATCGCTCTGCGGCATGTCGGTCCGCAGCGGGTCGGGCCCGAGCCTGGCCACGGTGGCCTCGACCTCCTCGGGACTCACGACGGCGACCAGTGTGGCGCCGCGCAGGTCGGCGAGGTAGTCGTCGTTGACCATCCGCAGCCGCACGGCGCCCCACGGGGGTGGCACCACGGCATACCCGCTGATCTGGTCGACCGAGAACTTGCCGATCAGCCCGAGGTGGACATTGAGCCAGCGGTCCCCCGCGAACTCCATGAACAGGTGCTTGCCCCAGGCCGACGCGCCCGCGACCTCACGCCCGTCGAGCAGCGCGGCACCCTCGACGAAGCGGCCCTGAGGCGACGAGACCGAAGGAGTCGTCCCCGCGTAGGCAGCGTCTAGCGCCTGCGCCAAACGGTGCAGCGTATGGCCTTCGGGCACTCAGCTGGCTTTCTTCTTGGCGGCGGCCTTGGTCGCGGTCTTCTTGGTCGCGGTCTTCTTGGCAGCCGCTTTCTTGGCCGTGGCGGCGGCGGCGGTCTTCTCCGCCACGGGCTCGCCCCGCGAGGACTTGGCGCGGTCGACCGAGCGCTGCAGCGCCTCGAGCAGGTCGACCACCTCGCCAGACCCGTCCTTGGCCTCCGGCGGCGCCTTGACCTCGCCGCCGGCCAGCTTCGCCTCGACCATCGACTCGACCGCCTGTGCGTAGTCGTCCTCGAACTCCTGCGGCTCGTAGTCGCCCGAGAGCGACTCGATCAGCATCGACGCCATCGCCAGCTCGCGCTCCGTCGCACTCCCCACGTCGCCGAGGTTGGCGAACTCGGCCGAGCGGATCTCGTCGGGCCAGAGCATGGTCTGCAGCACGATGATCCCGTCACGCACGCGCAGCACCGCCATGTTCTTGCGGTTGCGGATCGCGACGGTCACCAGCGCCATCCGGTCGGCGGCCTCGAGCGAGTCGCGCAACAACGCGTAGGCCTTGGCCGCAGCCTTCTCGGGCTCCAGGTAGTAGGGCTTGTCCAGGAGCATCGGGTCGATCTGCTCGGCCGGGACGAACTTCTCGACCGCGATCTCCTTGCTCGACTGGTTGGGCAGGTTCTTCAGGTCCTCGTCCGTGATGACGACCATCTCGCCGTCCTCGGTCTCGTAACCCTTGGCGATGTCGTCGTAGGACACCTCCTCGCCGTCGATCGCGCAGACCCGCCGGTAATGGATCCGCCCACCGTCCTCGCGGTGGACCTGACGGAACGAGATGTCGTGGTCCTCGGTCGCCGAGTACAGCTTGACCGGCACGTTGACAAGACCGAACGACACCGCGCCCTTCCACATCGCCCGCATGTCTCTCACCTTTCCCACACGTCACGCGAGTATGCGTCCGTGACACCCGAATGCCAGCATCCCGCACCCGGCCGCCCGCGTACAGTCCACCCATGAGCGAACGCGGACGCCCACCCGTCATCCCCCCGCGTTCGATCAGCCCGTGGATCGGGGTGATGTACGCGGTCGGTGCCGTCCTGCTGGTCGTCGCCGCCGTCCGCGGCGAGAAGCTGTGGATCCTCGTCATCGCCGCGGCGTTCGCCGTGCTGGCGTGGGCCTACCTGTCTCGAGCCCTCCGCCGGCGGTGACTCTGCCGTCCCCCTTTTTCACGGCAGGATGAGGGGATGCGGCCGATGCTCGCGACTCCCGGCTCCCGGGTGCCCACCGGTGTTGCCTGGGTGCATGAGGTCAAGTGGGACGGGATGCGCGCGCTCGTCGACGTCCGCAACGGCACCTTGCGAGTGACGAGCCGCACCGAGCGCCAGGTCACCGTGGCCTTCCCCGAGCTGGCCGACCTCGCGCTGACGTTCGAGGACATGCTCCTGGACGGCGAGATCGTGGCCCTGCTGGGCGGCATACCGTCGTTCCCCGCGCTCGCGGAGCGCTTCCACGTGACCGGCTCTCGCCGGGCGGCCGCGCTCGCGGTGACCAACCCGGTGACCTACATGGCGTTCGACCTGTTGCGCCTCTATGGCGTCGACCTGACCGGCCGAGCCCTCACCGACCGCCGTGCCACGCTCGAACGCCTCGAGCTCGCAGGGCCGCACTGGCAGGTGCCCCCCACCTTCACCGACGGTGAGGCGCTGCGCTCGGCGACCCGGGAGCAGGGTCTCGAGGGCATCGTCAGCAAGCGGCTCTCGTCGCGTTACCTTCCAGGCGTTCGCAGCGAGGAGTGGCTGAAGTTCCCGCACCGCGCCTGCGTGTCGGTCGTCATCGGCGGCTGGCGCCCCGAGACTGACAGCCGAGACCGCCTCGGTGCGGTGCTCGTCGGCGTTCCCCAGGACGGTGGCCTCGCCTACCTCGGCAGAGTCGGGAGCGGGATCGCCGGCAAGGCCGGCGCCGCGCTGCGTAGCGACCTCGTCCCTCTGGAGTCGGCCAGCTCCCCGTTCGTCACCGAGGTGCCCCGCGAGGACGCCCTCGGCGCGACCTGGGTCCGACCGGTCCTCGTCTGCGAGGTGCAGGCGCTCGGGCTCACTCCACAGCGCAGGCTGCGACAACCGGCATACCGAGGGCTGCGACCCGACCTGACCCCGGACGATGTCGACATCGAGGAGCTGACCCGTGCCTGAGCGAGCCGGGGAGCGGCTGACCGTCGAGGTCGCCGGCCGACGGCTCGCGGTGAGCAACCTCGACAAGGTGATGTACCCCGCAACGGAGACGACCAAGGGCGAGGTGCTCAGCTACTACGCCCGGGTGGCGCCGGTCATGCTCCCCCTGCTCGGTCGCCGGGCGGTCACCCGGATCCGTTGGCCGCACGGGGTCGAGGGGCCGATGTTCTTCGAGAAGAACCTCCCCTCGGGCGCTCCCTCCTGGCTGCCGCGCGTCACGATCTCCTCGCACGGACGCGACCCCGACGCCCATCCCGAGCGCGACCGGGTCACCTACCCCCTCGTCCTCGACCTCGCAGATCTCACCTACCTCGTGAACCTCGCCTCGCTGGAGCTGCACGTCCACCAGTGGCAGGTCGACGACGACGGGCACCCCCTCGACCCCGACCGACTCGTCATCGACCTCGACCCGGGCTCCGGCGCCGGGCTGCGCGAGTGCTCCCGGGTCGCCCTGTGGGTCAAGCCGCGGCTCGAGGCGATGGGACTGACCACGACCGTGCCCGTGACCAGCGGGAGCAAAGGCATGCAGGTGTATGCCGCGCTGCCGGGCAAGCACCCCGCCGACGACATCCGCGCGCTCGCCCAGCAGCTGGCCCAGGAGATGACGAAGGAGCACCCCGACCTCGTCGTGTGGAAGATGACCAAGTCGCTGCGCCCCGGCAAGGTGCTGCTCGACTGGAGCCAGAACACCGCTGCCAAGACGACGATCTGCCCCTACTCGCTGCGCGGCAAGGCGGCGCCTTATGTCGCCGCGCCACGCACCTGGGACGAGGTCGAGGACGGTGCCGCCGAGGGTGGCGAGCTGCGGCAGCTGCTGTTCGAGGACGTGCTCGCCCGCCTCGACGAGGACGGCGACCTGGCGACCGGCTTAATCACCTGACAACCACCGAAGAAACGCGAGATCGACCTGGCGCGAGCACGGCCAGCGATAACGAGGCGGGCCGTCAGTGCGCCTTGTCGTATGCCTCCAGCACCTCGGCGGCCACGCGACCCCGGTCACTGACCGAGTGACCGCTGGCGCGCGCCCACTCGCGGACAGCTGACAAGTCCGTGCGACGGCCGCTGCTCGGTGCGGCGGCTCGTCGACCGCTGGCCCGCCGGCCGCCGGAACGGCGGGCATGGCCCATCCAGGTGGCCAGGTCGTCGCGCAGCTTCTGGGCGTTCTTGGTGTTGAGGTCGATCTCGTAGCTCGCTCCGTCGAGGCCGAACGTGACGGTCTCGTCGGCACTTCCGCCGTCGACGTCGTCCTCGAGAACAATCTGGGTGCGCTGTGCCATTCGGGTATTCCTTTCCTTCGCATCGCGGGGGCGATGCGATCAGATCAACGACGCGATACCAGCCGGGTGTTCCGGAAAGCACACCCAGACTAATCGACTAGTCGCCGTCCGGGGAATTCGGGTCTTTCGTGGCGCGGCGTATCAGCTCCTGTTCTTTCTCCCATTTCGACTGGGCAAGACGCTCACGCCGGTCGCCCTCGAGAATGTTCTTGATGAGAAAGTAGAACAGGCCGGCTACCGCCACGGTCGGCAACAGCGCGGCAATGTATGGAAAGGCTGCGTCCCACATGCCGGAAGCCGTCAGTCTTCGGGCTTGAGCAGCGGGAAAAGGATGGTCTCGCGGATGTTGGCGCCGGTGAAAAGCATCGCCATCCGGTCGATACCGAGGCCGAGACCACCCATCGGGGGCGCGCCGAGCTCGAGCGCTCTCAGGAAGTCCTCGTCGAGCCGCATGGCCTCCTCGTCACCTCCGGCCGCCAGCCGGGACTGGGCCGTGAGCACCTCGCGCTGGATCACGGGGTCGACCAGCTCGGAGAAGCCTGTGCCTCGTTCGACACCTCCGATGATCAGGTCCCAGGCCTCGACCAAGCCGGGTTCGGACCGGTGCGGGCGGGCCAACGGCTGCGCCGAGGCGGGGTAGTCGCACAGGAACGTGGGCTGCAGCAGGGTGGGCTCGACGAGCTCGCCCAGCAGCTCCAGCGCCACCTTCTCGGCGGTCCAGGCCGGGTCGGTCGCGACCTCGTGCTTGGCGGCATAGTCCTGCAGCGTCTCGAGTGGGGTCTCGATGGTCACCACCTCGCCGACGACGTCGGAGATGGCCTGGTAGACGGGCAGCCAATGCCACTCCCCCCCGAGGTCGACCGTTCCCGTGGGCGTCTCGACCTGTCGTGAGCCGAGGGCGTCGGCGACCTCGAGATAGAGGTCCCGGGTGAGCGCCGCGATCGTGGTCTGGTCGCCATAGGCCTGGTATGCCTCGAGCATCGTGAACTCGGGGCTATGGGTGGAGTCGACCCCCTCGTTGCGGAAGATCCGGCCCATCTCGTAGACCCGGTCGACACCGCCGACGACGGCCTTCTTGAGGTTCAGCTCCAGCGCGATCCGCAGGCTCATCGGCTGGTCGAACGCGTTCATGTGGGTCGCGAAAGGACGCGCGGTGGCGCCGCCGTGCACCAGCTGGAGGACCGGGGTCTCGATCTCGACGTAGCCCTGCTCCTGAAGGGTCTCGCGCACGGTCCGGGTGATCACCGCGCGGGTCCGCACCATGTCGCGAGCCTCCTGGCGCACGACCAGGTCGGCGTACCGCTGACGGACCCGCGTCTCCTGCGACAGATCCTTGTGCAGCGTCGGCAACGGGCGCAGCGCCTTGCTCGCCATCAGCCAGGAGGTCGCGAGCACGGACAGCTCGCCGCGTCGGCTGGAGATAACGCGTCCCTCGACCACGACGTGGTCGCCGAGGTCCACCAGCGACTTCCAGTCGGCGAGCGCCTCCTCACCCACCTCGGCGAGGCTCAACATCACCTGCAGCCGGGTTCCGATCCCCTCCTGCAAGGTCGCGAAGCACAGCTTGCCAGTGTTACGGACGAACACCACCCGCCCGGCGACCCGGACCACGTCGTCGGTCTCCTCGCCGCTCTGCAGGTGCATCCAGCCCTCCCGGACGTCCCGGAGAGTGTGCGTGCGGCCGACCTGCACGGGGTAGGCCTGGCGCCCGGCGTCGAGCAGCCGCTGGCGCTTGTCCCGGCGCACCCGCATCTGCTCCGACAGATCCTGCGGGAGATCCTCAGGGGGCGGCGGGGGCGGCTCGTGCTGGTGGGTCACTTCCCAAGGTTACCGACCGCGGCTGACGGCTAGATCGGGCCGGCCAGACCCGATGGGCTCGACCGGCTCACTCGGGCAGCAGGTCCAAGGCGAGGTCGAGGATCGCAGAGGAATGGGTGAGGGCGCCGACGCTGAGGAAGTCGACCCCCGTGAGCGCGTACTCGCGCGCCACCTCGAGGGTCAGGCCACCGGTGGCCTCGATCTCGACCGGTTCCTCCTGGGCGCGCAGCAGCGCGACCGTGTCCCGCAGCAGCGGCGCGGACATGTTGTCGCACATGATGAACCGAGCACCGACCGCGTATGCCTCGAGCGCCTCGTCCTCGGTCGTCACCTCGACCTGCACGTCCACTCCCGGGTAGGCCAGACGCACTGCGTGGTAGGCGGCCACGACCGATCCGGCGGCCAGCTTGTGGTTGTCCTTGATCATCGCGACGTCGTAGAGGCCCATCCGCTTGTTGGTCCCGCCACCGGCCCGTACGGCGTACTTCTCCAAGGCCCGCATCCCCGGCGTGGTCTTGCGGGTGTCGAGGACCATCGCGCCGGTGCCCTCGAGCGCGTCCGCCCACCGGCGGGTGTGCGTCGCGACGCCCGAGAGGCGGCTGACGATGTTGAGCAGGGTCCGTTCGCCGATCAGGACGGTCCGCAACGCCCCCGTCACTCGCGCGACCACATCGCCCCGCACGACGGTGGCGCCGTCGGCAGCCAGGACGTCGACAGCCGGAGGCGGTGTCCCGACCTGCGCCGCGACCTCCGACATCACGAGCTCGACCACGGGAAGGCCGGCGACGACGCCGGCAGCGCGGGCGACCACCTCGGCAGCCCGCTCCTGGTCCACCGGGATGGTGGCCAGCGTCGTGACGTCGAGGTGGTGGGGACCCAGGTCCTCCTCCAGCGCCACCCGGACCAGCCGCCGAGCGTCCTCGACCGGGAAACCCCAGCCGGGCACGGTCAGGGTGGTCACGAGAGGTCCGTCGTCGCGACCGGCACGAACGCAACCGGCTCGAACGCCGTCTGCACCGGACCGGCGTGGTCTCGCGTCGCGTGCAGATGTCCGAGCCAGTGGACGTCGTCACGGAACGGGAAGTCGGACCTCAGATGGCCACCCCGGCTCTCCTCGCGCAGCGCTGCCACGGCCGTGAGGACCTGCCCCAGCTGAAGCAGGTTGGTCGTCTCCCAGGCCGCCGGCGTGATCACCTCGTGCAGGGCGCCGCCGGCCGTGTCGGCGAGGACGGCGAGCTCGCCGGCGGTGGCCTTCAGCGAGGTGGCCGAGCGCACGACTCCAGCGCCGGCGGTCATCGCCACCTGCACGGCACGCCGGTGCTCGGCCTTGAGGACGGCTCGACCGCCCACCCGGCCCGACGGCGTGGTGTGCGGCAGCTCTCCGCGCGAGAGCCGTTCGGTGATGTCGTCGGCGATGCGGTGGGCGAAGACCAGCCCCTCGAGCAGCGAGTTGGAGGCCAGCCGGTTGGCGCCGTGGACACCGGTGCACGAGACCTCGCCGCAGGCATACAGGCCGTCGAGGGACGAACGTCCGGTGAGGTCGACCCTGACCCCGCCGCTGGCGTAGTGCTGGGCCGGCGCGACAGGCACCAGCTGTGTGGCCAGGTCCAGGCCGTGCTCACGGCAGCTGGCGACGATCGAGGGGAACCGGCGTTCGAGGAACTCCCGACCCAGGTGCCGTGCGTCGAGATAGACGTGGTCGGTGCCGAGCTCGTCCATCCGGGCCACGATCGCGCGCGACACGACGTCCCGGGGCGCGAGGTCGGCAAGCTCGTGGACGCCCTGCATGAAATGCACACCGTCCGGTCCCTCACGGTCGACCAGGACGGCACCTTCGCCGCGAACAGCCTCGCTGATCAGCGGCTGCTGGCCGTTGGCGTCGTCACCGAGCCACAGGACCGTGGGGTGGAACTGGACGAACTCGAGGTCCGCCATCACCGCCCCCGCGCGCAGAGCCAGGGCCATTCCGTCACCGGTCGACACGGACGGGTTGGTGGTGGCGGAGTAGATCTGCCCCAGCCCGCCGGTGGCCAGCACCACCGCTCTGGCGTGCGCCGCGCCGACCCCGTATGCCTGTCCCTCACCGATGACGTGCACGGTCACTCCGCAGACGCGAGAAGCGCTGTCCTGCAACAGGTCCACGACCAGTGCGTGCTCGATCACCTCGATGCCAGGGTCGGACTGGACGCGGTGCAACGCCTCGATGAGTGCCCTGCTGATCTCGCGGCCGGTGGCGTCGCCTCCGGCATGGGCGATGCGGTCCCGGTGGTGGCCACCCTCGCGCGTCAGCAGGATCTCGCCGTCGACGCCGCGGTCGAACTCGGCACCCAGAGCGACCAGCTCACGGACGCGGGTAGGACCCTCGGTCACCAGGGCTCGCACCGCGGCGACGTCGCAGAGCCCGACGCCGGCGACGAGAGTGTCCTCGAGGTGCTCCTCGGGGGAGTCCGCCGGGTCCATTGCGGCCGCGATGCCGCCCTGGGCCCACGCCGTGGAGCCCTCGTTTAGCACCGTCTTGGTGACCAGCAGCACCGTGTCGACCTGCTCTCGCAGCCGCAGGGCAGCCGTCAGCCCGGCGATCCCGGACCCGACCACGATGACGTCGGCCGAGGTCGTCCACCCCGGTTCGGGGGCCTCCAGCCAGCGGGGGATCTCGAGGCCCCCGACCGGTCCCGCCGGAGCCACGGGCGCGTTCACTCAGCTCTCCTCGGTGGGGCCGTCGTCGGTGAGGTCGTCGGCAGTGTCGAGTCCCTGGTCGCTCGGGCGGTCGTTCCCACGGTGCCCGCCGTCGGAGTCCGAGGAGTCGGCGCTCTCGTCCAGGACCGCGAGGACCGACTCGGCCTCGGCGGCGCGCAGCCGGCCGCGCCGGCGAGCCAGCTCGACGGTCGCCCGGGACAGCGCGCGATAGGTGGACCTGATCTGCGGCTCGGTAGCGAGCTCGGCAAGGTGCTCGGCGACGGTCGCGGCATCGCCGCCAGGCACGGGACCGGACAGCGCGTGGTCGCCGTCACGCAGCGCGTTCTCGAGGGCGGCGCCGAGCAACGGCGCGAGCACCCGGTGCGGCGTCTCGACGCCCGCGTCCTCGAGCAGCTGGGTGGCCTGGGCGACGAGGGTGGCCAGGTGGTTGGCGGCCAGGGAGAGGCCGGCGTGGTAGAGCGGTCGGTCCTCCTCCTCGAGCGTGATCGGTTCACCACCCATCTCGAGCACGAGGGCCTCGCCGAGCGGCTCGAGCTCCTTGACGGTGGTGACCGCGAAGCACGCGTCGCCGAGCCGGTCCAGGTCGATCGAGGTCCCGGTGAACGACATCGCCGGGTGCACGGCGAGCGGGAGCACGCCGATGCGGGCGGCCGCCTCGAGCACGCCGATGCCATAGCGCCCGCTCGTGTGCACGACCACCTGCCCCGGCCGGAACGCGCCGACCGTGGCCAGACCGGTGACGAGCCCGGGGAGGGCCTCGTCGGGCACGGCTAGCAGCACGAGGTCGACGGACCCGACGACCTGGGGCACGTCGAGCAGGGGTACGCCGGGGAGCAGGTCGGCGGCGCGGGCGAGGGACGCCTCGCTCACGGCAGCCACCGCCACGACCCGGTGACCGGCCCGGTCCAGAGCCGCGCCGAGGACGGCGCCGACGCGCCCGGCACCGACGACGCCCACCGTGAACCGCGGCGGGTCCTCGTTGCGGCCCTGCCTGCCTGCCGTAGCGCTCACGGTGGGGAACCTACCGCGCCCGCCCGGCAGGATGTCCTCGTGGGCGGCGCGATGGAGGGCGGAGCGGATGGCCAGGGCCAGGCGCGCCGCGGCACCGCGTCCGTCTCGTGGCGGCAGGCGTGGCAGGCCGCCCTCTATGGCCCGGCAGGCTTCTACCGCCAAACCTCTGGACCCGCCGGTCATTTCACGACGGCCACCCACGCCGGACCGGGACGCATACTTGCCCGGGCCCTTTGGGCGTGGGCCGACCAGGTCGGAGCCCAGGGGATCGTCGACCTCGGGGCGGGGCGGGGAGAGCTGCTCCGGCACCTGTATTCCGCGGCACCAGACCGGCCGCTGGCCGGGCTGGACGTCGTGGCTCGCCCGGCCGGTCTGCCCGAGGCGGTGGCCTGGACGGTGGCCCCCGGAGGTGCGGCCCTTCCCGACCTGACCGCGTCGCGCCGCGCGGGCGGTGCCGTGCCTCTCGTGGTCGCCAACGAATGGCTGGACGTCGTCCCGTGCACCATCGCCGAGGTCGACCCGGTCGGAGTGCTGCGCGAGGTCGAGGTCGACGCGCGGACCGGGGCCGAGACCCTGGGCTCCCCGTTGTCAGGAGCCGATCTCGCCTGGTGCGAACGCTGGTGGCCAGTCGCCCTCGGTGACCTTGCCTCGCCAGGTGACCGCGTCGAGGTGGGCCGCTCGCGCGACGACGCCTGGGCGGGGCTGCTGGACCGGATCGGTGGGTCACCCGCCCTGGCGATCGACTACGGCCACCTGGTGACGACGCGACCGCACGAGGGGAGTCTTGCGGCATACCGGTCCGGCCGGCAGGTCGACCCGGTGCCCGATGGGTCGTGTGACCTGACCGCCCACGTCGCCGTCGACTCCTTGCCGCACTCCCGGCTGGTCCGTCAGCGCTTCGCGCTGGACGAGCTCGGCGTCATCGGGACGCTCCCGGACCACGGGTTGGCTCGTTCGAACCCCGCGGCCTACCTGGACGGGATCGCCGACGCGACAGCCGAGATCACGCTGCGCTCGTTCGACGGGTTCGGCGCCTTCTGGTGGATCGCGTCGGCGTGAGCCCTCAGGCGGACCGGACGCTCAGCCGCTCGTAGCCGCGCAGGACGAAGGTCGGCCGCCGCACGGACTCGACCACCTCCAGCGGACCGAGCTCGGCCAGCAGCGCCGCGACGCTCGTCGCCAGCTCGAGCCGAGCGAGCGGGGCGCCGATACAGAAGTGGATGCCGGCGCCGAAGGCCAGGTGCGGGTTCGGGTCCCGGTCCGGGCGGAACTCGTCGGGCGACTCGAAGACGGCCGGGTCACGGTTGCCCGCTCCCAGCAGAGCGGAGATCTTCTGGCCCTCGCGAATCCGCACGTCTGCGACGACGACCTCCCGGGTCGCGGTGCGTTCGAACAGCTGCAGCGGCGAGTCGTGACGCAGCATCTCCTCGACCAGCGGCGCCACCCGGCCCGGATCTCGCCCGGAGGCGACCAGGCTGGCCAGACCGTTGCCGAACCCGTTGACGCTCGCCTCGTGACCGGCGTTGAGGAGCAGCACCGCGGTGGCGACCAGCTCGCGGGTGGACAGCCGGTCGCCACCCTCGCGGACGGCCACCAGGTCAGCGAGGAGGTCGTCGGGACCGTCCGCTGACCCCATCGAGACACGTTGGGCAGCAAGCGTTTCGACGTATGCTGCGAACTCACCGCAGGCGCGTTGAGCCGCCTCGTCCTCCTCGGCGGTCCGGTTGACCTCGTACATCCGCACGATCGCCTGCGACCACGGCCGCAGCAGGTGGCGGTCCTGCTCCGGCCAGCCCAGCAGCTCCGCGATGACGAGCACGGGCAGCGGTTCGGCGAGGTCGGAGATGACGTCGAAGCTCCCCTCGGACTCGAGCCGCTGCCGGCACCCGACGAGCAGACCGGCCGTCAGCGCCTCGATCCGCGGGCCTAGGCGCGCGACGTGCCCCCGGCTGAACGCGCTCTGCACCAGCCGGCGCAGGCGGGTGTGCTTCGGCGGCTCGCTGTCGAGGATCGACTCGGCGTGCAGCCAGTTGAAGGTGTCCCAGGCATCCTGTGGCTCCCGCTCGCGGAAGACCCGGCCGAGGCCGCGGTCCCTCAGGACCTGGCTGCAGGCGGCGTGGCTGGTCGCGACCCACTGACCGAGCCCGCTGTGCCAGGCAACCGGGGCCTGCGCGCGCAACGCCGCGAACGCGGGGTAGGGGTTGGCCACCACCGAGGCGTCCGTCAGGTCGAGCAGGGCCGCCGCGTCCACCGTCATGGGCGACAGCGTAGGAGCCGGTTCCCTCAGGCCGCTGCGGGCATACGGCAGACTGACCGCCATGACGACCACTCGGGCGAGCGCCGGCCCCCCGGGTTCGCGGCAGGTCGAGATCGGGCTCGGCGCGGGTGGTCTCGCGACGGCCGACATGGTGCTCAACATCGGTCCACAGCACCCGGCGACCCACGGGGTGCTGCGGCTGCGGGTCGTGCTCGACGGCGAGCGGATCGTGTCCGCCGAACCCATCGTCGGTTACATGCACCGGGGTGCCGAGAAGCTCTTCGAGGTGCGTGACTACCGGCAGATCCTCGTGCTCGCCAACCGACACGACTGGCTCTCGGCGTTCTCCAACGAGCTCGGCGTCGTGCTCGGCGTCGAGCAGATGCTCGGCATTGAGGTGCCCGAGCGGGCGGTCTGGGCCCGCACGCTCCTCGCCGAGCTCAACCGGGTGCTCAACCACCTGATGTTCCTCGGGTCCTATCCCCTCGAGCTCGGGGCGATCACCCCGATCTTCTACGCGTTCCGCGAGCGCGAGGAGTTGCAGGCCGTCATGGAGGAGGCCTCCGGCGGTCGGATGCACTACATGTTCAACCGGGTCGGCGGGCTCAAGGAGGACCTGCCAGCGGGCTGGCTCGGCCGCGTCGCCCACGCGGTTGCGGAGGTGCGCCGGCGCCTGCCTGATCTTCGAAACATGTTGGTGGGCAACGAGATCCTGATCGCCCGGACGCGCGGCGTGGGCATCCTCGGGACGGATATGATCCACGCATACGGAGTCTCCGGCCCCATCGCGCGAGCGAGCGGGCTCGACCTCGACCTGCGCAGGGACCAGCCCTACCTCGCGTACGCCGAGCTCTTTGCCACCGGCGGTCCCGGTCGGGTCGTGACCCGCACCGCGGGCGACTGCCAGGCTCGCCTCGAGGTGCTGCTCGAGCAGACCGAGGTCAGCCTCGACCTGGCCGACGCGTGCGTCGACCGGCTGCGTTCGCTGCCCCGCGGACCCGTCAACGTCAGGCTCCCGAAGGTCGTGCGGGTCCCCGAGGGTGAGCGATACACAGCCACCGAGAACCCCCTCGGGCTCAACGGCTACTACCTCGTCTCGCGCGGCGACCGCACCCCGTGGCGCCTGAAGCTGCGGTCCGCGTCGTTCAACAACATCGCCGTGCTCGCGCCGATGCTCCCGGGGCAGATCGTCGCCGACATGGTCGCGATCCTGGGTTCGATGTTCTTCGTGGTGGGGGATATCGACAAATGACGAGGTCACCTGCTCGCCTGTTGAGCCTTGCCCTGGTGTCGGCCCTGTCAGCCCTGTCAGTCATGTCTCTCTCGGCGTGCGCGGACAAGGAACCGCAGCCCCTCACCTCCTCCACGCCGGCCGCCGCGGTGACGTCACCAGGCCCGCAGACCCAGCCTCCGGTCACCGCCAGCGTGACGGCCACGGCGCTACCCGGTATGCCTGTGCCGGTTTCCGCGGGCAGCTCTCCCGTCGACCCAGCCACGATCCGGTCGATCGACGACCTTCCGAAGGCGTTCGGCTGCCCGACCACCGTCGCCCCGATCCGGATCCCCGCCACCCCGACAGCTACCGCCGCTCCCGCCGACCCGTCGGCGGCTGTCACTCCCGCTCCGCCCACCTCGCCGGCCGGGCCACCCGCACCGGACGCCGTCGTGTGCACCAGCGGCCTGGCCAAGGAGGCGCTCTACCTTTGGTACACCCCGACTCCGGAGGCCAAGCTGGGCGCCCTGACGGTCGCGCTGAAGCGAGCGAAGTACGTCCACGGCGGCCCGAACTGGGTCGCCGGGGGCATGGTTGACCCGAAGATGGGCACGGTCGGCGGCGAGGTCTACCGCTAGCCGGGCAGTCCCGACCTCGATCCGGACTCACGTCTTTGCCGACCGGACTCACGTCTTTGCCGACGGGACTCACACGTATGCCGGTTCTCGGCACCTCCTCACCCCAGGAACCCGGGACAACGTGAGTCCGGTCCCGCGCCGCTAACGAGCCCGGGCGCGGGAGCCGCCGATGTCGTCACCGTCGTCCGGGCGTCCCGAGTCGTCGATGCGGCACCAGCTCTGCACGACGAGCCCGACGACGGCCACCGCACCGGCCGCGACGGCGAGGGCGCCCAGCAAAGCCGCCTTGCCCTGCTGAGACGGCACGTCGACGTCGGGAAGTGCGAGAACGACCTGGGCGGCGTACCACCCGAGAATCCCCGCACCCGCGAGCGCCGCGGCCTGGGACATGGCCAGGACACGCGCGGCATACAGGGGGTGCACGGGGCGGTTGTTCGTGCCCGCCACCAGCCGTTTCACGGGGCGGCCGACGAGTAGCAGCGCGGCGCCAAGGACGACGAAGATGACCACCCCGAACCAGCTCGGCTGCGGCAGGTCCTTGCCCGACCCGACGAGCAGCCGCAGGACGACCCAGGACAGGCCGGCGACGACGACGGCGACCACGACGAGGACGCGCGCCCGGATGCCGCGCGGGTCGGTCACCATGCCGGCCTCCATTCCGGGCCAGGTCGGACACCGGCGGCGTCAGGGCCGCCAACCGCATCGAGTGCAGCACGGACCGTCGTCACCAGGTCACCGTCCCGCAGGGTCGCGTCGGCATCGGCCATGAGCCACGGAACGAGCACGAACGCTCGCTCGTGGGCACGCGGGTGCGGCAGGAGGAGCTCAGGCTCGTCCGACCGACGCTCGGAGCTGCTTCCGGGCACCCCGAACTGGATGAGATCGAGATCGAGCGTCCTTGCGCCCCAACGAGTCTCGCGTGTGCGCCCGTGCTCAGCCTCGATCCGGTGCAGACCCGCAAGCAGCGGTGCCGGAGCCAGCGTCGAGTCCGCGAGCAGGACAGCATTGAGGTATGCCGGTTGCTCCGGCCCACCCACCGGATCCGTCTCGACCAGCGCGGACACCGCCCGGATGCGGATGCCGGGGAGGCCGGCCACCGCTTCGACCGCGGCCTCGAGGGTCGCCTTGGCGTCGCCGAGGTTGGCGCCGAGGGCGAGGACGACCGGTGTCCCCCGCTCGCGGCGCACCGACACGGCGACGTCGCTGAACGGATGCCCGACCGGCGCCTGCGGCTTGTGGACCGTGACCTCGACACCCTCGACGAGCGCGTGGGACAGCACGTCGTCGGCCACGACCTCGGCCAGCCGCTCGATGAGGTCGAACGACGGCCCGGTGATCCGGGCCACGACCTCACCGGCGACCTCGGCATACGAGACGGTGTGGTCGAGGTCGTCCGAGGCGCTCGCGCGGGACAGGTCGAGGCTCATGACGACGTCGACGACGAACGGCTGGCCGTCTCGCTTCTCGTCGGCGAGGACGCCGTGGTAGCCGAAGGCCTCGACCCCACGCAGGGCGATGCGGTCCGTCATCGGTGCGCCTCCACGAGGTCGACGACCGCGAGGGCGTCGAGCGTGCCGGCGACGTCGTGGACCCGCAGACCCCAGACGCCGGCCTGCGCGGCGATCACACTGGTGGCGGTCGTGGCATTCTCTCGGTCCCGCGGTGGGCGGGCAGGTGCGCCGTCGGGGACACCGACGCGGCCGAGGAACGTCTTGCGGGAGGCCCCCACCAGCAGCGGTTGACCGAGGGCGACCAGCGCGTCGAGGTGGGCCAGGAGCGCCCAGTTGTGCTCGGCGTTCTTGGCGAACCCGAGGCCGGGGTCCAGCACGAGCCTGTCGGGTAGGACCCCAGCCGCAAGCAAGGCGTCGCGGCGGCTGGCGAGCGCGGCGCAGACGTCGGCCACCACGTCGCCGTAGGCGGCGCGCTGCTGCATTCCCACACTATGGCCGCGCCAGTGCATGGCGATCATCGGGCACTGCGCGGCGACGACGACCTCGACGAGCTCGGAGTCGGCCAGGCCGCCGCTCACGTCGTTCACCACGACGGCACCGACGCCCAGCGCTGCTGCGGCGACGGAAGCCCGCATCGTGTCGATCGACACAACGGCTCCGTCGGCCGCCAGGGCTTCGACAACGGGCAGAACCCGGCGCAGCTCTTCGTCCAGTGTTGGTCGTTCGGCGCCGGGACGCGTGGACTCCCCCCCGACGTCGACGACGTCCGCACCGGCTGCCAGGAGGGCTCGGCCGTGCGCGATCGCCGCCTCTGGCTCGAACCAGTCGCCCCCGTCGCTGAACGAGTCGGGGGTCACGTTGACGACACCCAGGACGACACAGCGCCCCGCGGGAGTGGGGAGCGGGTGTCCGGTCACCGCTGACCCCCGAGCAGGAGCGACATCGCCTCGGCTCGGGTGGCCGGGTCGCGCAGCTGACCGCGGACCGCAGAGGTGATGGTCCGCGAACCGGGCTTGCGGACGCCCCGCATCGACATGCACAGGTGCTCGCACTCGACGACGACGATCGCCCCCTGGACCTCGAGGTGCTCGACCAGGGCGTCGGCAACCTGGGTGGTGAGCCGCTCCTGGACCTGGGGACGTCGAGCGTAGACGTCGACGAGCCGGGCAATCTTGGACAGGCCCGTGACCCTGCCGTCCCGGGCCGGGATGTACCCCACGTGTGCCACCCCGTGAAACGGCACCAGATGGTGCTCGCAGGTGCTGTAGACCTCGATGTCCCGCACGATGATCAGCTCGTCATGCTGGATGGAGAAGGTCGTCCCGAGCACGTCCTGCGGCGACATCTCCAGTCCGGCGAAGATCTCGGCGTAGGCCCGGGCGACCCGACCCGGGGTGTCACGCAGCCCCTCGCGGTCAGGGTCCTCCCCCACTGCGAACAGGAGTTCGCGGACGGCCGCCTCGGCGCGGTCGTGGTCGACGGCCACGTTGGGTCAGTGGTCCTCGGTCAGGTCGATACGGCCGCCGTCCGGAACCTCGATGACCTGGGTCCGAGGCTCCTCCTCGGCAAGGGGATGCGCTCCGGCCTCGGCAGCCTCGTCGATCTTCTGCTCCATCTCCGAGCTGACACCGGCGTCCTGCGGGCCACGGCCGTACCCGTTGCGGTTGAACCCGTTCGAGCCGTTCGAGCCGTTCGATGCAGTGCGCTCGGCAGGCGTGAGCACCGGCGGGATGTCGCTGATCAGACGCGACTCGCTGGAGAGCCAGATCGGGCGGAGCGGGCGCTTGCGCACGTCGGTGAAGACGGCCGCCAGCTCCGCGGTGTTGAGGGTCTCCTTTTCAAGCAGCTCGAGGACGAGACGGTCGAGGACGTCGCGGTTGTCGTTGATGACGTGCCACGCCTCGTCGTGCGCGTTCTCGATGAGCTTGCGCACCTCCTCGTCGACGACCCCGGCGATCTCCTCGCTGTAGTCGCGCTGGTGACCCATGTCGCGGCCGAGGAAGACCTCGGAGTTGCTCTGGCCGAGCTTGATCGCGCCGACCCGCTCCGACATGCCAAACTCGGTGACCATCTTGCGGGCCATCGCAGTAGCCTTCTCGATGTCGTTGGCGGCGCCGGTTGTCGGGTCGTGGAAGACCATCTCCTCGGCGACGCGGCCACCGAGGGCGTAGGCCAGCTGGTCGAGGATCTCGTTGCGGGTCGTGGAGTACTTGTCGTCCTGCGGCATCACCATCGTGTATCCGAGAGCGCGGCCGCGCGGCAGGATCGTCACCTTGGTGACGGGGTCCGTGTGGTTGAGCGACGCGGCGACCAGGGCGTGACCGCCCTCGTGATAAGCCGTCATCTTCCGCTCGGCGGCGGACATGATGCGGGTGCGCTTCTGCGGACCCGCGATGACGCGGTCGATCGCCTCGTCCAACGAGTAGTTGTCGATGATCTTCTTGCTGCTGCGAGCGGTGAGCAGGGCGGCCTCGTTGAGCACGTTGGCCAGGTCGGCGCCGGTGAACCCGGGTGTACGCCGCGCGACGGCCAGCAGGTCGACGTCCGCCGCCATGGGCTTGCCCTGCGCGTGCACCTGCAGAATCCGGTTGCGGCCGATCATGTCGGGGCTGTCGACGGCGATCTGCCGGTCGAAGCGGCCGGGGCGCAGCAGGGCCGGGTCGAGGATGTCGGGACGGTTGGTGGCTGCAATGAGGATGACGTTGGTCTTGACGTCGAACCCGTCCATCTCGACGAGGAGCTGGTTCAGGGTCTGCTCCCGCTCGTCGTGCCCGCCACCGAGACCCGCACCGCGGTGCCGGCCGACCGCGTCGATCTCGTCGACGAAGACGATGGCGGGGGCGTTGGCCTTGGCCTGCTCGAACAGGTCGCGGACGCGGGAGGCACCGACACCGACGAACATCTCGACGAAGTCGGAACCGGAGATCGAGTAGAACGGCACGCCAGCCTCACCGGCCACAGCCCGGGCCAGCAGGGTCTTGCCGGTGCCGGGCTGTCCGTAGAGCAGCACACCCTTGGGGATCTTTGCGCCCACCGCAAGGAACTTCGCCGGCTCCTGGAGGAACTCCTTGATCTCGTGGAGCTCCTCGACCGCCTCGTCGCACCCGGCGACGTCGGCGAAGTTGACCTTGGGCGTGTCCTTGGAGGCGAGCTTCGCCTTGGACTTGCCGAACTGCATGACGCGCGAGCCGCCGCCTTGCATCTGGCTCATGAGGAACCAGAACAGTCCGAGGATGATGACGAACGGCAGCACGGTGACCAGCAGCGACCCGAGCCAGCTGGGCTGGTCGATCTGGTCCGTGTAGCCGCTCGGGGGCACGTGCGCGTCGAGCGCGGCCACCACGTTGTCGCCACGGGCAGTGACGTAGTACGCGTACACCTTGGTGGCGTTCTTGACGTCGCCGTCGCTGAAGCTCTGACCGGCCTTGAGCGTGAGCTCCATCCGCTCGTTGTTCACCAGCTTGGCGGAGTCGACCTTGTTGCTGTTGACCAGGTCGAGAGCCTTGGACGTGTCGATGCGGGTGAACCCGCCGCCGTCCGAAAGGGAGAGGGCGAGGATCGCGGCGCCGATGAGTACGACGATCCATACCATCGGCATGCGGATGATTCGCTTGATGTCCATGTACGTCCGGGGAGTGCCCCGACCCTCCTGCTCAGGTGGCGACGCACGGGTTTGTGACAAACCCGGCGCTGTTCATTCTCGCAGGTGAACGACGGACGCCGAACCCGTGTTCCGCCCCGCGACCACGGATGTCGCCTCAGGAGTAGACGGACGGCGACAGTGTCCCGACGACACGCAGGTTGCGATACTGCTCGGCGTAGTCCAGGCCGTAGCCCACGACGAACTCGTTGGGGATGTCGAAACCAACGTACTTGACGTCGATCTCGACCTTGGCGACCTCGGGCTTGCGCAGAAGCGCGCAGATCTCGACCGAGGCCGGACCGCGGGAGTCGAGGTTGGCCCGGATCCACGACAGCGTGAGGCCGGAGTCGATGATGTCCTCGACGATGAGCACATGGCGCCCCGTGATGTCGGCGTCGAGGTCCTTGATGATCCGGACTACGCCCGACGACTTGGTCCCCGACCCGTAGGACGAGACCGCCATCCAGTCCATCGGGACGGAGCCGGGCAGCGCACGCATCAGATCGGCCATGACGAGCACCGCGCCCTTCAGCACCCCGACGAGCAGCAGGTCCTTGCCCGCGTAGTCGCGCCAGATGTCCGACGCCATCTCGCCGATCCGGGTGAGAATCTGTTCCTCGGACAACAGGGTCGTGGCGAGGTCGTCGCCCATGTCGTCGGCATCCACGGACGGTCTCCCTCTGGGTGGGCTCTGCGGCACCCGGCGATGGGCGTGTGCTCATTCAACCGGACGGGCGGGCTCCTTGGCGACCAGGGCGACCGCACCACCGGCACGGGAGGCGGTGACGTGGCCCGGCAGGTTCAGCGGCCCCTGCCCGCGCCACGAGGTCAGCAGGGCGTCCAGGGCTTCGACGTGGGCGGCGGTGAGCTGCCCGGCGCCCGACCCCGCCTCGACCGCCAGCAACCGCCACACCCGCGTCCTGAGCGCGCGCGGGAGGGCGAGCAGCTCGGCGGCGTCGAACGGGCCGGCTCCGAGACTCGACCGCACCTGACGTGCCTGGTCCTCGAGGTAGTCCGAGTCCTCCCGCAGCATCTCGGCGCTGCGGACGAGCGCCGACGCAATGCCGGGTCCGAGCTCGTCCTCGAGCATGCGCAGGAAGCCACGGGCTCGCACCCGCGCGAACGTCGGGTCCTCGTTGTGCGGGTCCCGCCACGGTTCGATCCCGTATGCCGTGCACGCCGCCTCGGTCTCGGACCGGGGCAGCGCGATGAAGGGGCGGACGAACAGACCGCGGCGGCGCGGCATACCGGAGAGGGACCTCGAGCCCGACCCGCGAGCCAGCCCGAGCAGGACCTGCTCCGCCTGGTCGTCGCGGGTGTGTCCGATGAGCACCGCGTCCGCCCCGAGGCGTTCGGCTGTCTCCTCCAGGGCGAGGTAGCGGGCCGACCGGGCAGCGCCCTCGGGTCCCGAGCCGTCCCGGGGCACCCGGACGGTCTGCACGTCGACCGGGTCCAGCCCCAGCTCGCGACACTGTGCGGCGGCCGTCTGGGCGACCTGCCGCGAGCGCGGCTGCAGGGCGTGGTCGACGACCAGCCCGGCAGCCTTGATCGAGCGCTTCGGCGCCTCGAACGCGACGGCACCCGCCAGCGCCAGCGAGTCGGGTCCGCCGCTGCACCCGACGAGGACCACGCTGCCCTCGGGAAGCGTGTCGAGCTCGGCCCGGACCGCCAGTCGCGTCGAGGCGACGGCGGAGGCGGGGCCGGTCATCCGCCGCCGTGCACGCGCCGCACCCAGGCTTCGGGGTCGGAGATCTCGGACGGCGAGGGGAGGGTGTCCGGTGCGGACCAGACGGCGTTGAACCCGTCGAGCCCGGCTCGAGACACGACGCCCCGGACGAATGCGGCGCCGTCGGAGTACTGCCGCATCTTCGCCTCCAGCCCGAGTGCTCGTCGGATCACCCGGTCCAGGCCCGAGACTCCCGCGCGGCGATGGGTGAACTTCTCACGGATCTGGGCTACCGACGGGATCACCGACGGGCCGACCTCGTCCATCATCACGTCGGCGTGCCCTTCGAGCAGCGACATGACCGCGGTGATCTGCTCGACCTTGGTGCGCTGCTCGGGTGTCAGGAAGATCTCGGCGAGGCCCTGGCTGCCGGGCTGGAACGCCTCGGGCAGCCGCCGGGCGATCTCACCGAGCCGTTCCGAGAGCTCGGTGGGCGTGGGTGCGATGTCGAGGGTGAGCTCGCGGGTGCGGTCGACGAGGTGCTGGCGCAGCCACGGGACGGCGGTGAACTGGACCCGGTGGGTCTCCTCGTGCATCGCCACCCAGAGGCGGAAGTCGTGGGGGTCGACACCCAGCTCACGCTCGGTCTGGACGATGTTCGGCGCCACGAGCAACAGTCGCGGAGCGCCCTGTGGGGCGAGGTCGTACTGACCCAACACCTTGCTGGCCAAGAAGGACATGACGGCGCCGGTCTCGGCGCCGGTCACCTTGCCGCTGATCGCCGACACGGTCGCGGACGCCTCGCGTCCTGCGGGGTGACCGGGACTGCCCGCGGCGCGCGTGACCTTGTCGATGATCGGCGCGACCAGGGAGGCCATCGAGTCGATGTTGGCGTCCATCCATCCGGCCCGGTCCACCACGAGCGCTGCCGGCGCGTCCGGCGGACTCTGCAGACGGGTGGCCGTCGCGATCGGCTCGCGGGCGGTGACCGCCGCCTCGCGCAGCTGCGCCACGATGGCGGCTGCCTCGTCCGGGGAGACACGCGGCCCCGGGTTGACCAGGCGGCGGCCGGTCGCCTTGGCGAACTCCCAGTCGACGTACTTCTGGGCCCCCTGTTGTGCCCCCTGGTCTGCCCCCAGACGCGGGTCCGGCACCGCCGGTACCGGCGCGTCGCTCGCTGCGCTCATGGGGTCCCCCCTGTCGTTGCGTTTCGTCTCGACATCAGTCTCGACATCAGTCTCAATATCAGTCGCGATATCTCTGCCGGGTTCAGGTGCGGCACCCGCACGACACCAGAACCGTCACAAAGCGGTCCAACGCGGCTCGGGCAGCGGGCGTTCCCCCCGCCCCGCCGGTGGAGTTCGAGACAATGGCGAACGTCAGTAACCGCCCTTCGGCCGTCACCACGGTCCCAGCCAGCGCGCTGACCCCCGTGAGGGTGCCGGTCTTGGCTTGGGCCACCCCGGCGGCCGCGCGCGTCGTCGCGTCCTCGAACCGGCCCGCCAGTGTCCCGCTCAGTCCGGCGACCGGCAGGCTCTGGAGAGTCGCCTGCATCGCGGGAAGCCGCGATCCGGGGTCGGTGCCGAGGGCGAGCATGTCGCCGATGACGCGGACGGGCAGCACGTTCTGGCGCGACAGCCCGGACGTATCGGCCAGGCTCACTCCGGTGAGGTCGACGCCGAGTCCGGCGAGCGTGGTCTGCACGAAGGCCGCCGTCGCCGCGAACCCCGGCGCGGTGCCCTTGACGAATGCCGCCTGCCGGGTCAACGACTCGGTGAGCGCGTCATCCGAGTCGACGATGGCCAGGGCGAGCTGGTCGGCGACGGGAGCCGAGGTGACCGAGGCGAGGACGGGCGCTCCGGCCGGCGCCGTGGCCGCAGGCGCGACCGACGTCGGTATGCCCGCTGCCGTGAGCGCAGCGACGAAGGCCGCCTGGGCGGAGATGGCCGGGTTCGCCGAACCCGGCCTGCCGGGTTCGGCGCGGTCCACGGCCAGGCCGATCGTCGTCACGGCACCGGTGATCGCGTCGGGCACGAACGAAGGCGACCACGTCGAGGCAGTCAGGGGACCGGGGGCGTACGAGAGGTCGAGCGCGACGCTCGCACGCGCCACCCCCTGTGCGCGCAGCGCCGAGGCTGTCGCGCTCACCAGGTCGCCGAGCCCGGCGCGACCGACAACGGACGCGGGGTCACCCGCGCCAGAGGCCAACAGCGTGTCCCCACCGGCGACGAGCAGGAGCTGCCCGCTCTCACCGCTGACGCCGCCCTGGACGACCTTGGTGGTCAGGGTGGCTCCGGCCGGGAAGGTGGCGTGGACCGCCGCAGCGGACAGCAGCTTGAGGTTGGAGGCCGGGATGAGCGGCTGCTGGGCATCGACGTCCAGCAGGTGGGTTCCCGTCGCCGCGTCGCGCACGCTCACACCGAGCCGCCCGGCGATCGCCGGGTCCGCGAGCGCCGGACCCAGCGCGGCCGCCAGCCCCGCCGCCGTGGGTTCGGGCTGCTGCGCACCCGAGGTGGCCAACGGCATACCGGCTGGGTCGGCGCGAGGCTGGCTGACGGGCGGAGTGGACGGCTCGGCTGTCGACTCGGTGGGGGACGGCTGGGCTGTCGGTGGGTCAGGAGCGTTGGCGAGGGTCAGCACACCGGGGACGACGTCGTAGACATCCAGGGCGGCGTAGCCGACCACCAGCAGCAGGAGCACGCCCAGCGCAGCGAGTATCCGTCGCATGGTGGCCCCCCCTTCTTACGCGTGACCGGTTCGCGAAGTGCCCGCCATCTGACAAGATGCCAGACGCTGGCCGAAGATTCTCCCGTAGGAGCGTGCCGTGGAGTTCTACACGACGATCGAGATCCCCAAAGGGATGCGCAACAAGTACGAGGTCGACCACGAGACTGGTCGGATCCGGCTCGACCGGCTGCTGTTCACGTCGATGAGCTACCCCGCCGACTACGGGTACGTCGAGGACAGCCTCGGAGAGGACGGTGACCCGCTCGACGCGCTGATCCTGCTGGAGGAGCCGACGTTCCCCGGATGTCAGGTCCTCGCCCGCCCGATCGGCATGTTCCGCATGCGTGACGAGGCCGGGGGCGACGACAAGGTGATCTGCGTGCCGGCTCGGGACCCGCGTCAGGCGCACATCACCGAGCTCGAGCACATCAACAAGTTCGACCGGCTCGAGATCCAGCACTTCTTCGAGACCTACAAGGACCTCGAGCCGGGCAAGTCCGTCGAGGGCGCGCACTGGACCGGTCGGGAGATGGCCGAGCAGATCGTGACCGAGGCCTATGCACGGGCGGTCGAGGCCGGCCGGTCGACGGCGCGCTGGCACGGGCCGGAGCACACCGCGCCCTGAGCGAGACGGGGTGGCGGGCAGTTCGCTCTCGAGGTGGAGATGCACGTCCCCTCCCACTCGTGGTTGAACTCCCAGCCGCCTGCCCGGCCTTGCGCGCCGTCTGATTCGTCCGTTCTGGCTACCCTGGCCATCACACGGACACAGCCTGCGCACAGCCGAAGGACAGCACACATGGTCGACGTCAACCGCCGCGCGCTACTGACCGGGGGTCTGGCTCTCGGCGGCGCTGCGGCCCTCGGTGCCTGCGACCGGTTGCAGGTGCCGGGCGGGGGCCGCGTCCCTGAGACGTCCGCGGGCGCGTCGACCGCCACGATGACCACACCGACCGATATGCCTTCGACGACCGGCAACGAGGCCAACGACGGCTCGTGGCGCGTCACCGGTCCGCAGCCGAACCAGCCCATACCGACCCGTCTGCAGCGCGGCGACACCCCTCCGCAGTTCGTCGTGGTGTCCTGGGACGGCGCAGGCTGGACCAACCAGATGCCTCTCCTGGCTCATTTCCGGGCGGTAGCCGCGGAGCTCAAGGCGTCGATGACACTCTTCCTGTCGGGCATCTACACCGTCCCGAAGGACCAACGCACGCTGTACCTGCCGCCGGGCCGCGCGCCAGGTGCCAGCGCGATCCCGTTCTTCGGTCCGGAGTCGGTGCACGGCACCATCGACAACATCGGCAAGTCGTGGTTGGAGGGACACGAGATCGGCACTCACTTCAACGGTCACTTCTGCGGGAGCGACGGGGTGGCGACGTGGACGGTCGACCAATGGAAGGACGAGATCGCCCAGGCCAAGAAGTTCGTGATGACGTGGCGGACGACGACCGGGTTCACCGACCTGGACCCCTTTCCGTTCGACTACCGCACGGAGCTGGTGGGAGGGCGCACCCCCTGTCTGGACGGCTCCGCAAACCTCCGTATCGCCGCCGACGAGCTGGGTTGGCGCTACGACACCAGCTCGACCGGCAACCAGGTCTGGCCCACGAAAGCCGGCCGGCTCTGGGCCCTGGACATGCCGTCCATCCCGTTCGTCGGGCACAACAGTTCGGTCATCTCGATGGACTACAACATGATGGTCAACCAGTCCAGAACTCCCGACGGTGACCCAGCCAGGCGGGCTCAGTGGCAGCAGGAGGCCGCCGACTCGTGGATGGCCGGCTTCACCCGGGCGTATGACGGCAACCGGGCCCCCTACATCATCGGCAACCACTTCGAGAACTGGAACGGCGGCATCTACATGGCTGCGGTCGAACAGGTGATGCGGAAGATGGCCACCCACCCCGACACCCGGTTCGTGTCGTTCCGACAGCTGTGCGACTTCCTCGATGCGCAGGACCCGACGACACTGACCAGGCTACGATCCCTGCCGATCGGTGTGCCACCCGCAACGGGATGGCCCGGCTTCCTCACCGCCTGAACAACCCGACGTCAAGCCACCGGACTCAGTCTTGGGCGCCGGTAGATCCGAGCGAGGTGCGGGCAACCACGCACCTACGCCTGCTCCGTATGACTCGGAAGTGGATCGTCCGGAACTGCCCGTAAGGTGCCGCCATGCCCATCGCCCGCAGTGCTTCTCGTTCCAACCGGTCGATCCCTACAGCCCGATCACCAGCCCGATCACCAGCCAGAGACGACCTTCCGGGTGTTGCTCGACCCCGCCGGTCACCCGTTCTGTCTCTGCCTGAGCTGAGGCACCGTGACTGAATACAGGATCGAGGCCTTGTCCACCGACACGTGGGATGCCTTCGTACGTCTGATGGAGAGACACAACGGGGTGTTCGACGGCCACGCGGTCGACAAGAGTCACTGTCGGCGAGGGGTTTCTGCCGTTGCTCTCAACGGAACCCGCGAGCTCGTCGAGGAGGCCGGCTTCGACTACATCCGACCCAAAGGGGCCACGAAGTCCGTCATACGGCGCGATGTCGAGGCACGCGTAAGCGACACCCCGCGTCCGACTCGCTGCGACACGCGAAAGCGCAGGGTGACGATCTCGAAAGATTTGAGGGACAGCTCGAGCGCGGTGCACACCCGTCCCAAGAATGCGAGCCGTCACGGCGTTCGTAGAGGGCGGTGGCGGCGGCCTCCCGAATCTCATAAGGACGGCACAAAGCGATGTGCTCTGGGCTGCGGGCACCCGTCACAGTGTGAACACTCGCTCGCAGGTCATCCGCTCGCAGGCAGCTCATCCTCGGGCCAGTTGAGGAGCCGGGCTCCGAGCACCGCGGCGTGCAGCGCGAATCGCTGCGCCGGATCGGCGGGATCGTGTCCGGTGAGGGCCTTCACCTTGGCTAGTCGGTAGGTGACGGTTCGGACCGACAGGTGTAGGCGGCGTGCGGTTTCGGTGGCGACCTCGCCGGTTGCGAAGTAGGTCTGCAGCGTCTGCAGCAGTGGCTCTACGCCGCCGCGGGCTTCAGAGAGCTGGTCGAGTGTTGCGCGCACCAGGTCCACCATGGCGGCCCGGTCTCGGACCAACACCCGATAGACGAGCAGGTCGCGGGCGTGCACCGTGTCCGTGTCGAGGTGGAGTCGTTCGGCAAGCGTGAACGCTTCGCGGGCCTCCTCATAGGAGCGGGCGATCCCGTAGGCGCCGGGGTAGGCCCGTCCGACGGCGACCCGCCACCGCACGCCTTTGGCGAGCCGTCTCAGTTCGGCCTGAATGAGCGTGGCCACATCCTTATCACCGGCGCGTGGCCTTGCCTCGAACGGCTCTGCGGGGATCAGGACCACGAGTCGACCGTCCTTGGACGCGACCAGGACGTCGCGGTCACCGAACTGTTCGACGATGACTCGTTCCAACCGAACTGCGGCCCTGTTGAGCTCGCCACTACCCTCGCCGGGAGCGGCCAGCACTACTTGGTGCTCTCGGCCCAGGTCAAGCCCGAACGGCTCGACCCGCTCAACCATCCGAGACACGTCCGCATCGCCGCGCAGCAGATCATCGATGACCTCCCGGCGCAGCGATTCCTCGTGACGAATCATCTGCCGTCGGGCGGCCTGGTGCCCGTCGACCAGCGCCTCAACAGCCTCGTCGACGACCCGCAGCACCGCCTCGGCCGCGGCGTGCACCCGGTCCCGGTCACGCGTCCGAACGACCAGTGGCAGCTCACGCCACAGCCGCCACGCCGCCGACAGATAGAGGTCGACGGCCTGGCCGGCGCCGACGCCATGTTCGGCCGCCCGACGGCCCAGCTCACGGACGGCTTCGAGTTCTCGTTTCTGCGGCCGGCGCCCCGACACGGCGGCGTCCGCGAGGATGGCCAGATACTCCCCGAGCAGCTCGACCGGGGCGCCGGCCGCCGCGGCGGCTGCGTGCGCGACGGCAGTCAGCCACGCATCTTCCGCGGTGGCCTTGGTACGGCCGCGGCGGGGCGTCGAACCGGATGCGCTCATCACCCCACCTCCCAAGCCGTGGCTGCGGTCCACGCCCTATCACCTTATTGCCGATGGTCGGCAAGAGGCAGCCTCCAGGGTCACCTGCCGGGGCCCTGTCGATTAACACGCCGGAACGGCACCGTGAGAGGTGCGCGGTCGACGACATCCCCGATCGCCCATAAAGACCAACGGAGATGATCCACATGAGTAGCCACACGGGCACCGAGCCGACCACCGGCCGGCTCGAACCGATGGAGGCCCCGACGAACGACAGCGCCCGTCGCGCGCCGAACTATCTGACGCTCCACCGCCGCCGTCTTCCCGCTCCCCCACAGGCACGCCTTCGGCGCCCGCTGAATGTCCGTGCGGAGGCCCTGATGTCCAGCCCGGCGGCGATGACGGTGGATCCTCACTCGCACGCCGGGCAGCTGCCGGCCGCGCAGGGCGGTCTCGTCATGACCCGACCCGTGGAGGCTCAGCGCCGCATGGACCTGCACAACACCAGCATCAACTTCGCGGCGGCGGTCGCTGGTCAATGCGGCTTCACCCACCTCGCCAGTGGCCGGGTCTGCCGGCTGCCGCACCGACACCCCGGTACCTGCGACTTGCGGTACCCACCCGCCCTTCCGGCGGTGGCAGCAAGGCGCGCATGAGCACAGCGTGCCGATGAAGGGGAGAGCACTCATGATCCGTCTGACACCTACGAAAACTGCCGTACCACGCGTCACTACCCGCCATCTACCCGAGTTGCGCGCAGCTCTTGAACAGCAGCGGCGCTTCCGGCTGGACCAACTCGATGAGCTCGACGCGGCCGCAGCGGTCACGCCACTGACGGCCGGCGAGCCGCGAACCGAGGTCGCCTTCGCCCTCAGGGTGGCCGCAGCAATCGCCCTGGCAGAGATTGATGCCGCCCTGAACCGGCTCAGGAACGGCTGCTACGGCCTGTGCGC